>JAJZUC010000061.1 GCA_021847245.1 Deltaproteobacteria bacterium | reverse complement strand
GCCACCATGGCGTTGATCTGCTTGGTGGAGTTCATGGTCTTCACCGCCAGGTTGCGGACCTCGTCGGCGACGACGGCGAAGCCGCGCCCCTGCTCGCCGGCCCGGGCCGCCTCGATGGCGGCGTTCAGCGCCAGGAGGTTGGTCTGGTCGGCGATCTCGTTGATCACCTCGATGATCTCGCCGATCTTCTCCGACTTGCTCCCGAGGGAGTCGACGATGGCGGCGGAGTCGCGCACGATCCGGGCCACCCGCTGCATCTCCTGCACCGAGCGGTTGACGATCTCCTGCCCCTCGTGGGCGGTGCGGGCGACGTTCACGGCCGAGTCCGAGGCGTTGGAGGTGTTGCGCGCCACCTCGGTGACGGTCATGCTCATCTCCTCCATGGCGGTGGCGATCTGGGCCACCCGCTCCTCCAGGTAGTTCTTCCGGGCGATGTCGGCCCGGTTGCGCTCCTCGATCGACTTCTCGGCGGTGATGTCGTCCCAGCACGCCATGTAGCAGCGGACCTTCCCCGGCTCCTGCGGGTCCCAGATCGGGTAGGAGGTGGTGCGAAGCGTCACGCCGCCGATGGGGATCTCGGCCCGGTGGGGGAGCTCCCCCGGCTTGCCGAGGATCGCCCGGACCTTTCCCGGCTCCCTGTGGAACTGGTGGATCGACTGCTCGAAGGCGTTGGCCACGTCGGCCCCGCGCAGGCCGCTGTTCAGCTCCTGGCGGTGGCGCATCATCATCTCCCGGGCCGCCTTGTTCATGTAGAAGATCCTGTTTTCGGGGGTGGTGTCGCAGAGTATGACGATGTTTCCCAGGTTGTCGAGGATCTGCTTCATCACGTTCAGCTCGGCATCCTTCTCCGCCAGTTCCTTCCTGAGTCCGCTTGAGAAAAGCACGGCTTGCCACTCCTTTCGCCTGAAGAGCTTGCGCCCGCTGGATGCGGCGCCCACTCTTACCGTATCGGCACCGGCAGGCGATTCTTTACCCGTTTTACATCCGGACGCGGCAACGCCCCGGGACAGGCTGCGTCCCGGGGCGTCCGCGTTCCTTTACGTGGGGCGTGGGGCTCAGAACCTGACCTGAACGCCGTAGGGGTCCTTGATCTCCACCTTCGGGTCGAACCTGAGTTTCTTCTCGCCCCGCTGCTCCACGTACTTGTTGAGCTCCAGGTTGACGGTGAGGGGCACCTCGATCCCCGCCTTGGCCAGGGCCTGGCGCAGCAGGGCCTCGGCCTTGGTGGCGAAGGCGGTGGCGTCGCCAAGCACCCGCAGGGCCTCGGTGGGGTTGTGGAAGCCGACCGAGTTCTCGGCCCCTATGAAGACACAGCGGTAAAAGGCCTCCTCGTAGAGATCCTTCGCCCTGTCGTAGAGGGCCTTGTCGATCTGCTTCCCTTCGGCCTGGGCGGCATGGACCTTCTCGAAGAGCTTCGCCACGGTGGCGGTGGCGTAGCCGGAGCGGAGCATGAGGGAGACGGTCCGGTCCTGAATGGCTATCACCTGCTCCCGGAGCCATTCGGGCCTCTCGGAGTGGCATTGGATGCAGGCCCTCATGTCCCCTTTCAGGGGGCTCATGACCCGGTGGTCCGACACCTTGAAGGCGCCGACGCGGGTGTAGGGCATGTGGCAGTCGGCGCAGGAGGCCCCGGCCTTCCAGTGGACGCTGCCATTGGAGAAGAGCTCGAACTCTGGGTGGCGGATGAAGGCCAGCTTGAAGCCCGTCACCCCCTGCTTCCACTCGCGGACGCTCTCATCGCTGCGGATCTGTCTGATGACGTTCTCGATGGAGATGTTCCCCATCTTGCTCCCCTGCCAGGGGAAGTAGACCCCCACCGATTTCATCTCGGCGTCCTTGGGGATGCAGTAGGTGACGTGGCACTGGGCACAGACGAGGCTCCGCATCTCCTGGCGGGTCAGTTTCGCCTGGTCGACACCCAGCTTCTTCAGCGCCTCCCCAAGGGTGAAGCCGCGGGAGATCCTGAGAGTCATGTCCTCATTGTTGTGACAGTCGATGCAGGCCACCCCGAGGGTCCGATGCTTTTCGGGGATCCGGGCGAGGACATCCTTGAAGGGTTTCCTGAAGTAGTCGATTCCCATCTCCTTCTGGAGCCTGGGGGCGTAAGGGGTCTTGCAGGTGAGGCAGACCCCCCCTGCCTTAAGCCTGGACGCGTCGATCTCCAGCTGGTCCCGCAGCATGTTGGCGTGGCCCCGGGGTTCGTTGTAGGCAACGCCGAACCCCCAGCCGTTGAAGAGAAGCGCCATGTAGGGGAACTCGGAAAGCTTGTCGTAGGTGACGTGATCGGCGTCGAAGCCCCGCTTGTACTTGCTCTTGCCGGGGGGCTCCGGCTCCTCGGTCTTCTTCCACAGTTCGTATTCGGTGGGATAGGCCTTCCCCCAGACGGCCGGATCGATCTCGCCGTCGGGGATCTGGACCGTCTTTACCGGCTGGGCCTTCTCGGGGGCGCATCCCCCGAGGGCAAAGAGGGTTGCAGCGGCAGCCAGCACGATCATGGGTGCTACAGGGTTCAGTCGTCTCATCGTCGAGCCTCCTAGAGGGTTTCCATGGCCCCGCTCCGCGTGTGGGATACGCGGCGGTGGCAGTTCCAGCAGTGGCGTTCGGTGTCGATATGGGCCACGGTCGTCTCGTGGCAGCGGACGCAGTTCTTCTGCAGCACCACTTTACCGTGGGCCGAAAGCCTGATTATCTGCGGCACGCGCCCCGAATAGAAAATGAAGGCATCCTTGGCGCCGTCGATGGACTTCCAGATGTAGTGGGCTACGGGATGCTCGTTTGGCAGATGGCAGTCGACGCACTTGATCCGCCGGTGGGCGCCGGTGTGGATCCATGACTCGTACTCGCTCTCCATGACGTGACACCGGACGCAAAAATCCGGGGTGCTCGACCTGGCCAGCAGCTGGGGAGGGCCGACCAGCAGAAACAGCGCCATGGCGATGGCGACAAAGGCGCCCGAAACAAAGTAAATGACCCGGTTGCCGACCCCGATCCGAACCATGCTGATCACCTCCTTGCTCCGGCAAAAGGGGGAATATTACAACCCACCAATCAGTATACTCCCCGTTGGCCGCCTGACAATCGGCCGACGAACCTTCTCTCCTTTGATTTATGTCAAGGCCAGCCGGTAAATCAGTTTGTACTCTAATGATCAACGGCAGACGAACCCGACCCGCCAGTGCAAGGGCTGCCATCGGCACAAACTGACCGGCATCGACGCGGCCCCCCGAGGCAGGGATCGCGACCCATAACGGCTGCACATTCAATGAGAGAGGAGAACGATGGCATGAAGAGGACGATGGTGAAACGGGGGGTAGTCGCGCTGTTCATGGCGGCGACGGCGATCGGGGCGGGGTGCGCGCCGAAGAAGCCGGAGCCGGTGAAGCCGGCCGACATCGCCGACGGGGCGGTGGACCCGGCCGAGTGGGGAAAGGTCTACCCGGCGGAGTACGAGCTCTGGAAGAAGACCGGCGAACCGTCCCCGGCGGGAAAGAGCAAGTACAAGCGCGGCTACGATGAAGGAGAGGAGCGCCCCGACAAGCTCGACGAGTTCCCGTTCCTGGCCCTGCTTTACAACGGCTGGGGTTTCGGCGTCGAGTACCGGGAGCCGCGGGGGCACCTCTTCATGGTCAAGGACCAGCTGGAGGTGGACCCGGGACGGGTGAAGGCGGGGGGCTCCTGTCTCACCTGCAAGACCCCCTATGCGCCGGTCCTCCAGCGCCAGATGGGGCGTGACTACTTCGCCAGGCCGTACCAGGAGGTGCTGGCGAAAATCCCGAAGGAGCACCAGACCCTGGGGGTCGCCTGCATCGACTGCCACAACAACCGCGACATGTCGCTGAAGATCTCCCGCGGCTTCACCCTCGGCAAGGCGCTGGCGAAGCTCGGCGTCGACGAGGCGAAGCTCACCCGGCAGGATATGCGGAACCTGGTCTGCGCCCAGTGCCACGTCACCTACAGCATCCCCAAGGATGAGAAGATGAAGTCCACCGACGTCTTCTTCCCGTGGGAGGGGAGCAAGTGGGGGCAGATCACCATCGAGGAGATCATCAAAAAGCTCCGCAACAATCCGCCGAGCGGCGAGTGGACCCAGAGTGTCACCGGCTTCAAGCTCGCCTTCATCCGCCACCCCGAGTTCGAGCTCTTCTCCAATGGCAGCGTCCACTGGCAGGCGGGGGTTTCCTGCGCCGACTGCCATATGCCGTACACCGGAGAGGGAGCGCAGAAGGTGGCCGACCACCGCATCATGAGCCCCCTGAAAAACGGCCTCAAGGCCTGCCAGCAGTGCCACGCCGAGGGCCCCGAGGAGCTCCGCGGCAAGGTCTACGCCATCCAGGACCGGACCATGTCCCGGTTCATCCGGGCCGGCTACGCCACCGCCACCGTGGCGAAGCTCTTCGAGATGGCCAACCGGGAGCAGGCCGCCGGGAAGGCGATCGACAAGGCCCTCTACGAGCAGGCGAAGGACCACTACCTGGAGGCCTTCTACCGCGTGGTCTTCATCGGCGCCGAGAACTCCGTCGGCTTCCACAACCCCACCGAGGCGCTGCGGGTCCTGGGGGACGCCTCCACCCACGCCGGCCAGGCGGAGGGGCTCCTGCGGCAGGCCCTGGCCAAGGCCGGGGTGACGGTGCCGGCGAAGGTCGACCTGGAACTGGCCAAGTACGTAAACAACCGCGGGGTGAAGAAGCTCATGTTCAGGCCCGAGCATGAGATCAAGGATCCCCTGGCGGGCAGGTAGGTACACCGTGAGGCGACAAACCCTTCACCCCTTACGCCTCACTCCTCACGGAATGAACGAGGCATCACCCATGAACGCTCAGCATCCGCACGCATCCATCCCCCGCTGGCGCGCCGCCGTCCAGTGGGGCTTCTTCGCCTGGACGGCCGTCATCGGCATCCGCTTCGGCCTCTTCGTCCGGCACTTCGAGAGCGGCGGCGCCACCCCCCTCGTCTCCCGGCCGCCGGGGGTGGAGGGGTTCCTCCCCATCGGCGCCCTGGCGAGCACCAAACAGTGGCTCGCCACCGGGGAGATCAACCCGGTCCATCCGGCGGCCCTGGTCATCTTCCTCGCCATCGTCGCCATGGGCCTTGTGGCGAAAAAGTCGTTCTGCTCCTGGCTCTGCCCGGTGGGGACCCTCTCGGAGGGGGCGTGGAAGGCGGGGCGGCGGCTCTTCGGGCGCAACTTCCGGATCTGGCCCTGGCTCGACGGGGCGCTGCGGGGGGTGAAGTACCTGCTGCTGCTCTTCTTCGTGAAGCTCATCGTGGTCGACATGCCGGCCCAGGCCGTGGCGGCGTTTCTCGACGCCCCCTACTGGGCGGTGAGCGACGTGAAGATGCTCCTCTTCTTCACCCGGATGTCGGCCACCACGGTGGCGATCCTCGCGGTGCTCGCGGCGCTGTCGCTGCTCTACAGGAACTTCTGGTGCCGCTACCTCTGCCCCTACGGGGCGCTGCTCGGCGTGGCGAGCATCCTTGGCCCCTTCAAGGTGCGGCGCGACGCGGCCCGCTGCACCGGCTGCCGGCGCTGCAGCCGGGCCTGCCCGGCTGGGCTTGCGGTCCACGAGAAGAAGGCGGTCCGCTCCCCCGAGTGCACCGGCTGCCTCACCTGCGTGGCGAGCTGCCCGGAGCGGGAGGTCCTCCGGATGGCGCCTCCCTTCTGGCGGCGACCTGTGCCGGCCTGGGCCTTCCCGGCCCTGGCGCTCCTCCTTTTCGCCGCCGGGATCGGCACCGGCATGGCGACGGGGCACTGGCAGAGCTCCCTCACCTACGACGACTACCAGCGGCTCATCCCGCTGGTCCCTTACTTAAGCCACTGAAGGGGCTCTTGATCTTCGCGCACCGCACGGTACCGTTTACCAAACACCGGCAGGAAGGAGAAATCCATGTCCGACGAAACCACCGCACTCTACGCCGCCATCGCCGAAGGGGTCCCCGACGCCGTCATCTTCGCCGACCGGGAGGGGATCATCCGCCTCTGGAGCCCGGCGGCGGAACGGATGTTCGGCTTCACCGCCGCCGAGGCGCTGGGGCGCTCCCTCGACCTGATCATCCCGGAGAACCTCCGGACCCGCCACTGGGAGGGGTACCGCCAGGTCATGGCGACCGGGGAGACCAGCTACGGCACCAAGCTCCTCACCGCCCCCGCCCTGCGCGCCGACGGCAGCCGCATCTCCACCGAGTTCTCCATGGCCCTCGTCCGGGACGCCGCCGGCGCCATGGCGGGAAGCGGCGCCATCATCCGCGACGTGACCGAGCGGTGGCAGAAGGAAAAGGAGCTGAAGGCGCGGCTGGCCGAGCTGGAGCGGCGCTGTGGCGCCGACGAAGCGGCACGGTAACGGGCCGGCTTCGGAAAGGCTCGGAAAGATGGAATACGTGATCGCGGGACACGCCCTCTGCTGGGGGGTCATCGCGGCGCTCGCCCTGTTTTGGAAGCAGGATTGAAGCGCCCGCCATCACAACTAACGTGAAGGAGAACGAGCAATGAGAAAGAGCACTATTGTCATGGCCCCCCTCATCCTGACCATCCTCGCCGCCACCCTGACCCTCCCCGCCGGCAGCGCCCGGGCCCACTGCGACACCCTCGACGGCCCGGTCATCCAGGATGCACGCATCGCCCTGGAGAAGGGTGACGTGACGCCGGTCCTCAAGTGGGTCCAGGAGAAGGAGGAGGCGAAGGTTCGCGCCTCCTTCAGGGAGACCGTGGCCGCGGCCAGAAAGGGAGCGAAGGCGAAGGAGGCGGCCGAGCACCGTTTCTTCGAGTCCCTCGTAAAGATCCATCGGGCAGGCGAAGGGGCTCCCTTCACCGGCCTCAAGCCGGCCGGCGCGGTGGAGCCGGCTGTGGCGGCGGCCGACAAGGCGCTGGCGGGCGGCTCGGCCGAGGAACTGGTGAAACTCGTCACCGACGCGGTCGCTAACGGCATCCGCCAGCGCTACGAGCGGGTTGCCGAGGCGTACCGGCACAAGGACGAGAGCGTGGCGGCCGGCCGCAGATACGTGGCGGCCTACGTGGAGTACACCCACTACGTGGAACTGCTCCATCAGGACGCCGCCGGCCAGAGCGCCCGCCACGGCCATGGGGAAGCGAAGGGTCCCGGCAGCCACGGCGAAACACCGCAGCACCATGACCACTGAACCTGATCCGGCAGTTGCCCGCATGCGTAATAAGCGATTGCGCGCTCATTCGTCGCCGTTCTTGGCGAAATGGAGCGACCGCAGCCGATTTTGTCCGAACCCGAAGGGTGAGTTAATCGGCTGCAGCGCAATGAGCCAGGAGCCTGTCGGGCTTAGGAATGAATCTACTGCGAGAACGGCAGAAGGAGTGCGTTTCAGCGAATGAAGCTTGCGGGCAACTGCCGAATTCGGGCTGAAGGGAAACGCACCGGGGGCGGGGCAAACAGCTTCCCCCCGGCGCTATGGACACGGATCGTCCAACAAGGAGAAAACGCAGGTGAAACTACGGCTTGCCCGCCTGCCGGGCAAATTGAAGGGGCGGCGCAACCGGAGCGTCCGGCAGCCGCTCTCGCTGAAATACGCCATCTGGGGGCTTCTGAGCGGCACCGCCGGGATCCTCGCCATCCTGGCGGTGACCCGCCTGGCGGGGCATCCGCTTCTCATCGGCTCCTTCGGGGCGTCGGCGGTGCTTCTCTTCGGCGCCGCCGAATCTCCCCTCGCCCAGCCCCGCAACCTGGTGGGGGGGCACCTCCTCTCCGCCGCCGTGGCGGTGGTGGTGGTGGCCTGCGGCGGCACCGGCTCCACGGCCATCGCCCTGGCGGTGGGACTGGCGACGCTTCTCATGTACCTCACCCGCACCGTCCACCCCCCGGGGGGCGCCACCGCCCTGATCGGGGTCCAGGGGCACGCGGGGGCGGCCTTCCTTCTGATGCCGGTCCTGGCCGGGACGCTGATCCTCCTGGCGGTCGCCCTCCTGACCAACAACATCGTCCACCACCGGCACTACCCGGAACATTGGTGCTAAAACTCCTTTGACTCTTTCCCCCCTCCACCTTTACAATTCACTTCATGGACGATTCGCTTCTCACCGACGTGACCGGGGTGATCCTGGTCGGCGGCCAAAGCCGCCGCATGGGGCGGGACAAGGCGCTTCTCCCCCTGGGGGGGAAGCCCCTGGTGGAACGGGCGATCGACGCCTTCCGGCAGTTTTTCGCCCGGACCCTTCTGGTGGGGGACCGGGGGGAGCGCTTTCGGGAATTCGGCGTCGAGATCGTTCCCGACATCCACCCCGGCAGCGCCCTGGGGGGGCTCCACACCGGGCTGGCCCGGGCCGGAACCCCCTACGTCTTCGTCTCGGCCTGCGACGTCCCCTGGCCCGACCCGCGGGTGATCGCGCGGCTCTGCTCCCTGCGGGGTGGGTACGACGTGGTGGTCCCCCGCACCGCCGACGGGCTCGATCCCCTCTTCGCCCTTTACGGCACCGGGTGCCTTCCGGCCATGGAGCGGATGCTCCGGGAGGGGAACTACCGGATCTTCGATTTCTACCCCGAGGTGCGGACCCGTTACGTGGAGGAAGAGGAACTGGCCGATGTGGTGACGCCGGGGCGGACCTTCGTCAACGTCAACACCCCGGAGGAGTTTGAGACCATTCGACACATGGAGGAAAGGATGACCATCAGGGCGGTATCATTTGTGGCAAAATCGGGAACGGGGAAGACGACCCTCCTCGAAAAGGTGATTGCGGAGCTGAAGGGGCGGGGATACCGGGTGGGGGTCATCAAGCACGACGCCCACCGCTTCGACATCGACCATCCGGGGAAGGACTCTTACCGCCTGACCGCGGCCGGCGCCGACACCATGCTCATCTCCTCACCGGAAAAGCTGGCGGTGGTGAGGAAACACGCCGCCTCCCCCCCCATCGAGGAGCTGCTCGAAACCTATTTCGGCGACGTGGACATCGTCCTGACCGAAGGGTTCAAGAAGAGCGGCCTGCCGAAGATCGAGGTGCACCGCAGGGAGCGGAGCGCCACGCTTCTCTGCCGCGGCGAGGAGCACGACCCGACCCTGCTCGCCGTGGCGAGCGACGAAGCGCTGGAACTGGATGTCCCGGTTCTCGACCTGAACGATCCGGGAGCGGTGGCCGGGTTCGTCGAACGGACACTCCTGAGGTAAGGCAATCATGGAACTAGTCGACAGTTTTGGCCGCCGGATCAACTACCTCCGGCTTTCGGTCACAGACCGCTGCAACCTCCGCTGCCGCTACTGCATGCCGGCGCAAGGGGTGGAGAAGCTTACCCACGGCGACATCCTCTCCTACGAGGAGCTCTTCCGCATTGCCCGGGCCGCCGTCGCCATCGGGGTCGAGAAGATCCGGGTCACCGGCGGCGAGCCGCTGGTCCGCAAGGGGATCGTGCCGTTCCTCGCCCGGCTCGCGGCGCTTCCCGGGCTGCGGCAGCTGGTCCTCACCACCAACGGGCTGCTGCTGCCGGAGATGGCGGCGGAACTGCGCCGGGCCGGGGTGCAGCGGCTCAACATCAGCCTCGATTCCCTGAAGCCCGACACCTTCCGCGCCATCACCCGCACCGGCGACGTGACGCGCGTGCTGGCCGGCATCGACGCCGCTCTGGCCGCCGGCTTCCCGCCGCCGAAGATCAACATGGTAGTGATGCGCGGGGTGAACGACGACGAGGTGGTGGAGTTCGCGCGGCTCACCCTGGAGCACCCCTACACGGTCCGCTACATCGAGTACATGCCGGCCACCCGGGAGGAGAACTGGCAGCGGCTCTGCATCCCGGCAGGGGAGATCCTCGACCGGATCGCCGCCGTCTACGGGCTGGAGCCGGTGGAGAAGGGGACCATGGCCGGTCCGTCGCGGGATTACCGAATCCGCGGCGCCACCGGGACCATCGGGGTCATCTCCGCCGTCTCGGGGCATTTCTGCAGCGAATGCAACCGGATCCGGATCACCGCCACCGGCATGGCCAAGAGCTGTCTCTTCTCCGACGAGGGGCTCGACCTGAAGCCGTTCCTCGGGGCCGTCGACCAGACTCCGCTGGAGGATGCCCTGCGGCGGCTGGTGGGATGCAAGCCCGAGCGGCACGGGATGGATGCGGAGAAGGCGGAGCACAAGGCGTTCTCCATGGCGAAGGTGGGCGGGTAGGAGAAGACCGTGAGGAGTAAGGAGTGACGAAGTGTGCTCCGTCGCATGAAGTTGCACTTTCGTGGAAAGTCCGTGGATTCAGGGAACAATAAAATAGCGAGAGGTCTTTATGTCAGCGAAAGTGATAGCGGTCTGCATCAGTGAGAAGAAGGGGGAGCGGAAGAAGCCGGTGGCGAGCGTGGAGCTGCGGGAGAACCACGGCATCGTCGGCGACGCCCACGCCGGGGAGTGGCACCGGCAGGTGAGCCTCCTGGCCAAGGAGAGCATCGAGAAGATGCGGGCCATGGGGCTCGACGTCGACAACGGCGACTTCGCCGAGAACATCACCACCGAGGGGATCAACCTCCCGTCGCTCCCCGTAGGTACGCGGCTCACGGTGGGAGTGACGCTCCTGGAGGTGACCCAGATCGGCAAGGAGTGTCATACCCGCTGCGCCATCTTCTACCAGGCCGGCGACTGCGTCATGCCGAAGGAGGGGATCTTCGCCCGGGTCATCACCGGCGGGGTGGTGCGGCCGGGGGACCCGATTGCCGTGATGGAGTAACGTTACCGTTTCTACCCGCGTGTTACCTGTACGTAATACTATTTGCCTCAAGCCACTCCCTCCTGAAAGTCCCTGCCCAAAAAACCACGCAAAACCGGCCAGTTGCGGAACCCGGTTGTTTTGTCGTTTTGGTAAGCTCCTTGCTTAACCGGAATGACAGAACCGTGTTCTACTGGTTGCCTCGCGGCGTGCAAGAGATTTTGGACGCAGCTCTTCCCGTTCAGCCAAAAACAGGGACGGTATCGAACCATTACAGGAGGTAACGTATGTGCGGCAGCAAACATCACGACAAGCATCTGTGCAGTCTGAAAAGCAGGGGCGAACTCCTTACGTCCGGCGCCGTCAGGGTGGAGTGCGGGCACTGCGGGGTCCGGGCGGACCATCCGGGAAAGGTCTGTGATCCCGTATCGCTGCCAACCATAGGATGGTTCAGCGACGGGTCCGACCTTCTCGACTAGGAGTCTGTCGGACTTAGGGAATCGTAGCGAGAGAATGGCAGATCGAGGACAGATTTTCGGGAATTTGCAGGCGAATAGTGGTTCTATTCGTCAAGAATTCCCGGGAATATGGACCGATTTGCCGTTCTCGCAGCAGATTCATTCCTAAGTCCGACAGGCTCCTGGGTCTTGTCGTCGGGGGGCACCAACCAACAAGGCCACTTTATTTACGGGAAGTGGCCTTTCCTTTTCCCGTCAACCCGCAATCCGGGTGCGGATTCGAAGGAGAGGAGCCATGAACGCAATCGTCATCGAAGAGGCAATCGACAGGTATGTCCATGAGCGGAGGAACCGAGGAAAAGGGGCGGCGGCGACCCGATTCCTCTCCTACGCGTACCTGAAATACGGGGGGGACGACCTGGGGGAATTCATGAACAAGGTGGAGGGGCTTTCATGCTACTACATCGACTATCTCAAGGTCATGGGGAACCCGCTGAAGGGGCCGGAACTGGCGTGGTTTCTCTCAATGCTTACGGTTGGCGCGGCCAGCTGCTACCTGATGAATTCGGAGGAGTTCCGGCTTGCCGGAATAATGGTCTTTGCCGGCACGCTGGTGCATGCCTGGTCGCTGCTCTGCCATGCCGCCCGGAAATGGTGCGAGACGGGGGTCATGATCGCCATCTACCGGGAGCTTCTGGAGATAGCCGCCGGTGAGGCCGGGGGAGCGGCGTAAGGTCATCCAGCCCTTCCGCCGCGTGCCGAGCGGAGCACGTCCTTACGGCCATATTCGGCGAAATACCCCCTTTCTCACGCATCTACACCGATCCGATGTGAACGCTTGCAATTTGGCCTCTCCGCAGCTAAGGTGAGCGAAAATACAACGGATTGGTTGATGATGGACGAAAATAGCGTTTTCGAGCAGCTTGCCCTGTGGAATCCCCACGGCACTCACCCGAAGGAAACGCTCTCCTCGGGGAGAGAGCGTGGGGCCGTCTATACCCGCCAGGAGACGGTCGATTTCATCCTGAACCTGGTAGGCTACCTGCCTGACAGGCCACTCCATCGATACACCCTTCTTGAGCCTTCCTTCGGAAACGGCGATTTCCTTGTTCGGGCCGTCGAGAGGCTCGTTACGTCGTACCTCGGTGCGGGCGGCCTGGATACGGCCGTCGACGACCTGCGAAACGCGATTGTTGGAATCGAAGTCGAACCCGGTGCCGCCGCCGAGACGGTAGGACGATTGACGGAACTGCTGTCGGGGTTCGGCTTCAACGTGGAACAAACCTCCTCTCTCCTCGGGGCCTGGCTCAGGAACGACGACTTCCTCCTCGCCGACATCCGGACACGGTTCGACTTTGTCGTCGGCAATCCCCCTTATGTCAGGCAGGAGCTGATTCCTGATCGACTGCTGGCGGAGTACCGCTCCCGGTACGAGACGATCTACGACCGTGCAGACCTCTACATCCCCTTCATCGAAAGAAGCCTGAGCCTTCTGAAAACAGACGGCGTCCTCGGGTTCATCTGCGCCGATCGCTGGATGAAGAACAAGTACGGCGGGCCGCTGAGGGCCCTGGTTGCCAGGGAATATCACCTGAGATACTACGTCGATATGGTTGACACCCAGGCGTTTCGCGCCGACGTCACCGCTTATCCCGCCATATTCGTCATCTCCCGGGGACGTGGCGGAAAGACCAGGATTGCCCACCGGCCGCAAGTAGAAGCCTCGGTGCTGGACCAGCTTGCCTCGGTACTCACTACAGGAGAAGGCACCGCGTCCGTTCCTGTCGTCGAGGTGGGGAACGTCATTAACGGCAGGGAGCCGTGGATTCTCGACTCGCTGGATCAGTTGAACATCGTGAGGAAGCTCGAGGCGTCATTCCCGCTGCTGGAGGATGTGGGGTGCAAGGTGGGGATCGGCGTCGCCACGGGAGCTGACAAGGCATTCGTCGGGAATTTCGACGAACTGGAGGTCGAACCCGACCGGAAACTCCCCTTGGTGACGACGAAGGATATCGTGTCGGGCTCGGTAAAATGGCAAGGGCTTGGGGTCGTGAATCCTTTCAACGTCGACGGCACCCTCGTCGATCTCGACAGGTATCCGAAGTTAAGGAGGTATTTCGAGGAGAGGCGTGGCGTGATCGCCGGGAGGAACTGCGCCAGGAGAAATCCCCATGCATGGTACCGGACCATCGACCGGATCTATCCTTCTCTGGCCAGGGAGAAGAAGCTGCTGATCCCGGACATCAAGGGAGAGGCCAATGTTGTCTACGAAGACGGACAATACTATCCGCACCATAACCTTTACTACATCACCTCTTCTGAATGGGATCTGAGGGCGCTACAGGCGGTATTGCGGTCGGGGATCGCACGCCTCTTCGTCGGCGTCTATTCGACCCAGATGCGAGGGGGATACCTGAGATACCAGGCGCAGTACCTGCGGCGGATCAGGCTACCGAGATGGAAAGAGGTGCCGGAGGAACTCCGGGATAAACTGAAGGATGCGGCCCGGCGTGGGAATACTGAAGAGTGCAATCGCGTCACGTTCGACCTTTATGGGTTGAACGTCAATGAAAGGGCTGCCCTTGGGGGAGAACGGTAACTGATATGTCAATTGAACTGCCTGATTTTGATGCCAACATTCGCGAAGCGGTACGCGCCTTTTGGGGAAACAGGGAGGCTGCCCGCCGGAAACAGGTGGAGAGTGGGAAAGCCGATCAGGGGGAGCGCTCCTCCGTCACCGCCGGGAAGAACATGGACGGCTTTCTTTCCATAGTTCGGCAACTCGTCGCGGCAAATGGCCTCCCGGAGGCGCAGATTCGGGTGTCCAGACAACTCCTTACCCTGCCGGGCTATTTCCGTCCGACAAAGGTCTGGGATGTTGTGGTGATACACGAGAAGAGGCTGGTCGCGGCGCTTGAATTCAAGAGCCAGGTTGGCCCGTCCTTTGGAAACAATTTCAACAACCGCGCGGAGGAAGCTATCGGGACCGCCCACGATCTCTGGGTGGCCTTCCGGGAAGGGGCGTTCGGGGAGAGCCCGTCGCCGTTCGTCGGCTGGATGATTATGCTGGAGGACTGCGACAGGTCGCGTTCGCCGGTGAAGGACACCTGCCCGAATTTCCCCTTGTTTCCCGAGTTCCAAGGGGCCTCGTACAGCGAACGGTACAACCTTCTATGCAAACGACTCATAAAGGAGCAGCTTTATACCGCCGCCGCGCTGTTGCTCTCGCCACGTACTGGAATTGAAACGGGGGAGTATTCGGACCTTTCCGAGATAACGAGCGTCAGGACCTTTTTTGCCGGGTTTGCTGCGCGGGTGGCGGTTGAGGCGGCGAGGAGGTAGCGAGTTGCGACTTCTTTTCACCCCGTGTTCCGCAGCCCCGCGGCAATGCCGTTGATGGTGGCCGCCAGGACGTAGTTCAGCTCATCGCTCTCTTCCCCCCGGCGCTTGCGCCGCAAAAGCTCGATCTGGATCATGCTCAGGGGGTCGATGTAGGGGTTGCGCAGCCGCAGCGATGCGTTTAGGGCCGGATTCTTCTCCAGAAGCCGCGCCTGGCCGGTGACCGCCAGGACCATCCGCCGGGTGCGCCGGTACTCCTCCACCACCATGGCGAAGACCCGCTCCCGGATTCCCCCGTCGGTCACCAGCGATGCGTAGAGCCGGGCCAGGGGGAGGTCCACCTTGGTGAGGGCCAGCTCCACGTTCCGGATCAGGTCGAAGAAGAAGGGGAAACGGCGCATCATGGTCCTGAGGAGCTCCATCCGCTCCTCCCCCCCGGAGACGAAGCGCTCCAGGGCGAAGCCGACCCCGAACCACCCCGGGATCACGTGGCGGCTCTGCATCCAGCCGAACCCCCACGGGATGGCCCGCAGCTCCGAGAGGTCGCGGCTTCGGCTCCGGCGCACGGGGCGGGAGCCGATCTTGGCGTGCTCGAACTCCAGGACCGGCGTCGCCTGCTCGAAGTAGGGGAGGATGTCGGGATTGCCAGTGATCCGCTCCCGGTAGAAGGTAAAGGCGCTCCCCGACATCTCCTCCAGGGCCTCCTCCCACGCCGGCTCGGGCCTTGTCTCCACGAGGCCGGTGCGGGCCAGGGTCTCCAGGGAGGCGGCGACCATCAGCTCCAGGTTCCGTTTCGCGAGCGACGGGTCGGAGTATTTCCAGTTGATGACCTCCCCCTGCTCGGTGATCTTCAAGGAGCCCGAGAAGCCGTCGGCCGGCTGGGCGATGATGGCCCGGTGGGTGGGGCCCCCTCCCCTCCCCACCGTGCCGCCGCGGCCGTGGAAAAGCCGCAGGCTCACCCCGCACTCGCCGGCCACCCGCTGGAGGTCCCGGTGGGCCTTGTAGATCTCCCAGGTGCTCGTCAGCATCCCCCCGTCCTTGTTGGAGTCCGAATAGCCGAGCATCACCTCCTGCCGGCGCCCCCACGAATCGAGAAACGGCGCGTATTCGGGGGAGCACCAGAGGGTGCGGCAGATTCCCGGGGCGTTGCGCAGGTCTTCGATCGACTCGAAAAGGGGGACCGGCATCACCCCCGGGTCCTTCCCGTTTGCAGAGGCGGCGACCCGCACCCCGCAGAGCTCCATGAGCCAGATGAGGGAGAGGGTGTCGCGGACCGAGGAGGCGCCGCTGATCACGTAGCTTCGGATCGCCTTGGGGGAGTAGCGGCGCTTGAGCTTCGCCACGGCCCGCAGGGTGTCCAGGAGCTCGGTGGTTTCGGCCGAGGGGGGGGACGGGAGGGGGCCAGGCCCCTGCCCGCAGGTGCCGGCACCGGCGGCCAGCTCGGCCACGGCCCGGGCGTGGATGCGGGCGTGCTGCCTGATGTCGAGGGCGTGGAGATGGAAGCCGAAGGTCTCCACCTGCCGCAGGAGCGGGTCGACGTAGCGGCGCGCCAGCCGCTCCCCTTTTCCTCCGGCAAGGCTTCCCCGCACCAGGAGGAGGTCGGCGGCGAAGGTGGCGGCATCGGGGTAGGCATCGGGGTGCTCCCCCCCGCTGCGGGTGCTCTGGAGCCGGTAGTGGACGAAGCCGAGGAATCGCCGGTACGGTTCGCCCGCCGGGTAGACCGCGGTTTCGGCGGCGGCTCCGGCCAGGGTGGCGGCGTAGCGCTCCAGGGCCCCCCGAAGCTCCGCGGAGAAGGGAACCCGGCTGGTGGAGGGGGTGAGGAGCTCCTTGAGCCCCTCCACCCCCTCCAGGTAGCGGGCGAGGATCATCTGCCGGGCCGATTCCAGGGCGGTTCTCGTGGAGTCGGCCGTCACGTTGGGGTTTCCGTCCCGGTCCCCGCCGATCCAGGAGCCGAAGCGGACCACGGTGGGGAAGGCCGCATCGGGAAGCTCCGCGCCGTACGCCAGGCGGAAGTCCTCCGCCAGCTCCTCGTAGAGCTCGGGGAGGGGGGCGATGAGGGAGCCGGGATAGTGGTCGAGCCCCATCCTGATCTCGTCGTCGACCCCCTGGGGGCGGCGGCGGACCTCGTCGGTCTGCCAGAGGGCGGTGATCTCGGCGAAGATCGCCTCCTGGCGCCGGGCGGCCTCGTCGCCGGTCAGGGGGAGGAGGTCGAGCCCCGCCAGCTCGCGGGCGACACGCCGCCGCTTGAAGAGAACCACCCGCCGCGCCACTTCCGTCGGATGGGCGGTGAAGACCGGCACCACCTCCACCTGCCGCAGTAGCTCCAGGGCTTCTTCGGCGCCGATCCCCGCAGCCCGCATCCGCATCAGGGTGCCGAGCATGGAGCCGGGCTTCACGGGGGCGTCCGGGGAAAGCTGGGTGGCCCGGCGCCGCCGCATCCGGTGGTTGGTCTCCGCCAGGTTGGTGAGCTCGAAGAAGGTCCCGAACGCCTTCACGATCTGGTAGGCATCGGCCACGGTCATGGTCGCCACGATCCGGACCGCCCGCTCCTGGAGCTCCCGTTCGGCGGGATCGTCGAGGCCCGCCTCCTCCTGGTCGACGAGGGCCCGGTGGCTGATGGCGAGCCGGCGGAGTTCCTCCTCGGCCTCGTAGGTCCCCTCTCCCGCCTGCTCCTTTATCACCTCCCCCAGGAGGCGCCCGAGGGAGCGGACATCGCGCCGCAGCGGGATTTCCTTCAGCGCCGGGTCCAGGGTCATCAGCTCGTTCAGCCGCGCGGCCTGATCGGCCACCTTCCAGAAGAGTTCGCGTTCCGCCATGGTTTCATTCCCCTCGGGCGATGGTTACGCCCCTGTCGCTGTCTTGTGCCGACGGTTCATTGCCATTACCGTGCCGCCGGTCAGGCACCACACGCGGGCGCGGCAGGCAGCGTCCTTACAACTGTACCCCATATCGCGGCCAAGGAAAGAACGTAACCCTTCTCACCCACCACGTTACGCCGGGGAAACATCGGTTTTTGCCCTTCCCCGCTCCCCATCAGCAGATTCTCCAAAAAGCCCTGCAAAATTGAATAGTTAAAATTTTATTTGGCGACCGGCGCTTTTGGTATGGCGCTTGCCATTCATAACGGCAACCTGCTCTGCCGAGCACACGCGTTCTTGCCAGATCTCTGTATCGGGGCGCGGCCGGACTGTCAGAGGCAAGGAGAGTTGTTGTATCAGGCGAAACGAAGATAAGGAAGATGATGAGGAGGACCATATGCAGTTGACAGGATTGAAGTATGGGAGAAGGCTGCTCGATCTGGTCGAGTTTCCGGTGTCGCAGGTTCTGACAGAGGATGCGTCCCACGATGAGATCGATGCGCTCATCGCATCCCATGGGGGCAAATGCATTGTCAAGCCGGTCTTTCTGGGCGGGGTGGGAAAGAAGGGAAAGGCGGGGCTCGTGCGTGTCGTCACCAACGTCTTCGACGCCATGGTGGCCAAGCGCGAGCTCTTCTTTGCCGTCCACCACCAGGGAAACCGCGAGGTGCAGGCCTGCGGCGTGACCTTTGAGGGATACATCGAATCGGACGTCGAGATCTACGTGAGCATCACCGAGTCGAGCGAGTACCGGATGCCGGTCCTCCTCCTGACCACGAGGGGGGGGGTCGACGTGGAGGAGGTCCCCCCCGAGGAGAAGCGGACCATCGCCTTCAACCCGGTCACCGGGGTGAAGTCGTTCCACATCAACGACGCCCTGCGGGAGCTGAAGTGCCCCTCCCACTACATCAGCTCCCTGGTGCAGCACCTCCCGAAGCTCTGGCAGGTCTACGACAACTACGGGCTCACCACCCTGGAGCTGAACCCGATCCGGATGGGGAAGGTGAAGGGGCGCTACGTCCCCTTCGCCTGCGACATCAAGGCCTCCTTCGACCAGGACAACCCGGCCTGGAA
>JAJZUC010000060.1 GCA_021847245.1 Deltaproteobacteria bacterium | reverse complement strand
CCGAGGACGCCAAGGCGGGCGGGAAGGCGGTGACCGAGACGGTCCATGCCATGAAGGAGATCGCCGGGAAGATCTCGATCATCGAGGAGATCGCGCGGCAGACGAACCTGTTGGCGCTGAACGCGGCGATCGAGGCGGCCCGGGCCGGTGAGCACGGGAAAGGGTTTGCGGTGGTGGCGGCGGAGGTGAGAAAGCTTGCCGAGCGGAGCCAGCACGCGGCGGGGGAGATCAGCGAGCTCTCCGCCTCCAGCGTGCAGGTGGCGGAAGCGGCGGGCGAGATGCTGGCCCGGATGGTGCCGGACATCCAGCGCACCGCCGAGCTGGTGCAGGAGATCAGCGCGGCGTGCAAGGAGCAGGACACCGGGGCGGAGCAGATCAACCGGGCGATCCAGCAACTGGACCAGGTGATCCAGCAGAACGCCTCGGCCTCTGAGGAGATGGCCTCCACCAGCGAGGAGCTGGCGAGCCAGGCGGAGCAGCTCCAGGCGACCATCGCCTTCTTCCGGGTGGACGGCGCCCAGGCGGTGCGTCGCGCAGCGAGCCGGCCGGCGAAAAAGACCTCAAGGCCCCAGATCGGGCATCTGTCCCCAAGCCACGCCAACGGCTACCACAAGGAACCGGTGAAAAAGGCGGTCAACGCCGGCATCGATCTGGAAATGGGAAACGATCATCTCGACTCCGAATTCGAGAAATTCTGAGAAGGAGACTGGCGGAGGGGGTGAACGGCGGATAGTCGAAAAGTTCTGTTACTCGAAAGCGCGCCCTGATTTTGGGCGCGTTTTTCTTTTGTAAAACAAATGTTTGATTTACATTGGTCAGAATAAGTGTTAGTTTTGTCGTATTAATAACCGTTCAGTTCTGTCTTGACTGGTCCGAATCGAGACCCTGTTTTACGTCCGTGATGTGGGAGGTGGCATGAAGATCCTGATTGCCGATGACGACGGTGTCGCCCGTGCCATGCTCGACAGCGCCCTGCGATCGTGGGGCTACGAGACGGCCGTCGCCTCGGACGGCGACGAGGCGTGGCGGCTGATGGAGGGGGAGGATCCCCCCCGGATGGCTCTGCTCGACTGGATGATGCCGGGCTTGAGCGGCATGGATATCTGCCGGAAACTCCGTGCCTCTTCCGTGCCGTCGCCCCCCTACCTGATCCTCATCACCGCCAAGGGGGGGAAGGAGAATATCGTGGCGGGGCTTGACGGGGGGGCAAACGATTACATTGTCAAGCCGTTTGTCATGGATGAGCTGCGGGCGCGGGTCGGGGTCGGACAGCGCTACCTCGGGATGCAGGATGCCCTGGCGCGGCGGATGACCGAGCTGAACGAGCTGAACCGGAAACTCGAGCAGCGGGTCCGGGAGCGTACGTTCGAGCTGGAGTCGGCCAACCGGGAGCTGGAGGCGTTCGGCTATTCCGTTTCCCACGACCTCCGTGCCCCCCTTCGCCACATCGTCGGGTTCGGCGAGATGCTCGCGGAGCAGTTCGGTCCCGTGCTGGGAGAGGAAGGGCTGGCCCTGGTGGGGAAAATTCGCGACTCGGGCCGCCATATGACCCAGCTGGTCGACGATCTCCTGGAACTCTCCATCGTGTCGCGGAGAGAGATGGATTGCCGCGAGATCGACATGACGGGGCTCTGCCACGGCATAGTCCGCGAACTTCTCGAGAACGAGCCCGGGCGCAACGTGACCTTTACGATCGCTCCGGCGCTGACGGCGCGGGCGGATCGCAGGCTGCTGAGGATCGTCCTGCAGAATCTGCTCGGCAACGCCTGGAAGTACACCTCGCGGAAGGAGAGCGCCACCATCGAGGTGGGGGTGACCCCATTTCCCGATGAGAGGGCCTTCTACGTCAGGGACGACGGCGCCGGGTTCGATATGGAGTTCGCCGGCAAGCTCTTCGGCGCCTTCCAGCGGCTCCATTCCACCGCCGAATTCCCCGGAACCGGGATCGGGCTGGCCACCGTCCATCGGATCGTCTCCCGTCACGGGGGACGGGTCTGGGCCGAAGGGGAGCCAGGAAAAGGGGCTACGTTCTTTTTCACGGTCCCCTGAGGCCCCCGGGAAAAACCCGACTCCTCCAGCAAACAAAAAGGCGAAGCCCTTCGGGGATCTTCGCCTTTTTGTTTGCCCAGCGAAGCGGGCAAACCCGGCCTGCTGGAAGAAACTTATGTCGTCGCGGCCAGGAGGAAGACAATCCGAATGAGGCGCGCTTCCTCGATTACGGCTGGTTCTGGGCTACCTTCCTGATGTGGGTCCCGTCGTCCTCCTCGGCGCCGCTGGCGATGGCGACGCGGTTTCGCCCTTCTGCCTTGGCGCGGTAAAGGGCCACGTCGGCTGCCTTCAGGAGGACGACATCGCTGCTCCCATCCTCGGGATAGGACGAGACCCCGATGCTGGCGGTGAGGCGTCCCTGGGGAAGGTTCTCTTCGTGGGGGAACTCTTCGCTCTCGATCGCCCGCCGGATCCGTTCCGCCACGAAGATCGACTCCTTTTTCGAGGTCCCCGGGAGGATGACGCAGAACTCTTCGCCGCCGTACCGGGTGACGATGTCCATCTGGCGGGCGCTGTCGGAGAGGATCCGGGCCAGCCGCTTCAGCGCCCGGTCCCCCGCCAGGTGTCCGCAGAGGTCGTTGTAGATCTTGAAGTGGTCCAGATCGACGAGCATCACCGTGAGTCCCATGTTCTGGCGGATGCTCCGGGAGAGCTCCTCCTCCATTCGGCGCTTGAGGAAGCGGCGGTTGTAAAGGCCGGTCAGGTGGTCGGTGATGGAGAGCTGCTCCAGGAAATCTGCCCGCTCGATGGAGATGGCCCGCTCGATCATGATGGAGGCATGATCGGCGAAGGTGATGAGAAGCTTGAGATCGGCCTCGGTGAAGATTCCCTGGTTCTTCTTGTCCGAGAGGTTGAGGACCCCGATGATGTCGTCCCGCAGCCGGATCGGGATGCTGACGAACGACTTGGTCTTGAAGCGGGGACGGTTGGGGGTGCCGATCCGCTTGTCCTTCTCGATGTCGTTCACCAGCAGCGGATGGCCGCTGGCCGCCACCTTGCCGGCGATGCCGGTGCCGACCTGGACCACCATGCTCTGGGCCAGCTGCATGTTCATGCCGAGGGCCGACTCGATCTTGAGCGTCTCGCCGTTGTCGTCGACGAACATGATGGAGCCGGACGAGGCTTCGACGAGGTCGGCGGCCATGCCAAGGATCTGCTGGTGCAGCTCCTCCCTGTTCTCGGCGCGGGAGAGGTTGCTGAACAGGGTCAGGAGCTTCGCGGCCTGGGCGCTTTCCGTCGAATGCCGCTCCTCGGCTTTCACCTGATGGAGTCGCGATGCGGCCCGGCCGGTGAAGAGCTTCAGCAGCATCTCGTCGCGAGGGGGAAGGGTGGTGTCGAACAGGACCAGGATGCCGAGGATTTCGTCCGCGGTGGCGAGACGGATGCAGGTGGCGCGGTCCGACTCGACGGCAGGGAAGAGGGCGCGGCAGTCGTCCTCGATGGTGATCGTCTGGCCGGCGTAATTGCGCGGGAAGATGCCGTGGGCCTTCGCCGCCGGCATGCTCCCCAGGTCAGGGTCGAGCCCCCAGAGTCCCTTGACGGCAAAGGAGCCGCTCCCCTGGGGGACGAGAAGGGCGATGCGGGCGATGTCGAAGAGGATGCCGAGGGTCTCGCTCACCAGGGCCATGACGTCGCCGGCGGTACGGGCACCGTCGATGCCGGCGGAGACCCCGGTGACGGCGGAGAGCCGCTGCATGGTCTTCTCGAAGACGAGGCTGTGGAGGTTGCGGGTGAGGAGCGACGGGACCAGTTCATGGACCCGGTGCGCAGTTTCCGCCACCTCCTGCTCAGTGACGGCGGGAAGCCGCACCAACTCCTCCAGGAGCGCCACGGCGTCCCCATCGTCACCCTTGGCGAAGGACTCCATCTGTGCGGGGTCGATCTCACTGTCGCGGACTCCGCCGCCGATGATGCAGGAGAAGGGGAGATCACCGCTTCTGATCGGCACGGCGAAACTCAGCAGCCCCGCGTGGCAGCGAAAGACGACGGGTTGGTGGCTGCCGATGGCGCGCTGCACCGCGTCTTCGAGGGTATTCTGGCAGAGTCTGCAGCAGTGGGGGGGGTGTTCGGTGGCGCCGCAGATGGTGAACCGGGACTTGACACGCGAAAGCCCCCCCTCCTGATCGCAGCAGAAGCTCAGGTGATAGGGGGCGAGGAACGGGTATCCCTTGAGATTCTCAAGGAGTTCCACCGGCTGGATTGTCGTCAGTTCTGCATTGGACACGGTGCGTTCTCTGTTTCCGGCAGTCGTTCGGTGTGTCAGTCAGCCATCTCTGCGCGTTGCCCGCGCGACACCGACGTCGCCTTCCGGGAAACGGCCCTGGTTATCCGGGCCATCCGTGGCCACTGCATACCATCCGCCGTCAGGCGGCTCCGCCGACGGTAATTTCTTCGATCAAAAGGGTCGGCTGGGCGTCGGAGACCGGTACCCCCTGTCCGTCCTTGCCGCAGGTGCCGATGCCGAAGCCGAGGTCGCTGCCGACCCTGACGATCTTCTGCAGCACGTCGGGCCCGTTGCCGGTAAGGGTGGCGCCCCGAACCGGCTCGCCGATCCTGCCGTTCTCGATCAGGTACCCTTCGGAGACCTCGAACATGAAATCCCCGCTGACGGTGTTCACCTGCCCCCCACCCATCTTCCGGACGAAGAGACCGCTTTTCACCCCCCCGACGATCTCGGCGGGGTCGGACGCTCCCGGCGCGATGAGGGTGTTGGTCATCCGGACGATGGGGCGCACGTGGTACCCCTCGCGGCGCCCGTTGCCGGTGGAGGCGCAGCCGTCCTTCATGGCGCTTAGGCGGTCGTAGAGGTATCCCTTCAGGATGCCGTTCTCCACGAGGACCGTCCGCTCGGCCGGCGTCCCCTCGTCGTCGAAGGAGAAGGAGCCCCGCGCGTTGGGGATCGTGGCGTCGTCGACGACGGTGACCAGCGGCGACGCCACCTGCGTTCCCACCTTGCCGGTGTAGACCGACATGCCGCTTTGGGCCAGATCGGCTTCCAGGCCGTGACCGATCGCCTCGTGGACCATGGTCCCCCCCGCCTCGGAAGAGAGGACCACCGGCATGAGCCCCCCCGGCGCCTTGCGGGCCGCGAGCATCATCACCGCCCGCCGGGCCGCCGCCTCGGCGATCTCCTCCGGGCTGCGCTCGCGGAACAGCTCGTAGCCGATGAATTTCCCCACCGGTTCGTACCCGGTCTGGATCACGTCGCCGTCGGCCGCCACCACCTGGGCCAGGAAGAGGGTGCCGGTTCGGCTCGTCTCCGTGAATTCACCCAGTGAATTCACGATCTGGGTCTTGAGCCGGCTGTCGCGGTAGACAACCATAACCTGCCGGATTTTATCGCTAAATTTGCGGGCGGCGGCATTGCCGCGGTTCACCAGGTCGACCTTGTCCTGCAAAGATACGCTATCCGGCGTGATTTCGATGGGAAACCCGGGGCCGACGACCTTGCTTCTCAGGTCGATGTCCCGGTCGAACACCTTCCCCGAGACCGCCCGGCTCACCGTCTCGGCCAGGGAGAGGAGCGCCGCCTCGGTGATCTCGTTCGTGTAGGCGTAGGCGGTGCGCAGATCGGAGATGACCCGGATCCCCACGCCGCGATCAGTTCCCGCAAGGACTTTCTCGATCTTGCCGTCCTCGCAGATGACGGAGGTGTTTGCCCCCTCTTCGAAGTAAATGTCGGCGAATTCACCGCCTCCCGCAAGGGCGCGGCGGAGGATCCGGCTCAGGTCGAACGTGTCAAGCATGCGGTAAATTCTCCATGCTCGTCACCTCTTGCAAAGCAATTTCGGTGCCGAGCTCAGTAAGTAGGGCGTCAAGGTCTTCCGCGAAATGACGGGGATACGAGATGGCGACGATGCCGCGCTCCCGGTCCGCCGTGCTGAGGGTGGCAAGGCCTTCGTATGCCTCGACGATGAACTTGAGGTAGACGAGTTCGCGCCGTTCAACCCGGAAATACCGGGCAATTTCGTCCTCTTCGATCACGGATGCCCCTTAAGGATAATTTACAATTTTTAACATGCAAGTATCGAAAAAACAAGACAAAAATCCGTGCGCGCAAATGCCTGTTCTGATGGGAGGTTAGGCCGGTTGACAGGGAGAGACCCTCTGGTATACAGATTTGTTGTCGTTAATGCTGGCGGTCCGCCACGCTTTCAAATGCTTCAGGGAAGGAGCGCGCTTCATGAGACTGTTGATCATCCAACCGACCACCACCTTCGGCGATGGCACCTCCTACCGGACGAAACGGCGCTGGATCATGGGACTTACGCTTCCGTATCTGGCGGCCCTCACCCCGCGCGGCGTCGAGGTGGAGCTCCTGGACGACCGCTACATGAAGATCGATTACGGCCGCAGCTACGACCTTGTGGCCCTCACCACGACAATCGCCACGGCGGCCCGGGCGTACGCCATTGCGGCCGAATTCAGAAGGCGGGGGGTGCCGGTGGTGATGGGGGGGTTCCACGCAAGCCTTCTCCCCGAGGAATGTCTCGAACACTGCGATGTCGTGGTGGAAGGGGAGGCGGAGTACGTCTGGCCCGAGCTGGTGGAGGACTGCCTCGCCCGGAGGATGAAGCGGCGTTACAAGGCCGACCGGTTCCATGACCTGAAGAACCTCCCGCTCCCCCGCTGGGAGCTCCTCGACCGGAAGAAGTACTTCGTGCCGTTCCTCCCCCTCATGACCACCCGCGGCTGCCCGTTCAACTGCACCTTCTGCGAGGTGCCGGTGGTCTACGGCACCAGGTACCGTCACCGCCCCATCGGCGAGGTGGTGGAGGACATCAAGCGGATCCCGACGCGCAAGATCCAGATCGTGGACGACAACATCGCCGGGAGCCGCGAGTACGCCCGGGAGCTCTTCAAGGCGATGATCCCGCTCCATGTCCGGTGGAGTTGCCTCTGGACCATCAATACCTCCCGCGACACGGAGCTCCTCGACCTGGCGGTGAAGGCCGGGGTCTACCACGTGAACATCGGGATCGAGTCGATCTCCCAGGCGAGCCTCGGCTCCATCAACAAGCGCCAGAACACGGTGAAGGAGTACCGGGAGCTGCTCCGGGAGCTGGAGCGGCGCGGGATCTTCTACTCCCTCAACTTCCTCTTCGGCCTCGACGAGGACACCCCGGAGATCTTCGGCGAGACCATGGCGTTTCTCGATACCATCAAGGCGCCGATGGCCTTCTTCAACACGGTCACCCCCCGGGAGGGGACCCTCATGCGGCAGCAGCTCCAGGACGAGGGGCGGATCATCAACCCGATGGCGGACCGCTACCTCGGGATGCAGTGCCTCTTCAAGCCGAAGAACATGAGCGCCGAGGAGGTGGAGGAGGGGGTCTGGGACTGCTTCCGGAAGTTCTACTCGATCCCCGCCATCCTCAGGCGCTTCTTCGCCCCCCCGAACTCCTACCTGGGGCAGGGGCTGCCGTCCAACCTGATCTTCTGGTGGGCGGTGCGGCAACGCAAGGACCCGGTGGATTTCTACTGATTCCGGAGTTGCCTCGCGCGCTGTCACCGCGTACAATGGGCACGGTCGCCGCAAGGGCGACGTGCCCTTTTTCATTTTCCCACTCCCGAGGAGTCTTGCATGGAGATCCGTTTCCGCATTGCCCTTGTGACCCTTGCCGCCGCGCTCATCCTTCCCGTTTGTGCCGCGGCGGCCGGACCGCCGGGGGGAGGCGCGCCGGTTGCCGCGGCGGCCGGAAGTTTCTTCCGCGATCGGCTGCAAAGTGGCGGCGCCGGCCCCGAGATGGTGGTCATTCCCGCCGGCCGTTTCCGGATGGGGGCGATTTTCGGCGGCGGCGACCCGGACGAGAAGCCGGTGCACGAGGTGACCATCCCGCGCCCCTTCGCCGTGGGGAAGTACGAGGTAACCTTCGCCGAGTACGACCGGTTCTGCGAGGCGACCGGCCGCGAGAAGCCGAAGGACGGCCGGCGCTGGTTCGGTCCCCTCTCCCGCAACTGGGGAAGGGGTAACAAGCCGGTGATGAACGTCACCTGGGAAGACACGGTGGCCTACACGCGGTGGCTCTCGGAGCAGACGGGGCACCGCTACCGGCTCCCCAGCGAGGCGGAGTGGGAGTACGCCGCCCGCGGCGGGAAGGATACCCCCTACTGGTGGGGTGGGACCGTGGGGGAGAAGCGGGCCAACTGCAAGGGGTGCGGCAGCCGGTGGGACAACAGGGAGACCGCGCTCGCCGGCTCCTTCGCCGCCAACCCCTACGGGCTCTTCGATACGGCGGGAAACGTCTGGGAGTGGTGCCTCGACACCTGGCACGAAAGCTATACCGGAGCCCCTGTCGACGGCAGCCCCTGGCTCGGGGGGGGCGACACCCGCCGGGTCCAGCGCGGCGGCTCCTTCGGGAGCAAGCCCCGCTACGTCCGCTCCTCCGCCCGCGGCCGGGGCGCGCCGGACGGACAGTACGTCTACCTCGGGTTCCGGGTCGTGCGGGAGTTGCCGTGACCGGTTCCCGCTCCCCTATCGAGACACTCCACACTGTCTTCGGCTACCGCTCCTTCCGGCCGTTCCAGGAGGAGATCGTCACCCGGCTGATCGGTGGCGGCGACGCCTTCGTCCTGATGCCGACCGGGGGCGGCAAGTCCCTCTGCTACCAGATCCCGGCGCTGCACCGCCACGGGGTCGGGATCGTCGTCTCCCCCCTCATCTCCCTCATGAAGGACCAGGTGGACAGTCTGCGGGAAAACGGCGTGGCGGCCGCGGCCTACAACTCGACCCTGGGGGAGCGGGAGGCCCGGCAGGTCCTGGCCCGGCTCCACGCAGGCGAGCTCGACCTCCTCTACGTGGCGCCGGAGCGGCTCATGACCGATCCCTTCCTGGAGCGGCTCAAGGAGATCCCCATCGCGCTTTTCGCCATCGACGAGGCCCACTGCGTCTCCCAGTGGGGACACGACTTCCGCCCCGAGTACGTGGGGCTCGGACGCCTGCGGGGGCTCTTCCCCGGCGTGCCGATGATCGCCCTGACCGCCACCGCCGACGTCCAGACCCGTGCCGACATCATCGAACGGCTGGGGCTGCGGGGCGCCGAGCTCTACGTCACCGGCTTCGACCGCCCCAACATCCGCTACACGGTGGTGGAGAAGCGCAAGCCCTTCCAGCAGCTCGTGGCGTTCCTCTCAACCCGCCCCCGGGAGGCCGGGATCGTCTATGCCCTCTCCCGCAGGCGGGTGGAGGAGGTGGCGGAGAAGCTGCGTGCCGCCGGGGTGGAGGCGGCCCCCTATCACGCGGGGCTTGCCGATGGCGAGCGGAGCCGGGTGCAGGAGGCGTTCCTGCGGGACGACGTGCGGGTGGTGGTGGCCACCGTCGCCTTCGGCATGGGGATCGACAAGCCGAACGTCCGGTTCGTGGTCCACTACGACCTTCCCAAGAACATCGAGAGCTACTACCAGGAGACCGGCCGGGCCGGGCGCGATGGCCTGCCGGCCGAGGCGCTCCTTCTCTTCGGCTACGGCGACATCCCGGTCTCCCGCTCCCTCATCGAGATGGGGAACAACCCGGAGCAGATCCGGATCGAGCTCCACAAGCTGAACGCCATGGTCGGGTTCGCCGAGGCGGGGACCTGCCGCCGCGAGGCGCTCCTCGGCTACTTCGGCGAGCGGCTCCCCCAGCCGTGCGGCAACTGCGACCTCTGCCTGGAACCGCCCGAGAGCTTCGACGCCACCGAGGATGCCCGCAAGGCCCTCTCCTGCGTCTACCGGGTGGGGCAGCGCTTCGGCGCCGGGCACGTGATTGACGTCCTGCGCGGCTCGAAGAACGAGCGGATCCGCCAGCTGGGCCACGACCGGCTCTCCACCTACGGCATCGGCGCCGACCGCTCCGCCGAGGCGTGGGGGAGCATCATCCGCCAGCTGATCCACCGGGGATACCTGGAGCAGGATCTCGCCAACTATTCGGTGCTGAAGCTCACCCCGGCGTCCCGGCCCCTCCTGAAGGGGGAGGAGAGCCTCATCCTCGCCCGCCCCCGGGTGAAGGTGGCGGCGCCGAAGAAGGAGCCGAAGCGCCGGAGCGGCACCGCCCCCCCGGCCGAGCGCGACGAGGGGCTCTTCCAGGAGCTGCGGGCCCTTCGCAAGCGGCTGGCCGACGAGCAGCAGGTTCCCCCCTACGTCATCTTCAGCGATGCCACGCTGGTGGAGATGGCGGCCCTGCGCCCGACCACCCCGGAGGAACTCCTGCGGGTGAACGGGGTGGGGGAGCAGAAGCTCGGCCGTTACGGGGCCGCGTTTCTTGAGGTGATTTCGAACAATTCCTGAGTCCCCGTTCCGACTCGATAACCCCGAAAAGAGCGTTTGAAAGGCTTTCCCCGACATGACCCTCCAGAGCATGCTTCCCTACGTGGTGCCGCCGGTGGTCGGCGCCGTCATCGGCTACGTTACCAACGACATCGCCATCCGGATGCTTTTCCGCCCCCTGAAGCCATGGTGCATCCTCGGAATTCGCGTCCCCCTCACCCCGGGGGTGATCCCGGCGGGGCGCCACGAGTTCGCCGCCACCATCGGCAAAATGGTCGGCACCCATCTGGTGACCGGGGAGGACGTCGCCCAGGCCCTGGGGAAGGATGCCTTCCGGCGGGAGTTGCGGGAGACGGTGAGTGGCAAGCTGGATGAGCTCCTCGACCGGGAGTTCGGTCCGGCGGCTGCCCTGGTGCCGCCGGGGCTGGAGCGCTGGCTGCACGATGCCGCCGACCTCGTCCGGCGGCAGGTGACGGAGGGGCTCTTCGCCCACCTGGAGGGGGAGGCATTTCGGGGCGAGCTGGCCGCCTGCGTCCGGAGCCTCGAAGAGCGGGTCATCCCCCGGGAGCTGGAGCGCCTGCTGGAGGGGGAGCGGGGTGAGGGGCTGCGCCGCGACGCCTGCGCCGCCCTGGCCGCGCTGCTGCATTCCCGCGGGGTGAGCCGCGCCGTGG
Source organism: Deltaproteobacteria bacterium (assembly GCA_021847245.1). Lineage (GTDB taxonomy): Bacteria > Desulfobacterota > Desulfuromonadia > Geobacterales > Geobacteraceae > Geobacter. Next base: position 7,585 of record JAJZUC010000060.1, on the reverse strand, counting down.
CCGAGGTGGTGGACGGGAAGGTGGAGGAGCTCCTCGCCTCGGAGCGCACCCTGCGGGAGCTCCTGCCGGCGGAGGTGGTGGAGCTGGTGGCCGGCCAGATCGACGAGGCGGTGGCGCCGCTCCTCGACCGGGTGGGGGAGCTCCTGCAGACCCCGGAGTTTCGCGCCGGGCTGGAGGAGCGGCTCAAGGAGGGGCTCCAGGGCTCGCTCCACAACCTGAAGGGGGCCCTCGGCTTCATGGCGGGGCTTATCAGCGCCGACAAGCTCATGGGTTTCTTCCCAGGCCTCATGGGGAACGTGTCGGAGGAGATCGCCCGCTGGCTCCGGGAGGAGGAGACCCGGCGCCAGGTGGCCGGCGTGGTCCGCAGGGAGTTCGACCGGCTCCTCGACCGTCCCCTGGCCGCCACGGTGGAACGGCTTCCCTACCAGCGGGTCGCCGCCGCCCGTAGGATGGTCCGCCGGGGCGCCCTCGGCCTCGTGCGGAGCCCCGGCACGGCTGAGCTGATCATCTCCCTCGCGGAGCGCCAGGGGCGCCGGCTGCTCGACGCCCCGCCCGGGTCCCTTCTGGAGCGGCTGGTGCCGGCGGCGGAGGCGGGGCGGCTGCGGGAATCCCTGTTGGAGTGGCTCGCGGCGCTGCTGCGGGCGCCGGAGAGCCGTGCGGCCGCCGAACGGCTCGTGGCGGAACGGCTCGACGAATGGCTCTTCCGCACCCCGCTGGGCCGGCTTTCGGACCGCATCCCCGCCCACGCCCGCCGTGACCTGGACGAGGCGGTCCACCGGCAGGTGGCGCAGCTCCTGGAGCGGGAGGTCCCCCCCCTGGTCGACGCTATCGACATCAGCCGGATGGTGGAGGAGAAGATCAACGGCCTCGACCTCCTGGCGGTGGAGCGGCTCCTCCTCGACATCATGGAGAAGCATTTCCTCTACATCAACCTCTTCGGGGCGCTCCTCGGCTTCCTGATGGGGTTTGCCAACGTGGGGCTCATGGCCCTCGGGTGGCAGTAGGGTGATCAATTACCTGAATCCGTGAGCCCGGAAAGCCCGCCGGAGCGAATGTGCCCTGTTTCGCAGCCGAACCGGGCGAATGGAGCGTCCGCGGCCGATCGTGTCCGAACCCGCCAGGGTGAGTTGATCGGCCGCAGCGGACTAAGCCCTGGAGAGGCAGAAACAGGGCACTCTGAGCGGAGGCGAGTTTTCCGGGGTCACGGATTCACTAATTATTTCATTAGAACGCACGAGGTATCCATGTCCGTAACACTCGACGAGGTCAGGCAGGTGATGAACGAGGCCGACTGCCTCTTTACCGGCGACGAGGTGGAGGTGGCCCTCGACCGGCTGGCGGGGGAGATTTCCGCGCGGCTCGCCGACAGGAACCCGCTCGTCCTCTGCGTCATGTACGGCGGGCTGGTCGTGACCGGCAAGCTCCTGCCGAAGCTCCCCTTCCCCCTGGAGGTGGAGTACCTCCACGCCACCCGCTACGGCCACCACTTCTTCGGCACGGAGCTCGACTGGCGGGTGCGCCCCAGCGCCGACCTGCGGGGACGCACGGTCCTCATCGTCGATGATATCCTCGACGAGGGGGCGACCCTGGACGCCATTGCCGAATGGTGCCGGGAGGAAGGGGCCGCCGAGGTGCTGACCGCCGTCCTCGTCGACAAGGAGCACGACCGCAAGACCCGCCCCGGGCTCAAGGCCGATTTCACGGGGGTCGTCTCCCCCGACCGGTTCCTCTTCGGGTGCGGGATGGACTACAAGGGGTACTGGCGGAATGCGCCGGGGATCTACGCGGTGAAGGGATACTGAAAAGGGGGGGAGGGGGCGCATATTTTTTACATGCATCGGCGCCACGACGTAAAACTCAGATATTTCAGCGTGGTACGGGCGGCGGGGCGGTGTGTATCTCTCTTCTTCCCCTGTTTCTGTATGTTTCTCCCATACAAGCCGGCGGGACACCGGCCCCCGCACTTTTGGCTATAGCCTAAAATATCTCCTGAAAACAGTGGGTTACTAAAAAGCATTTTCCCGGTTTAAAGATGGCACATTGGCTGCATTTCATAATGTTAAAAGCGGTTGATAACCAGAAAAAACCGGGAGGATGCCATGAAAACCACAGCCAAAGCACTTGTCGCCCTTATCGCCAGCGCTTCTTCCGCCTTTGCCGCCAGTGGTGCGGGAATGGACGAAGGCGGATTCCTCGCCCCCCTCTTCCTGGCGTTCGGCGCCGCGATCGTCGCCCTCCAGACCCTGCCCGCCCTGGTGGTGTTCGGTTCGATGCTGAAGGGGCTCTTCACGCCCAAGACCGAAGAGGCAGTAAAGTAACCGGACCGAAGGAGAGCTGGAGAGGAAGAGCAGAAGGAGCAGTCATGAAACAGAGAGGCGAATAGGCCGTCTCCCGCCGGTGGGGGGACGGCCTTTCGTTTCTGCTGCGCCGGAAAGCAACGGACGGTCCGGTAAAGAGACGGGACGATTGACAAGAGCACCGGCGGAGCAATAAAGTAACCGGGTGCGCGAGGAACGAGGGATTCCCACCTGGCGCCCCGGAGGTTTCGATGCTGACGACGCGAACCAAAATCACACTGGGCCTGGTGGCGACAATCGTTCTACTCACCCTTGCGGTGGCGGGGGGGTGGAGAAGCCGCGGTCAGGCCGCCGGCGGCACCGATGCGGAGGCCCTGAAGCTGTTCCGCGAGGTGCTGCACCATGTCCGGACGAGCTACGTGGAGGAGGTCGACCGGAAGAAGCTTCTGGAGGGGGCGGTGAACGGGATGCTCGCCTCCCTGGACCCCCACAGCGCCTACCTCCCCCCGGAGCCGTTCACCGAGATGAAGGTGGAGATGGCGGGCTCCTTCGGCGGACTCGGCATCGAGATCACCATGAGGGAGGGGAAACTCACCGTCGTCTCCCCCATCGAGGATACCCCCGCCTGGCGGGCCGGGATCAGGAGCGGCGACCAGATCGCGAAGATCGACGGAACCTCGACCCATGGCATAACCATCACCGAGGCGGTAAAGCGGATGCGCGGCGAGAAGGGGACCCGGGTCACCCTGACGATCCTGCGCGAGGGTGAGGCGAACCCGCTGGTGGTGCCGCTGGTGCGCGACATCATCAAGACCATGAGCGTCAAGGCCCGGACCCTGGAGCCCGGCTACGGCTATCTCCGCATCGGCCATTTCCAGGAGCGGACCGGTGAGGACGTCGCCGCCGCCCTCGTGAAGCTGCGGCGGGAAAATGGGGGGAATCTCAGGGGGCTCGTGCTGGATCTGCGGAACAATCCCGGCGGGCTCCTCGATGCGGCGGTGGCCGTGGCGGGGCTCTTCGTCGGCGACCGGCTCGACAACGGCCTCATCGTCTATACCGAGGGGCGGGAGCCGTTCGCCAACCGGAAGTTCAGCGCCACCGTCGGCGAGAAGGAGCCCCCCTATCCGATGGTCGTGCTGATCAACGGCGGCAGTGCCAGCGCCACCGAGATCGTGGCCGGAGCGCTGCAGGATTACGGCCGGGCGGTGATCCTGGGAACGACGAGCTTCGGGAAAGGGTCGGTCCAGACGGTCATCCCGATGCGCGACGGCGCCGGCCTCAAGCTGACCACCGCCCGCTACTTCACCCCCAGGGGACGCTCCATCCAGGCCAGGGGGATCGTTCCCGACATCTTCGTCGAGAACGCCGAGCTGAAGGTGGTGAAGGACGACCAGGGAGAGGATTTCCACGAGAAGGACCTGGACCATCATCTCGATGCGTCGGGCGAAGCGGCAGCGAAGGAAGGGGCGAAGAGGCCGCTTGGGGCCGCCCCCCCCGACGAGACGAAGAAGGATTACCAGCTGGTGCGGGCCCTGGATCTCCTCAAGGGGTGGGAGGCGCTGCGGACGGTGGCGGCAAAGAAATAGCTTCCGGCGATCAATCAGCTTTATTTGCAAGATTCCCATGGTGCATCTAGTCTGCCCATTTCAATGCCGATTCAATAAGCAGTTGAGAATGGGAAATCCGCCCCGTTTTGCGCTCGAATTAAAATGCAGCCGCGGAGTATGCCGAAAATCCTGAACGCCTCGATTGCATCCAGTAGGCGGCGCGGGAAATTTTCTCAGGGCGAGACGAATTCTGCCAGAGTGCTGATCAACTCACCGTTCACCGTAGGGTCGATGTGCGGAATCTTGCTCTGGCCGCCCAGCTTCCCCCGCACCTCCTGTGACCAGCGGTAAATCAGCTCTTCTTCCACCGTTATGACCTGTGGCTCGCCGATCCGCCCCTGGCTGCGGAACGTGGCGTAGTCGGCATTGAGGGAGCGCAGGGTGGCGTCCAGATGCCGGGCGATGGTGCCGGCGTCACGCTCGTTCATCTCGCCAACTGCCAGGACCCACAGGTGCCGACGGGCGGCGATGTCAGGCCCGACCATGAACTCCCGAACCTCGATGCCGGCCGTCTGGTTGAGCCGTGCCACTGCCTCCTCCACTTCGCCCTGGGTCACCTTCTCCTCGAAGCGGTCCAGAAACTTGTCCCGTCCCGTGAATTCGATGAACAGCGGTTGCCGGTCGGTGAAGCGGATGGTGTCGCCGATGTGGTAGCGCCAGAGGCCGGCGCAGGTGGTGAGGATGACGGCGTGGCGACGGCCGGTCTCGATCTCCTCCAGCGGCACCGCCGGCGCATCGGGGGCCGGCACGCCCCGCTCGTCCAGGAATTCGAAGGGGACGAATTCGAAGAAAACCCCGTAGTGGGGAACCAGTCGCATCCGTTCCTCCCCCAGGAGTTGGAATGCCATGAACGCCTCCGACGAGGGGAGGACTTCCAGGAAGTGGGGCGAACGGCTGGGAAGCAAGGCATCGAACTCCCGGCGGTACGGTTTCATGCTGGTGCCGCCATGGATGATCAGCTCCAGGTTTGGCAGAAGCTCGGCCAGGGGACGGTGCCCCATCTCTTCCACCCGCTGCAGGAGCAGGATGATCCAGGGGGGAACGCCGGAGATGCCGCGGATGGAGCGGTCGGAGAGGAGGAGCCCAGCAAGTTCCGCCACCTTTTCCTCCCACGGCAGGGCGGATACCCGCATCCCCGGCGCCACGAAGGGCTTGAGGAAAAACGGGCGGTGGCGCAGGGTGATGGCACTCATGTCGCCGCTCTGTACTCCGTCCCCCAGGTCGGAAAGCTTCGTGCTCCCGGACATGTAGAGGAGTTTTCCCTTGAACAGGCGGCTCTTCGGGTTGCGGTGGAGGTAGCAGGCGGTCATGTCCAGAGCGGCCCGCTTGTTGGCGGCGAACATCTCCCGGGAGAAGGGGATGAACTTGGTGGGGGCAGTGGTGCCGGAGGTCTCGCAGAAAAAGGGGATCTTTCCCGGCCAGGTGACGTCGTGCAGGTCGAGCTGCTTTCGGCCGTTCTCCTCCCGGAGGCCGGCCTGGAAGTACGTGTTCCAGAAATCGGCATAGGTGCGGATCGGGACCCGCCGACGGTATTCGGCGTAGAGCCGCTCGAAGGGGTCGCCCGCCAGCTCGGCCAGACCGTGGTCCCGACCGAAGCGGGTGGCTGCCCCGGTGGCTACCAGGCGGGGGAGTATCTCCCGCTGGCTGGCGAAAGGATCGCGGGACTCGAAGTGCCGGGCAAGGGCCGCGGCGCCGTTCTTCAGCATCAGGTCAACGGCCGGTGCGGTGAGCGCCCTGAAGGGAGAAGCTAATGTCATGAAACCACCGCCAGCCGCAGCGGTGCCGCCAGTCTGTCATACCACCCCTCGATCAACGGGTTGTAGCAGTGGTGGTGGAAGATGAGGGAGGCGTGGGCCACGGCGTCGCCGCTTGCCGGCGAAGTGACGGTCCGCACCTTGCCGCGGGGGAAGAGCCGCATCCGGGTTTCGTCGTCCCGCAGGGCCGCAAGGGTGGGTGACGTGGGGGCCAGGAGCTGGTCCTCCTCCTCGGCCAGGAGCACGAGGGTCGGTCCCCTGAAGATGGCGCCGCCGGTGGCCGGCGGTGCATCCCTCAGCGCCAGCACCCGCTCGTACCCGCCGACGCAGGAGGTGCTCTCCAGCACCCCCATGATCTTCTTTCTGATGGAGAGATGGCGGCTCGACAGGACGCGGTTTTCCGCCCCCGCCTCGAACAGGGCCTGGAAGCAGCGGCGCGCCCGCTCTATCTGGCGCTTCAGCTCGTCACCCCTGGAAGCGTCGGCCCGGAGGATGCGCCGCAGGTTGCTTTCCAGCATCCGGACGCCGCCGCTTATCTCACGCTCGGGCCTGACCAGGTCATCGGTGCAGAGGACCGGGCTCGCCATCATCACGCCGCGGACAGCGAGGGTGTCGCCGTGCCCCTCCCGGAAGAAGCGGGCCACCAGGCTGCAGCCGAAGCTGACGGAGAAGATGACGGGCTTCTGTCCCTTGCGGTTCAATTCCTCTATCAGGTCGGCCAGTTGAGCGAAGAACAGCGGCGCCGAAAAGCCGGTGCGGGAGAAATTCACGTAGTAGACCGAGCCATGCCGCCGGAAGAGCTCCCGCTGGAACTCCACCGCCTCGGTGGCGTCGGGGACGAAGCCGCCGACTACGATGGTGGGGATTTCTCCTGCCCCCTTTTCCTTGAAGAGATGATTGCGGACGGCGTGGATGCTCGGCAGCTTTTCCCGAAGCGCCAGCTCCCGGCGCCGGAGCCTGGGGGTGAAAGGCTTGATCGCCATCTGCCGGATGAAGCCGGTGGCGGCGGTGGCAAGTCCCATAAGGGTGGGATTGGTGCGGACTGTTTTCCGGGCCAGGGGGATGACAGCGCTCGTGATCATGGTCGTTTCTCCCGTCGTTTTCCTCCTGTATGCCAGAGGCCGGTTACAATTCCGTGGCGGTAGGGAAAAATGCGTGTTTCTGTGGGAGAATCTCAATGCGGGCATGGTTTGCCTGCCGGAATGAATCCCGCAGTTCCTGCAGCTTGGCAATCTGGCGGTCGAGTTCAGTGAAGCCTGGCATGACGAAGCGTTTGAACATGGCTGCGTGCCTCCTTTGGTGGGTGAATGTGCAGTCCAAGTGTAAAAGGCCAGTGTTAAAGGACGGTTACGATGGGGTGAAAGGTGGGTGGGAAAGAGAAAGGGACTCAACTAGGGCGACACATGCCGCCCTCGTTGATGACTGATCCGGTCGCTATTTACAGCCGTGATGCAATCTGCCGGGCAACACCCCTCCCGTGGGCTTTGATTTCCGCTTCCGGCATCTCATCGGTGCCGAAAAGTTCACGGTTGAAGTCATAGAGCGGATCGATATTGATGATCTCAGGCGTGAGACCTTCGATCACCCCAGCCATCATTCGGGACGCGCAAGATGACGAAAAAGAAAGGGGCGCCTGGTGCGCCCCGTGGATGCTGTTATGCGATTTCGTTGCTCGGTGGAGCCGTGTGGCGGATGTCCTTCCCCTTCAGCATGAAGATCACCATCTCCGCCACGTTGGTGGCGTGGTCGGCGATCCGCTCCAGGCACTTGGAGATGTAGTTCAGCTTGATGGCCCGGCTGATGGAGGAGGGGTCCTCCATCATGAAGGTGAGGAGCTCCCGCTGGATCTGGTCGTTCAGGTCGTCCACGAACTGGTCGTCGCGGCAGACCTTGATGGCGAGGTCGGCGTCGCCCCGCACGAAGGCGT
>JAJZUC010000059.1 GCA_021847245.1 Deltaproteobacteria bacterium | reverse complement strand
CGAAGCCGTTCTGGATGAAGGCGAGCTGCCGCCCGAGCTCCTCGTCCTTCGTCACCGCGAAGCCGCAGATGACGTCGCTGTGGCCGTTGAGGAACTTGGTGCCGCTGTGGAGCACGATGTCGCAGCCAAGCTCCAGCGGCCGCTGGAGGTAGGGAGTCATGAAGGTGTTGTCCACGAGCGTTATGGCCCCCTGATCCCGGGCGATCCGCGCCGCCCCGGCCAGGTCGGTGATCTTCAGAAGCGGGTTGGAGGGGGTCTCCAGGAAGAGCCCCTTCGTGTTCGGGCGGAAGGCCGCCTCGATCTTCCCGAGGTCGGTGGCGTCGACGAAGGTCGACTCGATCCCGAGGCGGCTGAAGAGCCGGGTCAGAACCCGGAAGGTCCCGCCATAGACATCCTCGCAGACCACCAGGTGGTCGCCGGGGGAGAAGAGGAGGAGCGCCGACGAGATGGCCGCCATCCCCGAGGCGAAGGCGAAGCCGCGGCTCCCCCCCTCCAGCTGGGCGATGGTCTCCTCCAGCGCCTCACGGGTCGGGTTGCCGGAGCGGGCGTAGTCGTACCTCCCGAAGTGGTCCACCGACTTCTGGGCAAAGGTGGAGGTCTGGTAGATGGGGACCGAGAGCGCCCCGGTGGTCGGGTCGATCTCGTGGCCGGTATGGATGATGCGGGTGCCGATTTTCATGGGCTGGGCTCCTTTTCTCTTATGCTTCAAACGCCTGGGCCAGGTCGTCGATCAGGTCCTGCGCGTCCTCGATCCCCACCGAGAGCCGCAGCAGCACCTCGTTGATCCCGAGGCGGCGCCGGACCTCCACCGGGATGTCGGCGTGGGTCTGCCCCTCGGGGAAGGTGATGAGGGTCTCCACCCCGCCGAGGCTCTCGGCGAAGGAGAGGACCTTCGTCTTCAGCAGCAGCCGCTCCACCAGGGCGCGCTCCGTCACCTCGAAGGCGACCATGGCGCCGAACCCCCTCGCCTGGCGCGCCAGGAGGCCGTGCCCCGGATGCTCCGGAAGGCCGGGGTAGTAGACCCGGCGCACCCCGGGGTGGGTGGCGAGCCAGGCGGCGATACGGCCGGCGTTTGCCTGCTGCCGGTCGAGCCGCACCGAGAGGGTCTTCATCCCCCGAATGGTGAGCCATGAATCCTGGGGACCGAGGACCGCCCCCACCGAGTTCTGGTGGAAGTAGACCCGCTCCGCCAGCTGGGGATCCTTCACCACCGCGAGGCCGGCCACGGTGTCGTTATGGCCGGCGAGGTACTTGGTGGCGCTGTAGACGGTGATGTCGGCCCCGAGGTCGAGGGGGCGGAGGAGGTAGGGGGTGAGGAAGGTGTTGTCGACGATGTGCAGCAGCCCCTTCTCCCGGCAGAGGGCGGAGAGGGCCGCGATGTCGGCCACCTTGAGGAGCGGGTTGGTGAGGGACTCCACGAAGAGCGCCTTGGTCTCCGGGCGGATCGCCTCCCGCACTGCCGCCGCGTCGCTCGTATCGACGTAGGTGAAGGTGAGGCCGAACCGGCTGAAGAGCTGGTCGAAGAGGCGACAGGTGCCGCCGTAGAGGTCCTCGGTCACCACCAGGTGGTCTCCCTTGCCGAAGAGATAGAGGAGGTTGGTGATGGCGGCCATCCCCGAGGCGTAGGCGAACCCCCGTGCCCCCCCGTCGAGGCGGGCGATCCCCTCCTCCAACGCCTGGCGGGTCGGGTTGCCGGAGCGGGAGTAGTCGTAGCCGGTGCTCTGGCCGAGCCCCGGATGGCGGAAAGTCGCCGTCTGGTAGATGGGAACCGTCACCGCCCCGGTCCGGGTGTCCCACTCGAGTCCGATCTGGGCCGCCTGTGTCGCAATGTTCATGACTGTGCTCCTTGAATGAAAAATCCCCTTCCGGGGTGCGGAAGAGGATTCGTCATGCCTTTGGGGCATCGCTCTTCCTTATCTCCCGGAACCTCGCGGTTCCGCAGGAATTGGCACCTTCCCCTTGCGGGAGGTTGCCGCGACGTCATAGGGCCAGTCCCTCGGTCGCTCGTGATAAGTACTCGGATATTCGATTGTTTATTCGTGAAGCAGCAAGTAAAGTTACAACTTGGGATTAATACTACTGGGGAGGTAAAGTTTAGTCAAGCCGTTTTTTTACCTTCACCGAGGACCGCCAGCATCTCTTCGTGGATGAGGCCGTTGGAGGCGAGGATGCGGTGATCATGGATCGAGTGCGGCTCGCCGGCGTGATTGGTGACCCTCCCCCCCGCCTCGGTGACGAGGAGCTGGCCGGCCGCCACGTCCCACGGCTTGAGCTTGATCTCCCAGTAGCCGTCGAGGCGACCCGCCGCCACGTAGGCGAGATCGAGGGCCGCGGCACCGGCCCGCCGGACCGCCCGGGCGGCGAACTGGAAATTGAAGAAATTGTCGAAGTTGTTCTCGTTGTCGCGGGTCCGGTCGTAGGGAAAACCGGTGGCGAGGAGGCACCCCTTGAGGGGATGGCGCCGGGAAACGCTGATCGGGCGCCCGTTTAGCCGTGCCCCCTCCCCCTTCACGGCGGTGAAGAGCTCGTTCATCATCGGGTGACAGACCACGCCGAGCCGCACCTCGCCGTCGATCTCCAGGGCGATGGAGACGCCGAACCAGGGGAAGCCATGGGCGTAATTGGTGGTGCCGTCGAGGGGATCGATGACCCAGCGGAAGCGGGAGCCGGTGGTGTCGTAGCGGTTCTCCTCGGCCAGGATGTCATGGTCGGGGAAAGCGTCGCGGATCATGCCGACGATCAGCTCCTCGCACGCCCGGTCCACCTCGGTGACGAGGTCGATCTCCCCCTTGAACCGGATCTCGTGCTCGCACCAGAGCCGCTCGCTCTGGAGCTCCCCCGCACAGCGGGCGGCCCGTACCGCCGTTTCCAAGTATCGTTCCATCACGGTCGTCCTCCGATAACTGTCATTGCCACAACTTTATAGCAAACGTCGGCGTAGCGCGGCGACAAAAAAAGCCGCCCGTTACGACAGAACGGACGGCGGGAGACACGGAAAACGCGGATCGGGACGACCTTCGGCTGCAGGCCGCCTTACTCCGCCACGGGGAAGACAAGGGTAAAGGTGGTCCCTTCACCGACGACGCTCTCGACAGAGATGGTCCCCCCCATCCCCTCCATGATCTTGCGGGTGACGAAGAGGCCGAGCCCGGTTCCCTCCCCCGGGACCTTGGTGGTGAAGAACGGGGTGAAAAGCTGCGCCAGGATCTCGGGGGGGATTCCCGGGCCGGTATCCGCCACCTGGACCATCACCCCGGACTTTTCACCGGGAAAGGAGCGGAGAAAGAGCTTTCCCCCCTCCTCCATAGCCTGGAGGGCATTCATGATCAGATTGATGAAGATCTGCTTCACCCGGTTGCCGTCGGCGGCGATGGAAGGGAGCCGGAAATCGAGGTCCTCGATGACGGTGACGGAGCGCTTCTGGGCCTCGTACCGGAGAAAGAGCATGACATCACGCAGCACCTGGTTCACGTCGGCCTCATGCCGCCCCCCCCCGTCGGTGCGGGAGAAGGAGAGGACCCCCTTCGTCAGCTCGGCGAGGCGGGCCGACTCCAGATTGATCCGCTCCACCAGCTCGCGGACGAAGTCGGGAAGCCCCTCCTCGCGCAGGATCATCTGGGTGGCGGAAACGATGACCGACAGGGGGGTATTCAGTTCGTGCACCACCCCGGACATCATCTTCCCGAGCTCGGCCATCTTCTCGTTGAAGGCCAGCAGGTCGAGCAGTTCGCCATCGACAGGTCCGTTGTCGGCGAGGTATTTTGCAAGTGCGTTCGTCATCGATGCGCGGCAACCCCGACTGGCATAGTATCCATGTTCTCAATAGGCACGAGGCATGCCAGAAAATGCATTGGCTACCACGTTGAATTCACGACCTATTTTTTCTGTCGGCCCGCGACATGCCGATTAAATGCACAAATCGCTGCCCAATATTAAAGCACAAAAAGAAAGCCGCCCGGAAGGGGCGGCTTTCATCTCTCCCGGCGTGAGGCCGGCATTTCTAGTTGTAGGCAGACTCCGAATGCTGGGTCTGGTCGAGGCCCATGATCTCGTCTTCCTTCTCGACCCGGAGTCCGATGGTCTTGTCGAGGATGAAGGCGATGACCAGGGTGACGATGAAGGCGTAGGCGCCGGCGGCCGCCACCGCGATCACCTGCGTGACGAACTGCGAGCCGTTGCCCGAGAGGAGCCCCGTGGCCCCCACCGTGGCAAAGACGCCGGTCGCAAGGGCGCCGAAGGTACCACCCACGCCATGCACGCCGAAGGCGTCGAGAGAGTCGTCGTACTTCAGCTTGGCCTTCATCATGACCCCACCGTAGCAGACCACGCCGGCGGCAAGCCCCATGAGGATGGCGGCGCCGGGCTGCACGAAGCCGGCGGCGGGGGTGATGACGACCAGGCCGGCAACGACACCGGAGCCGAAGCCAAGGGCGGAAGGCTTGCCGGAATGGATCCACTCGGCGATCATCCAGGAGAGGCCGGCAGCGGCCGGGGCGATGGTGGTGGTGGCAAAGGCGAGGCCGGCGAGCCCCCCGGCCGCGTCGGAGCAGTTCACGCCGACGATGGCGGAACCGGCGTTGAAGCCGAACCAGCCGAACCAGAGCATCCCGACCCCGAGCATGGTCAGCGGCAGGCTGTGGGGAGCCATCCGCTCCTGGGGGAACCCGTGCCGCTTCCCGAGGAAGACCAGGAACGCCAGGGCAGAGATACCGGAGGAGAGGTGAACGACGGTGCCGCCGGCGAAATCGAGGGCCCCCTTCTTGAAGAGCCAGCCGTCGGTCATCCAGACCCAGTGGGCCAGGGGATCGTAGACCAGGGTGGTCCAGAGGAGCACGAAGACGCAGTAGGCGGAAAACTTCACCCGCTCGGCGATGGCGCCGGAGATGAGGGCGACGGTGATCATGGCGAACATGCACTGGTACATGGCGAAGACGTACTCGGGAATGGCCCCCGGCTCGGTCGGAACGTTCTGGAACAGGGCGTAGACCGGGTTGCCGTCCTTGAAGCTGATAAGGCCGTTCATGAGCGCCTTGCTCAGGTTGCCGACAAGGCCGCCGCCCACGTCGGGGCCGAAGGAGAGCGAGTAGCCGATGACCGCCCATTGCACGCCGACGATCCCCATGGCAACGAAGGAGTGCATGATCGTCGAGAGGACGTTCTTCTGGCGGACCATGCCGCCGTAAAAGAAGGCGAGGCCCGGGATCATGAAGAGGACCAGGGCGCTGGAGACGAGCATCCAGGCGGTATCACCGGTATTGAGGACCGGATCGACGTTCTTCGGGGGAGCCGGCGCTGCAGCGGGGGCTGCCGCGGGAGCCGCGACGGCGGCGGCGGCAGGCGCAGCTTTCTGGGCGGACGACAGGGCAGCCTGGGCCGGGGCGACGGGCCTGGCCTCCTCAGCCAGGAGAGCGACCGGCAGCATGAGCGCTACGGTTGCCAGCAACGTGACAAATGACAGTTTAAACCTCATTGTTTACCTCCGTGAGTGATCTCTATATTTCCTGGTTCAGTATGCTAGATGGCCTCGACACCCTTTTCACCGGTCCTGATCCTGACCGCTTCGTCAAGGGGGATGATGAAGATCTTGCCGTCACCGATCCTGCCGGTCTTGGCGGTATTTTCGATGGTTTCCACAACCTTCGCCACCAATTCATCGGCCACTGCGATCTCAAGCTTGACCTTGGGAATGAAATCCACAACATACTCGGCGCCGCGGTAGAGCTCGGTATGCCCCTTCTGTCTGCCGAATCCCTTCACTTCGCTCACGGTGATCCCCTCGATCCCGATCTCGTTGAGCGCGTCCTTTACCTCATCCAGCTTGAACGGTTTGATTATGGCCTCAATGAGCTTCATTGCTTACCTCCGTCGTAAGATTGTTCGATTCGTGAGGCCCGGCTGGGCCTCCATCCAGGCTAGGGGAAGTTGATGTCAAGCTGGGTGGTGAAGGTATTATTTCCGGCCAGGGCTTTTTCTTTGTAAATATCGTAGGCGAAGATTACCGAGACGTTCTTCGCGAAGCTCCAGGCGAAACCGATATTAAGGGCGCCGTTTACGTTGTTGCCGCCAAAATAGTCAACCGCCATCCAGAGCTTGTCAGAGATCTCACTCATGGTGCGGTCCCAGGTAAGAATCACACCATCATTCGCGCTATTTCCGTTGGGATCGACAAAAGCACGGGCGCTGCCGTGGTACCCACCGGCAGAGATCCGGCCCAGCGAGGGAACGGCACCGATAGCGGGGAGGGTCTTGGCAATGAGACCATAGGTAATGTTCTGGCCCGAAGTGATACCCACAGCCCGCCCCAATGAACCGCTTGAAGGACCGTCGTAATTGGTCGGGCCAGCGTTGTAGATACCTACCGCAATAGCCGGCGAGCCTTTGAACAACGAATCTTCAGGGGTGCCAAGTTTGACGTTGAACGAGAACGGGTGGTTGTCGTTCGGCTCGTTGGCACTGACCAGATAATCGACGCCGACTTCCATCTGCAGCTTTTCGAATGGCAAAACCCCCACTGTCAAGCCGATATCGTAAATGTTCGCGTCTCTGGTTGCCGCAGCAGTTGGGGGTGACTTGGGCTTGTTAGACGCCCTGAAGTAGTTGTCAATACCAAGGTGAAGGACCCCAAACGGCTGGACATCCGGGGAAGGGCTCCATATCTGAGTCGATGGGGTCGCCAGGGCGACACCGGTGGTCATTGAGATAAGCGCCGTTGCCAGAGAGAGAATCTTCATTGCCTTCTTCATTGTCGTTACTCCTTTGTAGTTATTGATTGCATTCTATGCGGTCATGCAAAACTGCATTCAATTCGAAGACTACCAGTCGCTCCTCCTTTCCGCACTGAATAAAAAAAGAAAAAGGCACCCCACTCGCGGTGGTAGGCGCCCTTGCCTGGTTTCCCGATTTTCGTTGCAGTTGGGGCACATCGTTGTGCCGGGTTGTTACCGCCTTAATTAGCACAAGCCATGCCACCGTTTTTGACGTAAAAATTGTATTAGTGATTACGACTTGTTATTACAGTGAGGCATTTGCGGGACAAAAAAAGAGGGGCCGCACCCCTAGCCGGCCCCCCTTTTATTGCACATATTTTACGCAACCGTTGAACAACCTCTCAGCATGGCTCAGGCCGCCTTCAACGCACATTTCCCCGAGGCATAGAGCCTGCGGAGGTCGCCGTCGGAGAGGGGACGCTTCATCCGCTGGGCAATGGCCCGCACCTGCTCCATGAGGCAGACCGCTTCCTTGCGGGAGAGGACGATGCCGAGCTCGCGGTAGCGCTCCACGAGGCCGCTGGTCCCCGAGTGCTTGCCGACCACGAGATGCCGGGTGAGTCCCACTTCGGCGGGGTCGAACCCTTCGTAGTTCCTCGGGTTCTTGATGACGCCGTCGGCATGGAGTCCCGACTCGTGGGAGAAGACCCGCTCCCCCACCACCGCCTTCCACGGCGGGACCGGCCGCTGGGAGGCCCTCCCGACGAAGCGCGAGATCTCGTGGAACCGGTGGGTGTCGATGCCGGGATCGATGCCGCAGGCGAGCTTGAGCCCCATCACCACCTCTTCCAGGGCCGCGTTCCCGGCCCGCTCGCCGAGGCCGTTCACGGTGGTGTTCACGAAACGGGCACCCGCCTTGATCCCGGCAATGGCGTTAGCGGTCGCCATCCCGAGGTCGTTGTGGGTGTGGACCTCGACGTCGACCGCCGGCACCGCCGTCCGCAGCGCCCGGACCTTCTCGTACATGGTGAAGGGGTCGAGGATGCCGAGGGTGTCGCAGAAGCGGAACCGGTCCCCCCCCAGGGAACGGGTGATCTCCATCAGCTCCACGAGGAACAGGAGGTCGGCGCGGCTGGCGTCCTCGCCGCCGACGGAGACGTAGAGTCCCCGCTCCTTGGCAAAGCCGAGGGCGACCTTCAGCTGCTCCTTCACCCATTCCCGGTCTTTGCGTATTTTATGGGCAATCATCTGATCGGAGACCGACAGGGAGATGTCGACCGCCTCCACCCCGCAGTCGATGCTCGCCTGGATGTCCGGAACCACGGCCCGGTTCCAGGTGATGAGGCGGGCATTGAGCCCCAGGTCCACGAGGGCCCGGATGCAATCGCGCTCCTCCTCCCCCATGGCCGGAATGCCGCACTCCAGCTCCTGGACCCCGATGCCGTCCAGCATCCGGGCGATTGCAAGCTTCTCCTTCTTGCTGAAAACCACGCCGGCGGTCTGCTCGCCGTCCCGCAACGTGGTGTCGTCGATGATGATCGGTTGTCTGACCGCGTTTTCCATGTCTGGCTCCTTCCCCTGAAAAGACGAAACCCCGGAACGATCGTTCCAGGGCGCCATTGCCGACAGAGTTCGAATATGACTCGGGGATAGCACAAGCCGTGCCACGGGAAGCGTCAGGCGACGCCGGCGATACGGAGGAAGTTGGCGAAGAACCGCCGGGAGGCGTCACGGTAGGAAACGGCGCCGGCCTCGAACTCGGCGAGAAAACGGTCGACGGCCCGGGCGGTTCCGTCGTCCCAGCGGGCCCAGGCGCCGACGATGGCGGCGGTCACCTCGGGGTGGAACTGGAGCCCGTAGGCCGCCTTCCCCACGCGGAACGCCTGGTTCGGACAGGCCAGCGACGAGGCGAGGAGCACCCCGCCGGCGGGAACGGCAAAGGTGTCGTCGTGCCACTGAAAGGTCGTAAACTCCCGGGGAATGCCGGCAAAGAAGGGGTCGCGCTCCCCCTCGGGGGTAAGGACAACCGGCAGGGTCCCCCGCTCGCCGTTGGCGCCGGAAGTAACCGGCGCGCCGAGAGCATCGGCCAGGAGCTGGCCCCCGAGGCAGATCCCGAGAAACGGCACCCCCACGCCGACTGCGTCCCGGATGAAGCGCTTGACTTCGAGCAGAAACGGGTGCCGCGCCGTATCGTGAACCCCCATCGCCCCGCCGAGCACCAGGGCGGCGCGGAATTCACGGGGGGGCGGCACCCGCTCCTCCCACATTTTAAAGATCCGAAACGGAATTTTTTCCGACTCCAGCTGTTCGGCGTAGGTCCCCGCCGGCACCTCGGGGTCGTTCTGGATGACTGCGATCATGTCCCTCTCCCGACAATATGACTAATAATTAGGCACACGACACAACGGTTACGCGCATCTCCATCTCTCCTGCACGGAACGGGCCGGTGAGAGTGGCAAGCGCTCCGCGCACCGGTTATACTTGCGGGACAGTACCACACCATCACAAGGAGGCCCCCGTGACCCCTGCCGTCCTCATCGCCGCCCTCATCGCCCTCGTCTCCATGGTCTTTTCCCTCCAGAACGCCCAGAAGGTGCAGGTGACGTTTCTCGCCTGGTTTTTCGAAGGGCCCCTGGTGGTCGTCCTGCTCGTCACCTTTCTGGCCGGGGCTTCCGCCGCCTGGCTGTTCACCCTGCCGACCCGCCTGCGCCTGCGGCGGGAGCTCGAAACCCACCGCCGGCACGACGAAGAGGAGAAGCACCACGGAGGTGCCCCCCCCCGCGAGGGGCTCTGACGATTTTCATGATATCGATCACGAAACAGCTAAACCCCTCCCTGAAACAGCCGATAAGGGTTGTAATGTAAGTGGTTACTTACAGCATCGGGACGGCGCAACGGGGCGCCGCCCAAACGCACTGTGCGGAGGGGATTGCAAAAGATGAGAACGAAACTGGCTTTCAAGGTGCTTTCCATCCTGGGGCTCACCCTGTCGGTGGGATTCCTGACGCTCGGCGGCATCGCCGGCTGGCTGCAGTTCGATTCCTCCGTGGAGCTGCAGCTGAAGAACACCCGGAACATGGCAGCCCTCATCTCCCGCGACATCGACGAGTACATGATGAAGGGGGACTCGAAGGAGGTCAACCGGTTCATTGCCGAGGCGAAGCAGAAGAAGTTCGTTCTCGACCTCAGGATCTTCGACACCGAAGGGAAGGAGTCCGAAGCCGCCGCGGGGACAGCGGCCAATGCCCAGGTAAAGCAGGCACTGACGGCGGGAAGGGCGCTGGAGACGGAGGGGAAGGCCGGCGACGTCCACACCCTGAGCCTGGCGATGCCCCTCGAAAACGAAAAGCGCTGCCAGGGGTGCCACGACGCCGGGCCGGCCTATCTCGGCGCCATCCTCCTCACCACCTCCCTCGAAGAAGGCTACGCCAGCGCCCGGCATACATCCCTCTCCCTTCTCGGGATCGCCCTCGTCTTCTTCGTGGTTCTCCTCACGACCATGTACCTCTTCTTCCGCCGGACCATCGTTAGCAACATCGTCGAATTCTCGCGGCAGGTCGATGAACTGGCCAGCGGCGGCGGCGATCTCACCAAGGTGCTGCCGGTCCGCTCCCGGGACGAGGTCGGCCAGCTGGCGGAAGGGATCAACCGCCTCACCGCCTCGATCCGCGGCATCGTTTCCCGCATCGCCGAGGATGCGACCCACCTCGCCTCGGCGGCCAGCCAGCTCAACGCCACCTCCACCGAGATGGCGGGGAGCATCGAACAGGTTGCGTCCCAGGCGATCACCGTCGCCACGGCCTCCGAGGAGCTCGCCGCCACCTCATGCGAGATCGCCAACAACTGCTCCCTCGCCGCGGAAGGCGCACGCCAGGCCAACGATTCGGCGGCCGGGGGGGTGTCGGTCGTCGACAACACGGTCGCCGTCATGGGGCGGATCTCCCAGCGGGTGACGGAGGCGGCCCGGACGGTGGAAAGCCTCGGAGCCCGCGGAGACCAGATCGGCGAGATCATCGGCACCATTGAAGACATCGCCGACCAGACGAACCTCCTGGCACTCAACGCCGCCATTGAGGCGGCCCGGGCGGGGGAACAGGGGCGCGGCTTCGCGGTCGTTGCCGACGAGGTCAGGGCGCTTGCGGAGCGGACCACCAAGGCGACCAGGGAGATCGGCCAGATGATCAAGGCGATCCAGCAGGAGACCCGGGGAGCGGTCGCCTCCATGGAGGAGGGGGTCCGGGAGGTGACCACCGGCACCGGCGAAGCGGCCCGTTCGGGAGAAGCGCTGAACACCATCCTCCAGCGGATATCCGACGTGACGATGCAGGTGAACCAGATCGCCACGGCGGCGGAAGAGCAGACCTCCACCACCGGCCAGATCAGCTCCAACATCCACGAGATAACCGACGTGGTGCAGAATGCCGCCCGCGGCGCCCAGGAGTCGGCCATGGCGGCCGGCCAGCTCGCCCGGCTCGCCCGGGAGCTGGAGCAACTCGTCGGGCAGTTCAGGCTGGTGGAGTGATTGCGACACCGCGGCGATGATGTACAATCGAACAGTAAAGGATACTCCCGCATTACCCGCGGCGCCAGATCACCAGCACGACAGGGAGGGGTCAATGTCAGTAAAGGAACGCCAGGAGCGGCTGAAGGGGATTCTCCTCGAACGCAAGCGCACGCTTTGGAACGAGCTGCGGAACGAGCTGTTCCAGACGCTGGGGAAGGATTACAACGCCCAGTTCGACCGGGGGATGGACCCGGGGGATCAAAGCCTGATCGATCTCATCGAAGATACCGGGCTGAAGGTGACCGACATCCGGCGGGAGGAACTGACCCGGATGGAAGAGGCGGAGCACAAGCTTTCGGAGGGGACCTACGGCACCTGCGAGGAGTGCGGCGGGGCGATTCCCGAAGAGCGTCTGGCGGTGGTTCCCTTCGCCCCCTGCTGCGTCGACTGCCAGGAGCGGCGCGAGAAGCCGCTGCGCCCCCTGCCGGGGGTCACCCTGTAACAGGCTGTCGAAAAACGTAGCGAGGAGGCCGGGATGCTAGGCGCAAGCGAGCGAAAAAGCGAGGCGTACCCGTTGGTACGTTGAGCTTTTGAGTGAGCGGTAACAACGCAGACCGGCCCCGCAGTAGTTTTTTCACCTTACTCCGCCGGATAACGGTCCAGGCTCACCAACGTCTCCCGCAGCTCGAAGCGTGCCACGGCGAAGAGCTTGTCCAGGAGCCGTCCCGTCAGGGCGGCAGGGAAGAGAGGAAATGCAACCCGGTAAATCAGATCGAGATACTCGTCGTTGCGGTTTTCCTCCAGAAAGAGGGCGCCGTAGGGGAGGATCGGCGCCGTGAGGAGGGCATCCTCCATGATGCTGTCGTCGTCGCTCCAGAAGGGAAGGATCATCTCCAGGGAGAGGCGCCCCCCCTCCCCCTCGGGATCTTCGGCGACAAAGAGGAGGATCTCGTCCTGGGGGGTACCGCCATGCTCCAGCACCTCGGGGCAGACGGCATCGGCCGCCACGACCACCAGCCGCCCGTGCCGCGGATCGAGACCGTAGGGAACCCCCGTGCGGACCAGATAACGCTCCAGGAATTCATAGCGCTTCTTCTGCCAGCGCCCCAGTCCCCGGTAGAAATCGGGGCGGATCACCGCAAGGTTCGCCACCAGCTCCTCAAGGGGGATGAACGGCTCCTCCCCCGGCGCGGGGCGCGGATTCCGCAGCTCGGGATTATTCACCACCAGCCGAAGGTGCGGCCGTTTTCTCTCATCGGTTTCATTTCCCATCGTGGCCCTTCCTTCACCGTCTCGTTTTCCTCCCGTCAGGCAGGCGCATAAAAGCATAGCAGGCGCGGCGCCACCGGTCCAGTCATCTCTTTTTTGGATGAGTCGCCCAGGCTCTTCCCCCCCTTAGCGGTGTCTCAGACGTAAGCCTTAAGAATTGTTCATCAAAAATACATTGAGCCCGCCCCGAATCCATTTTATAGTTGCTCGCAACGATGGGAGGTGTCATGGAGATAAGAGAGCAAAGGCGGTTTCGCCGGGTTTCGTTCGTCACGGAGTCTTTCATCATCAAAGGCGATCAGCGATTGCAGGCAACGCTGCTGGATCTCTCCCTCAAGGGGGCGTTGCTGAACCTCGACGAAACTTCGTCCCTCGTCCCGGGAGACTCCTGCTCGGTCTCCATCGCCCTCGCCAACTCGACGGTCGTCCTCGAATTCGAGGCGCAGGTCGCCCACGTGCGGGGGACCCACGTGGGGGTGAAGATCGTAAGAATAGACCTCGACTCCATGACCCACCTCCGGAGCATCCTCGAACTCAACTCCGCCGAGCCCGAAGGGGTCCGGCAGGAACTCTCCTTCCTGTAGGCGATACCAACAAAGGGCGGCCGATGGGGCCGCCCTTTACTGTTTCTACTCCTGCTTCTCGAAGTTCCCCTTCTCCTGGCACTGGGGACATTTCTGCGGCTTGCATCGCCCCTCTTTGGTGAAACCGCAGGTCGAGCATTTCCACGTGGCCATCACTTCCCTCCTTTCCCGTTATTGTTCTCCAGCTTGATCTCCCTGACCGGTCCGAATATCGACAACGGTCGGTCGAACTTCTTCTCGTCCCCCACCACGACGGTCACCATCGCATCGGGGTGAAGGTAGGTGCGGGCCACCCGCAGGACGTCATCCCTGGTCACCTTGGCGATGTTGGCGCGATAGTTCTCCAGATAGCCGTCGGGGTAGCCGAAGAACTCCACCCGCGCCCGCTGGTTCACCACCACGTCGGCCCGGGCGAAGCCGAAGATGAAGGAGTTGATGATGGCGTCTTTGGCGAGGGTCAGCTCCTGGTCGCTGACCTGGGCCTTCGTCATCCCGGCGATGATGTCGCGCATGAGGCCGATGGCCCTGGCCGTGGTCTCGCTCTTGGTCTCGGTCTGGGCCTCGAAGGTGCCGATGAAGCGCCGCCCCACGTCGAAGGCGGCGTAGACGTTGTAGGCGAGCCCCTCGTTGGAGCGGACCTCGGTCATGAGGCGCGAGGTGAAGCCGCCGCCGAGGATGTAGTCCATGACCCGGATGGCGTAGAGATCGGGGTTGCTCTTGTCGATCCCGAGGTGCCCCATCCGGATGGCCGTCTGGTTCACATCCTTCTGGGCTTCGAGAACGGCCGGCTTCACCTCCTGCGCCGGCTCGGGGACGGCGGGAAAGTCCACCGTCTCACGCTTCCAGCCGGCAAAGACCTTCTCCAGGAGGGCGATCATCTCCTTCGGATCGAAATCCCCCGCCACCGCGAGGACCACGTTGTTGGGATGACAGTAGCGGTCGTGGAACGCCACCAGGTCGGCGCGGGTGATCGCCGTCACCGTCGCGATGGTCGGGACCCGGCCCAAGGGGTGGTTCGGGTAGAGCGCCTTCTGGAACTCCCGGTCGGCGATCTCCTTGGAGTCGTCGTTCTGGCGGCGCAGCGCCTCGATGGTGCGCTTTTTGGCCAGCTCCACCCGATCCTCCCGGAAGGCGGGGGTGCGAAGCACCTGGGAGAAGAGCTCCAGGGTCCGGGGAAGGTTCCGCGTAAGGCAGGAGAGGGAGACGTTCCCCATCTCGGCGCCGATGCTCGACTCCACGGAAGAGGCCATGAATTCCAGCTCCCCGTCGAGCTGCTCGGGGGTGAGCTCCTGCGTGCCGCCGCTGCGCATCACCGCGCCGGTGAGCCCCGCAAGCCCCACCTTGTCGGCCGGCTCGTAGATGCTCCCCACGTTCACGTAGGCGGTCATGCTCACCAGGGGGAGCTCCCGGTCGGGAATCATGTGGACGATCATGCCGTTGGAGAGGACGGCCCGCTGGCTCTTCGGCACCTCGAACTTAAGCGACGCAAAGGTCATGGTCCGGGGGTCGGCCCGCTTCGGCTCCGCCCCGCGGGCGTTGACTGGCAAAAGCGCTGTCAGTAAAACAAAAAATACGAATCGTTTCATAATAGTCATGGATTGTCCCCGTTAAGGTCAGCTCTTATTTTGTCTTTCCACGGCAACACTTAACTCCCCCTGGCCCCCTCTTAACCTAAGAGGGGGAAATGAGGTACCTCCCCTTGGTTTAAGGGGAGGACAGGAGGGGTTATAACATTGTCAACGCAAACACCTCAGTTCTCGGCCTTCTTCGTGATGAACCCGGCGGTCCGGTTCTCGCGGGTGAAGTACTTCTTCGCCACCCGCATCACGTCGTCGGGGGTCACCTTCGCCACCTCTTTCCGGTGCTCGATCAGGTAGCGCCAGGTGCCGGCCACCGCCTCGTACTCGGTCAGGTTGCGGGCAAGCCCCCCGTTGGAGAGCATCTGGCGGCTCTCCTCGTACTCCAGCTTGTTGAGGATCTGCTGCAGATCCCGCGCGGAGACCGGCTCTTTCTTAAGCCGCTCCAGCTCCTCGTCGATGGCCTGCTCCACCTCGGCCACGGTGTGGGGTGCCCGGGTGGTGGCGGCGACGACGAAAAGGTTGGGATAGCGGCTCCCGGGAGCCGAGAAGCTGGAGACCTCGGTGGCGAGCTGCTTCTCCACCACGAGCTTCCGGTAGAGGCGGGAGGTCCGGCCGCTGGTGAGGACCATGTCGATCACGTCGAAGACGTAGTCGTCGGGGGAGCCGATGGTCGGCTTGTGGAAGCCGACGAGAAACTCCGGGCCGGCATCGGCGATCACCTCCACGCGCCGCTCCCCCACCTGCGGCGGTTCGATCGTCGCCACCGGGGGAACGGGGGTCCCCGGCGGAACGGGGCCGAAATACCGCTCCACCAGGGCGATGGTCTTCTCCGGGTCGATATCCCCCACCAGGGCGATGATGGCGTTGCTCGGCTTGTAGTACTCCCGGTAGAACTTCTCGGCCTTGGTCCGGGTCAGGTTCATGATGTCGGAGGGCCAGCCGATGATCGGCTGACCGTAGGGATGGGCGTGGTAGGAGGTCGCCACGAACTCCTCCCAGAGCTTCGACCCCGGCTCGGTGTCGTAGGAGCGGCGCCGCTCCTCCATCACCACGTCGCGCTCGGTGTAGAACTCGCGGAGCACCGCGTTCTGCATCCGGTCGCTCTCGATGGCGGCCCAGAGCTCCAGCTTGTTGGACGGCATGTTGATCAGGTAGGTGGTGCCGTCCTTGCCGGTCATGGCGTTGTAGCCGGTGCCGCCGTTTTTCGCGTAGATCTCGGCGAACTCCTCCTTGACCACGTACTTCTCCCCCTCGGCCTCCAGCTCCTTGAGCCGCTTCGACAGCTCGGCCACCTTCGCCGCGTCGGCCTTGTCCCCCTTCGCCTTCTCGGCGGTGAGGGCGAGGGCGGTCTTCTCGATCTTGTCCAGGACCGGCTTCTCGGCCGCGTAGTTGGTGGTGCCGAGGGTCCTGGTCCCCTTGAAGAGCATATGCTCCAGGAGGTGGGCCACTCCCCGCTCGTCGCTTCGCTCGTCCACGCTCCCCACCCGGAAGCGGATCCAGGCCGCCACCGTCGGGGAGGTGTGGCGCTCCACCATCAGGAGCTTCATCCCGTTTTTCAGGGTATGCTCCCGCACCCGCTCCTCCAGCCCGGCGCCGAAGACGGGCGAGGTGAGGAGTGAGGCGAGAAGGGTGAGGAGTACTACGAAATGCAGCTTTTTCATGGGTACCTCGTTTCGTGGTCTTGCCGGGATCTCATTTACTCATCAGTTGGAATTTCACTTGCCAGGTCAACAACTGAAATATATACTTCGAATATATATTACTGTGGAGGTCTATCATGAAAACTGCGAAAATATTTCAAAATGGGCAAAGCCAGGCTGTCAGGCTTCCCAAGGAATTTCGCTTCGACGACAGCGAGGTGTTTATCAAGAAAAGCGGCAACGTCGTACAATTAATTCCCCGGACTGATTCGTGGAATTCCTTATTCGGCAGCCTCAAAAAATTTTCCCGCGACTTCATGACCGAGCGGATACAACCCGAACAGGACAAGCGGGAGAGTTTCTGATGAAACTGCTGCTCGACACCAATATTTGCATATACATCATCAAGCAACGGCCGGCAACCGTACTTGAACGTTTTCTGGAGTACCAGATCGGCGACATCGGCATTTCCTCCATAACCCTCTCCGAATTGCGCTACGGCGTTTCCAGGAGCGCCCATAGGGAGAAAAACGCCAAAGCTCTCGACGAGTTCATCATTCCTCTGGAAGTTGTCCCATATGATGAAGCGGCAGCTCATACTTATGGAGATGTTCGGGCAGCACTGGAAAAAGCCGGCACGCCCATTGGTTCCATGGACATGCTGATTGCCGCCCACGCGGTATCGCTGGGGATCCCTCTGGTTACCAATAACACCCGTGAGTTTTCACGTGTCCCCGCCCTCAATCTGATTGATTGGACAGTTTAGGTTTCATCCAGCAAACGTCTAAAGGATGACCAGACCAAATTCTGGTCGATCCGTTGGTTGGGTCGAGCATCAGGCACCATAGAGATGGACCTGCAGCTCATCGAAAGCCTTCCTCAAGTCTCGACAATAGCTCTCAACTACGAAGAAATAGCGACCAGATGCTTCAACGCCCAACCCAGGACCCGGTTCGGTTTCGAGCGTACTGATCTCGCAACTCTTCTTGACATAAAATTCATGAGCCAGTCCACATCTGAAGATATTGTAGACTTTTTTGTGCATTACACGGAACGCCTTGTAGTCTGGTCCAAGCAGGTCGAAGAATTGGTTGAAATTCGCTGAAGGATTGTCTTTCCCGTCCTTACTTTTTGCACCGAAACGTAGTTTCCCGCCGAACTCAGTGTAACAAAGGAGCCCGAGGGCTGCGAGGAAGTTTCCTCCACCAGGTGTAACCCCTAAAGCTTGCAGCGCTTTGCCGTCAGCTTTGGCGAGCTGGATCTCTCGCTCCACATCCGTGAAGATGAAGAGCTTAGCCTGAATGAACTCGTTTTTGGTCATGTCATCTCCCTTTTGACATAAATTCAGCGTTCACAACTGGGAGTCCGGGGGAATAAACCCGATTTTCTTAGCAAAAGCCAGTTCTATGATGCCGACTTTCCCAGGAATGCCAACGAAACCACTGAGCAGCGGCCACAACAATGCAAAGATAGCGGATAAAGGCTGATTGTGAAGAAAAAGGTAGATGGCGCTTCCGGCTGCGGCTGGCCATTTGAGCCAAGCAACAATGAGGCAGGCAAATGTCGCAACAGCGACGTTGACAAAAAGATACCTGATCGGGCACCACAGGACTCCTAGCATCACCACAGCACCTAGGACCCAATACCACGGGAAGAAAATAAAGAGGACTGGCACCAAAGGTTGCGAAACAAAGGCTGGCAGGCCAGCCCATTCAACCGCTCGCAGCCACAACCACCTTTTGATTTCTTCATCATTCCAACCGGCGAAATTCATATTTGCTCTCCGACGGCCAACTCATTGTTGACCGGTTCACGCGCGCACGCGCGTGAACCGGTGATCCACCCTATTGGAACATTTCTCCTTTTCTACCTGTCCGTCTTCATACCCCGCCGAGGTTGGTCGGGCAAAGGGGGACGCAAAGGGGGACATTCTATAGTCCACCTGTCAATCCGAAAAAATGTTCTTTAAAAATCAAATAGTTATTTTTAGCGCAGGCACAGGGCGCACTACTCCCTCAACAATCTGGTAAATGGCGAGTCTCTCACTAACGGCGAACCTTGAGCTTAATCGTTACTGGTATCCGACATCCCCCGCCCGCATCGGGAACGGGGTTGTCAATCATTCCTTATCCAAGCTCCAAGATTCAGTGAGATGCCCGCCCGGAATTCCGCCGAATTCCGCCGAATTCCGGCCGAATTCCGGGGACACCTTATTTAATTCCGCTTCCCCTTTGGCCCCGCCGCCGAATTCCGGGGACACCTTATTTAATTCCCCGCCGAATTCCGGGGACACCTTATTTAATTCCGCTTCCCCTTTGGCCCCGGCTTCCCGCGTTTCAGGGGGCGATCAAGAGTCGATTCCAGCTGTTCAACAAATCCTTCATTGCCAAGAGGCCTGCCGGTCC
>JAJZUC010000058.1 GCA_021847245.1 Deltaproteobacteria bacterium | reverse complement strand
CGGCCATCTCCTCGCTGGCGGTGGCGACGGTGGCCGCCTGCTGGGCCACCTCCTCCGCCCCGGTCGACATCTGGGTGGCGGTGGCGTGGAGCTGGGTCGCCGCCGCGGTCACCTGGGAGGCGTTGTGGGCCACGAGCGATATGATCTCGTTGATCCTGTCCGCCGTAACGTTCACGTCGCGGGCGAGGAGCCCCATCTCGTCGCGGGTGGTGATCTCGGCCCGGGCGGTCAGGTCGCCGGAGGCGACGCGGTTGAGGACGTCGAGCACCTTGTTGAGGGGGCGGCCGATGGAGGCGGCGATAGCAGCGCCGGCCAGAAGGGAGAGAACGGTCATCGCCAGAACGATGCCTACCATGGCGACCACGGTACGACGGTACGTCCTCATGTCGGCGGCGTACTCCGCCTCCCCCTCCCTGATGTTGTAGGCAACCAGCGCCGAGGCGGCCCGGGCCGGCTTATCGTAAAGCGGGGCGACCTTCTCCGTCGCAAAGACCACCGCCTCGGCCCGGGCCGCGGCGGTGCCGGAAGCGGCAGCCGAGGCGGCCATCTCCGCAAGCTTTTTCCCCTGGACCAGATACTCCTCGAATCCCGCCTTGAAGAGGTCGATCTGCTCCGTCTCGGTGGCGTCCAGATCGTCCTTCAGATACGCGTCGAGACCGCTCTTCACCGCATCGGCATGGGTCTGGAACTCCTGGGCCTTGGCGGCAACCTTCGCCTGGTCGGCGAGGGCGAGCATATAGACC
This sequence comes from Deltaproteobacteria bacterium, assembly GCA_021847245.1. Taxonomy (GTDB): domain Bacteria; phylum Desulfobacterota; class Desulfuromonadia; order Geobacterales; family Geobacteraceae; genus Geobacter. The sequence goes on along the minus strand of JAJZUC010000058.1, from coordinate 17,960 downwards.
AGCGACAGCCGCATCTGGAGAAAGTTGTTCTTGAGCTCGGACAGAAGCGCCACATGCTTCATGCTCCCGTTGGATGTGGAAATTCCGGCGCTGGTGCTCCGCATGCCGTAAAGACCCATGGCGCCGACCACGAGCAGTGCCAGGCAGAACCCGACGGCCATGACGAGCAGTTTGCTGCGAACCCGAAGATTGTTCCATACCCCCATTCATTCACTCCTTTCATCCATGACCTGTGTTAGTGGAGGGTGTGCCGCGCCGTTGAGGCTCTCACCGCATGTTGAATCTTATCGGACGAAGGGAGTGTAACTTTAGCTTAGAATGACATAATGTTGCAATGTCATTGCAAACTTTGTTTTGGAGGAGTTCAGGAGCTGCTCATAGCGGCAGTACCCACGAAATGCAAATTGCACTTTACCCCCTGATTTTGTATCATTTGGTGTTTTGTTACTCACCCGACCAGAAGGAGCTGCAATGACGGTACGGCTGCCGGCCGAATGGGAGGAGCAGGATGGCGTCCTCCTCGCCTGGCCCCATGAAGAGAGCGACTGGCTCCCCTGGCTCCCGATGGTGGAGCTGGTCTACGCCGAGATCGTGAAACATATCAGCCGCTTTGAAACCGCCCTCATCGTGACGGCCGACGGCGACCGGACCGAGGCGCTCCTCGCCGCCGTCGGGGCGCGGATGGAACGGCTCCGCCTCTTCGAGATCCCCACCAACGACACCTGGGCGCGGGACTTCGGCCCCATCACCGTCGAACGGGACGGCGCTTCCCTCCTCCTCGACTGCGGCTTCAACGGCTGGGGGCTCAAGTTCGCCTGCGACCGGGACAACCTCGTCACCCGGCGCCTCCGCCACGGCGGGGCCTTTGGCGCCACCCCCCTGGAGACCGTCGGACTCATCCTGGAAGGGGGGAGCATCGAGAGCGACGGGCGGGGGACGATCCTCACCACCGCCGAGTGCCTCCTGACCCCGAACCGCAACCCCCATCTGACAAGGGAAGAGATCGAAGCGGCCCTCGGGGCGCAGCTCGGCGCCGACCGCGTGCTCTGGCTCGAAAACGGCTATCTGGCCGGGGACGACACCGACTCCCACATCGACACCCTGGCCCGCCTCGCCCCGGACGACACCATCGTCTACGTCCGGTGCGACGACGCCGCCGACGAGCACTACGCCTCCCTCTTCCTGATGGAGAAGGAACTGAAAAACTTCCGGACCCGGGAGGGAAAGCCGTACCGCCTCATCCCCCTCCCCTGGCCCCAGCCATGCTACGACGAGGAAGGGGAGCGGCTTCCGGCCACCTACGCAAACTTCCTCGTCATCAACGGCGCCGTGCTGGTCCCGACCTACGACGACCCGGCCGACGAAGCCGCCCTCGCGGCCTTAGGAAAAGCGTATCCGGGGCGCGAGATCATCGGCGTCGACTGCCGCCCCCTCATCCTCCAGCACGGCTCGCTCCATTGCGTCACCATGCAGATCCCCAAAGGAGTTTTGCCATGAAAACCGTGACCGTCGGCCTCGTCCAGCAGAGCTGCACGACCGACAAGGACCTGAACCTCGCCAAGAGCATCGAGAACATCCGCAAGGCAAGCGTTCTCGGCGCCAGGCTCGTGGTGCTCCAGGAGCTCCACTGTGGCCCCTACTTCTGCCAGAACGAGGATACCGCCCACTTTGACCTGGCCGAAGAGATCCCCGGCCCCACCACCGAGCTCCTCGGCTCCGTGGCGAAGGAGTTCGGGGTGGTGCTCGTCTCCTCCCTCTTCGAGAAGCGGGCGCCGGGCCTCTACCACAACACGGCGGTGGTCTTCGAGAAGGACGGGGCAATCGCCGGAAAATACCGTAAAATGCACATCCCCGACGACCCCGGCTACTACGAGAAGTTCTACTTCACCCCCGGCGACCTCGGCTTCGAGCCGGTGCGGACCTCGGTGGGGAAGATCGGTGTCCTCGTCTGCTGGGACCAGTGGTACCCCGAGGCGGCGCGGCTCATGGCCCTGGCCGGCGCGGAGCTTCTCGTCTACCCCACCGCCATCGGGTGGGACCCGCGGGACGACGGTGAGGAGAAGATCCGCCAGAAGGAGGCATGGATCACCATCCAGCGCGCCCACGCCGTCGCCAACGGCCTGCCGGTGGTGAGCGTGAACCGCGTCGGTCACGAGCCCGATCCCTCCGGCCACCTGCCGGGGGCCCAGTTCTGGGGCTCCAGCTTCGTCGCCGGCCCCCAGGGGGAGATCCTCGCCCAGGCGTCCAACGACCAGGAGGAGCTCCTCATCACCGAAGTGGACCTGGAGCGGAGCGAGTCGGTCCGCCGGATCTGGCCGTTTCTGCGCGACCGGCGGATCGAGGCGTATGGCGACCTGCTGAAACGCTACCGGGATTGAAGGCTGCCCCACCCATGGCACTCAACGAGAAGGAAATCCTCGAAGCCCTCTCCAGCACGCGGGTCCTCACCTCCATGATCACCCCCGCGGTGCTGATCTCCGCCTGCGGTTCCCTCATCTTCTCCACCGCGGCGCGCCTCGGGCGGATCTTCGACCGGGTCAACAGCTACAAGGCGGAACTGGAGGGGCTCATCGCCGCCAAGCTCCCCTACCCCGAGGAGCGGTTCGCCTACCTGGAACAGCAGCTCCAGCGGCAGCGGGTCCGCGCCCGCCTCATCCAGCGCTCCCTCGCCGCCCTCTACACCGCCACCGGCCTCTTCGTGGCGTCGAGCCTCGGCATCGCCTTCAACGTCGCCTTCGGTTCCGCCGCCACGAGCTGGATTCCGACCGCCATCGCCCTCCTCGGGGGGCTCTTTCTCTTCGCCTCCTGCGCGATCCTCCTCTACGAGAGCCGCCACAACCTCGCCTTCATCAACCGCCATCTCGATTTCATCGACTATCTGAGCAGGAGCTCCCGCGACACGAACAAGGACGCCTGAGTCGGACCCCTGAATCCGTGAGGAGTGAGGGGTGAGGGGTGAAGTGTAAGGCGAGCGGACGCAAAGAAGGGGAGGCCCTTTCGGTTCCTCCCCTTTCTTGCGTGACCGGCAGCGGTGGCTACGCCCTTCGCCCTAACCGCTTGCGTATTGCCTGTCGATAGAGCTCCTCGTACTTAGCCGCCGCCTCCTCCCAGGTGAAGCGCTTCGCCATGGCGTTGGCGATGAGGCGCGCCATGGCGTCCTTGCGGTGGTACCAGGTGTGGACCGCCCAGCCGATCGTGTCGAAGAGGGCAGCGGCATCGAGGCTCCAGAACTTGAAGCCGGTGCCGGTGAGGCGCGCCTCGTCGAAGTTATCCACGCTGTCGTCAAGCCCCCCCGTGGCCCGGACCACCGGCAGCGTCCCGTAGCGGAGCGAGTACATCTGGTTCAGGCCGCACGGCTCGAAGGCGCTCGGCATGAGGAAGAAGTCGGCCCCCGCCTCGATCCGGTGGGCCAGCGGATTGTCGTAGCCGACGCGGATGGCGAACCTCTCGGGGTGGGCGGCCATGATGTCGCCGAAGTAGAAGTGGGCCCACGGCTCGCCGGCGCCGAGCATCACCACCTGGAGATCGAGGGCGAGGATGCGGGGGATCGCCTCGGCGAGCACATCGATTCCCTTCTGCTTCACCAGCCGCGACACCAGCCCGAAGAGCGGCACGTCGTCCCGCTCCGGCAGCCCGAAGGCGCGCTGCAGATCGCGCTTGCAGAGCTTTTTCCCCGTAAGGTCGGCGGCCGAGTAGTTCGCCGCGATGAAGGGATCGGACTCCGGGTTCCAGTCGTCGTAATCGACCCCGTTCAGGATCCCCACCAGGTCGGCGGCCCGCTCTCTCACCACGCCGTCGAGCCCCCAGCCGTACTCCGGGGTCTGCATCTCCCGGGCATACCCCTCGCTCACGGTGTTGAGGACCGTGGCGTGGTAGATCCCCCCTTTGAGGAGATTCACCTCGCCGTCCTTCTCCAGGCCGAGGAAGGTGAAATGCTCCCAGCCGACGCCGAGGACATCCATCGCCCCCTCGTAGAAGTTCCCCTGGTGCTGCATGTTGTGGACGGTGAGGACCGAGGCGCTCCGGGCGAAGCGGGGGTCGTTCCGGTAGAGGGTGTTGAGGAAGAGCGGCACGGCGGCGGTGTGCCAGTCGTGGGCATGGATGATGTCGGGGGTGAAACCGAGCATCTTCGGGAGCTCCATGGCGGCCCGGGAGAGGAAGATGAAGCGGTTGTCGTTGTCGAGAAACCCCACGTTGTCGACCTCGTAGAGGCCATCGCGGCCGTAGTACCCCTCGTGCTCCAGGAAGTAGACCGGCACGTCGCTCCCCGGAAGCCTTCCTTCCCAGACGCTGCAGTACTGCTCGCCGATGATCCCCATCGGCACCACGAGGACCCCCGGCAGCCGCTTCAGACCGTACTTTTCCCGGTTGACCTTGTAGTAGCGGGGCATCACCACCCGCACATCGTGCCCCAGGTGCGCCAGATGCTTCGGGAGCACCCCCACCACGTCGGCGAGCCCCCCTTCCTTGGCGAACGGGACGCACTCCGAGGCGGCCATGAGGATCTTCAGTTTTTTCATTTATTACTCCCGCGACAATTGATGATCCCGAAACGGGCGGTTTTCGGGCTGCCAGGTTCAGGCGGTGGATTGTAACCCGAACCTTTTCCGCCAGCCAAGCCAAAAACATGGTGCGGCGCGATTCTGACGTTGGTGCGGAGCCGCTTCTGTGGTATCACTCTGGAGAGAACCGCACAAGGAGATCACAATGACCGATATCCCCAAATCGTCCGGCGAACGCCACATCGAGCGGATCATGGATGGGCTCGATCCCTCTTCCGAACGCTTTCAGGTGCTGCAGAGCGCCAAGCGGTTCAAGTCGTCGTGGGTGGAGCTGGGGGACCGGCTCCTGGCCGTCGGCTCCCGGAATCTCTACCGCGAGTGGGGGTACGGAAGCTTCGAGGAGTACTGCACCAGGGAGATCCGGATCAAGAAGGAGACCGCCCAGAAGCTGACCCTCGCCTACCGTTTCATGGAAAAGCACGAGCCGGAGCTCTTGGCCCGCCGGGAGGAGCCGCGGCCGCTTCCCGACTACCGCTCCATCGATCTGCTGCGCCAGGCCCGGGAGGAGAAGGGATTTTCCGACGAAGAGTACGCCGACCTGCGCAAGAGCATCGTGGAGCAGGAACGGAGCCACCCGACGGTGCTGAAGCAGTTCCGGGAAGTGGCGAAAACCCGCGAGGAGCCGGTGCGGGACCCGGCGGTGCCGCTACGGGCGGCCCTTGCGGCGGCCCGGCGGCTCGGCGCCGCCCTGGATGGCGTGGCGGAGCTCCCCGGCGGCTACCGCGACCTCGTGGGGGAGCTCATCGCCCACCTGGAGGGGGAACTGGAGAGCTCCGAGGTCCGGGTGGCAGAGGGATGAAGTTCTGAGCTGTTGAATGCTTTTTCAGAATGAAAGAGGCGGCGGGAAATCCCGTCGCCTCTTTCGCGTTCACCAATCACTCAATAACCGGTCAGTGCTTTTCGGCCACTGCCTTCTTGGACGGACCGTTCATCCGGATCGCGGCGGAGAATTCCATCCAGAAGATCAGGTAGATGGAAACCATCAGGGAGAGTCCGATGTTCTGGTTTTCGGCGCCGAGGGCCTTGGCCAGGATCGGCGAGGCGAAGCCGGCGCCGAGGCTCCCCGTGGTACGCTCAAGGAAGTAGAAGACCGGCAGGGTGAGCGCCGTGCCGACCACCATGATGGCGATGCCGCGGCCCCGCTTGGCCCAGTATTTGGGGGAGAAGCCGTACATCCGCATGAAGATCACCACCCAGATGATCCAGACCGAGTAGTCGACGGCGGCGTCCGGCAGAGCCAGCTTGGCCTTCACCAGAACGACCTCCAGGACGGTGACGACACCCAGGAGAATGAACATCCAGGAGAACTTCTCGTTGGCCTGGGTCTGCCAGTTGCGGCTGTCGGGGGCCGGCGACTCTTTCATCGAGTGATTGTGGGTACCGAGAGCCGAGAAGAGAATGGCGAACCAGATCCCGGCGTTGTGGAACAGGAGCGACGAATGGTTCCCCGCCACGTTGGCGATGCGGGACATCGGATCGCGGGCGAAGTCGGCGGCGATCCGCATCAGGAAGAGGTTTGCCAGAATGGAGCAGGTGGTGATGACCGCCAGGGTAAAGAGCCGACGGGGGAGCAGATAGGGGTCGACGCGGTCCGGGAAGCCGAGAATGAAGGCGAACCAGATCAGATACATGATAAGCGGGATGCCGTAGGTGATGCCGTACACCGCATCACCGGCGAAGTCCCCCGCCTGGGCGTAGATGACGTACTTTTCCTTGACGTTGGGATCGGTGTTGGCCGCCTTCACCACGTCCTTGGGCATCAGCTTCACGTGGGGAAGGAGCCCCATGGCGTACCAGCCATGATCCCCCTGGGTGGTATCGACGACCCAGTACTGGTTCCCCATCATGTCGTCGAGTCCCTGGAACAGTTTCATACTGAAGGCGGCGCACAGCGACACCACCACTAAAAGCAGGATTGCGTTCTTAATACTCATCGGCATCTTCGTATCCTCCGTGAAGGGACACCGGGCTTTCCCCCGGAGTTCCCCTGGCAGCTGTCTGGTAGAAGTGGGGAAGTCCTATTCCTTGTGGCTGGTCCAGAACATCGACACGGCATTGGCGGCGAACAGGCCGTAGAGCCACATCGTGTTCCAGGCCGGACCGGACCAGTGACTGCCGTGGCCCCCCCCGACGACGCCCGAGGCAATGATGATGCCGATCATCGCCGTCCCGGCCACCATGGCCACCGCGCGGAGGATGGAACTGTTCCGCCAGGTGTGCCGCTCCAGTTGCTCGATCCTTGCCAGCAGTTCAAGCTCTCTTTCGCTCATCTCTTTTCTCCTTTACGACTGAAATGACGATCAATGACGCAACAAGCGTTACTGCGTACAGGATGTACGGACCGTGCAGATGAAGGGAAAGGTTGTAAAGCATGGCAGCCTCCTTTGGTCGTTCAGCACTTCGCCGGGGTCAGCACTTCGTGGGGAAAGCGTTCGGCCAGTTCCTGGTACTTCATGCACTCGCGATACCGGCAACTGCAGAACTTTATGATCATGTTCACGTCGTGGGGAGAGATATAGCCGCAACCCACGTCGCAGATGTCATCGCTCTTGCCGTAGAAGGGGCAGACAATCCCGTCCTTCATGGAAACCTCTATGCGAAACCGTATCGGCTAACTGATGCGCATGGGAGTGAAGCAGGATCATCTGGTCGTCACCATCCCCCACTTCGCCCATGCTTGAAGGAGTAACTGCATACGGTAAGAGCAACCTGTATACCAAAACGGTAAATTTATTTTTGCAATCGACAATACTGTTTATTATCGATATGTTACAGCAGCAGACCACCAAGCTGAGAGCATCTGCAGACCAAATCGCAAAACACCGTTTTTTGCACGCATGCGAGAAACGCAGGAAGAGGTTAGGACGGAAAGAGTACGCGGTGTATACGACAAAAAAGAACGTGAAGGGGTGTTTTTAGAACTATCTTGAAGGGTTGGAAACAGCGTCTCCCCCCTGCTCGCAGGGATGCAAGAGGAGGAGGGGATGTTTTGCAGAAATGCAAAGAAGAGAGGGGGGAAAACCTACACGAAATCCTCCCGGCGCAGCTGATACTTCTTGATCTTGCGGTAGATGGTCGCCATGTTCATCCCTGCCTCCCGGGCTGCCGCCTCGATGTTGCCGCGGTTCTTCCGCAAAAGCCCCTTGAGGTAGTCAAGCTCGAACCGGGAGAGGGCGACGGCGTAGTCCCCCTCCTCCCCTTCCCCCTCGAAGTCGGCACCGGCCTCGCCGCTGCCGGCAGGAGCGGGGATCTCGATGAACTGGGAGAGGACCGGGAGGGTGATGTACTCCTCGCTCTCCATGGCGGTGCACGCCTCGATCACGTTCTTGAGCTGCCGGATGTTGCCGGGCCAGGCGAAGGCGGTGGCCGCCTCCAGCGCGTCGTGATCGAGCCCCTTGAGGGCGGTGTCGAACTTGCGGTTCTGCAGAGTGATGAAATGGGCCGCCAGGAGCGGGATGTCGTCCCGGCGCTCCCGCAGCGGCGGGAGGTGGATGTTGACCACGTTGAGCCGGTAGTAGAGGTCCTCGCGGAAGGCGCCGCTCTTCACCGCCTCCTTCAGGTCGGCGTTGGTGGCGGAGATGATCCGGACGTCCACCTTGGTCGGGGTCGTATCGCCGATCCGGAGAAACTCCTGTTCCTGGAGGAAACGGAGCAGCGTCTTCTGCACGTTCATGGGGAGGTTCCCCACCTCGTCCAGGAAGAGGGTCCCGCCGTCGGCCGCCTCCAGAAGCCCCTGGCGGTTCTCCTTGGCGCCGGTGAACGCCCCCTTCCTGTAGCCGAAGAGCTCGCTCTCCAGAAGCGACTCCGGGAGCGCCCCGCAGTTGATGGCGACGTATTTCTTCTCCTTGCGGGGGGAGTTGTAGTGGATCGCCTGGGCGATCAGCTCCTTGCCGGTCCCCGACTCCCCCGTGATCAGCACCGAGGTATCGCGCACCGCAATCTTCTCCACCCGCTCCAGCACGCTCTTCAGCCCGGTGGAGGCGCCGATGATGTTGTCGAAGCGGAACTTGCCGACCAGCTTCTCCCGCAGCTCCCGGTTCTCCTCCAGGAGCTGGGTGTGCTTCAGGGCGTTTTTGACCCGGTAGAGGAGCTCCTCCGGCTCGAACGGCTTGGTCAGCATGTCGTACGCCCCCCGGCGCAGGGCCTGGATCGACATCTCCACCGTGGCGTAGGCGGTGATCATGATGACCGGGATCGTCGGGTCCTTTTCCTTGACCCGCTGGAGCACCTCCAGCCCGTCCATCCCGGGCATCTTGATGTCGGTCACCACCAGGTCCCACGCCCCCGCCCTGAACTCCTCCACCGCCTCGAAGGAACGGGTGTACCCCTTCACCACATAGCCACTGTCGGCGAGGACCTCTTCCATCATCCGACAGAGCCCTTCTTCGTTGTCGATCAGCATGATCCGCTTCGCTTCAGACACGTCATCTCACCTCTTCCGGGTCATTTCGTCAACTTACAGCTCTTCCGGCCTTACCGGCAGCCGCACGGTCACATCGGTCCCCTTCCCGACCTCACTCTCGATGATGATCCGGCCGTGGTGCATCTCCACGATCTGCCTCGTGATGGCGAGCCCCAGACCGGTCCCCCGCGCCTTGGTGGTGAAGAACGGCTCGAAGATCTTTTCCTGATCCTCCCGGGCGATGCCGGCGCCGGTGTCGCTGAAGACGACCTTCACGTACCCCTCGCCGTCGGGAAGGGTTCTCACCGTCAGCGTCCCCCCCTTCGACATGGCGGCGCCGGCGTTGAGGATCAGGTTGATCGCCACCTGGCGGATCTGGTCACCGTCGACCATCACCGGCGGCAGCTCCGGGGAGAATTCCTTGACGATGCTCACGTGATGCATGTCGGTGTGGTTGGCGGCAAAGTCGACGATCTGGCCGAGGAGATCGTTCAGGTCGGTCGGCTCCAGCGCCGGCTTCGGCGTCCGGGCGTAGGAGAGGAGATCCTGGACGATCTTCTTGCACCGCTTGCTCTCCCGCTTGATCTCGTGGATGTACTTGAAGGAGGGATCCTCCTCGGCGGTCTTCGACTCCAGGTATGATGCGTAGCCGAGAATCACCCCCAGGGGGTTGTTGATCTCGTGGGCCACGCCGGAGGAGAGGACGCCGAGGGAGGCCATCTTCCCCTGCTGGGCGAGGTTCGCCTCCATCTCCTTGTTCTGGCGGATCATGGCGGTCATCCGGTTGAAGGCGCCGGCCAGCTCCCCCAGCTCGTCGCTGGTGTCGACCTCCATCTGCTCCTCGAGCCGCCCCTTCTTGACCTGGCGGATCACCTCCATCATGTGGTTGATCGGATCGGTGAGGACCTTGGCGGCGAGAAAGACCAGCAGCGTCCCCAGAATCCCCACCACGATGATGATGACCGTCATGCTCCCGACGATCCGCCCCCGGATCAGGTTCGCCTCCTGGTAGAACTCGTCCTCGTAGGAGCCGACCGCCACGATCCACCCCCAGGGGCGGAAGTAGTCGTAACGGACGATCTTCATCCGGGGGTGGCTCTCGCCGACGTTCTTCCACGGGTAGCGGATCCACCCCCGCTTCTTCTCCACCATCTCCTTGATGAACTTCCTGCCGCTGGAATCGACGGCGTTCAGGAAATTCTTCCCCTCCCCGTCGGGGTGGATGGTGAAGTTCCCCTTCTCGTCCATGCAGAAGATGTAGCCGGTCCGCCCCACCTTCTTGCTCTTGATCTTCTCTTTGAGCTCCTCGAAGGAGCGGCGCTCGAAGGCGAGGTTGTCGTAGGTCTCCTCCAGGTAGCCGCCGGCGGCGATGATCCAGTCCCACTGGGGGAAATAGCGGTACGCCACCACCTTTTTCCGGGGATATTTGTCCCCGAGCACCGCGTTGCGCCAGGGATAGACGATGTAGAGCACCTCCCCCGGCTTCGCCTTCAGTGCGTTCTGGCACATGACCCGGATGAAGGGGCGGCCGTTCTCGTCCTTCTCACCGTAGACGTTTTCCCCCTCGCGGGCGATGTGGACCTTCAGGTCCCCCCTGGTGGTCATGGCGTAGATATAGCCGGTCTCGCCGACGTTCACCCGCCGGAGGGCCTTGCGGGCCGCCTCCTGGGCGCTGCGGAGATCGATCTTGCCGCTTTCGTACTGGCGGTTTTCCGCCTCCACCACGTTGTAGGAAAGGTTCGTGAGGGTAGCGAGCTCCAGGCGGACGGTCCGCTCCTTGTCCTGCTTGTAGACCTGGAACTGCTGATGGTGGGAGTTGAGGAGGTCGATGGTGAAGCTGGCCATATGCTCCAGGTCGTCCCGCGCCGTCTGCGTGATCCCCCGGTAGGCCTGCCTGGTGGAGATGTAACCGATGACCCCGCCGACGACGATGATCGGGATAGTGACGAGCGGCAGCACCAGCACCAGCATCTTCCAGCGGAGCTTCAGGTTGTTCATGAAGGCGAACAGATAACGGTGCATGGCCCTCTTCTATCCCTGCGGAGTCACGAAGAATATTATGTAAACGCCATGAAAAAAGCCAGCAGTATTTTGCATTTCTGCAAAAGGGGTGCGGCAACTGGGATAGGTATCTTCGATGAAATCAGGCGGGGAATGACCAGAAGGTGCTAGCCTTTTTGACCAGGAGCATAGCCTGTTCATGCTGCCTCATAAATTACCTTTCCTTCCGTTTTTGCCCGATAATATACGTTGCCCGGGGTTTCAGCCCAATAATCGAACATCTCCTGGCTGACCACCAGCAGATCGACGGGGATCCGTAGGGGGCTCAATGTCCGGTTAAGGCGCACCATCTCGGCAATGCGGTCCTTCACCTCGGCTTCGATGACGAGAATATCGATATCGCTGTCTTCACGCGCTTCTTTTCGGGCATAAGAGCCAAAAAGGATGATTTTTTGCGGATGGGCAGTCTCCTTGAGCAACTCGGCGGCCCTGTCCAGAAGAGCTTGATCTATCATGGGCAACTCCATGCATTGATGCGTGTCAGCCATATCAGCAGGAAGGGTGGTGGAATCGGAATTATACAGGATTAACCGGGTAAATCAACAGGTTAGGGAACAGGGCGACAGGGACGTCCCTCTGTTTCAAACAAACGCCCTGATCCCGAGAATCTGCTCGCCAATGATCAGCTTCTGGATCTGGGAGGTCCCCTCGTAGATGGTGGCCACCTTGGCGTCGCGCAGATAGCGCTCCACCGGGTGGGCGTTGGAGTAGCCGTAGGCGCCGTGGACCTGGATGGCGTCGGTGGCGGCCCGCACCGCCGCCTCGCTGGCGAAGTACTTCGCCATGGAGGTTTCGAGGGTGTTGCGCTCGCCGCGGTTCTTGAGCTCCGCCGCCCGCAGGACGAGCATCCGCGCCGCCTCCAGGTCCACCGCCATCCGGGCGATCATGTCCTGCACCAGCTGGAACGACGCCAGGGGGCGGCCGAACTGGGTGCGGCCGCGGGTGTAAGCCGTACACGCCTCCACGCACCCCCGGATGATCCCGACGCAGCCGGCGGCCACGCCGAAGCGGCCGTTGTCGAGGGCGCCGAGGGCGATCCGCAGCCCCTCCCCCACCGTACCCAGGAGGGCGTCATCGGGGACGCGGCACTCCTTCATGACGAGCCCCGCCGTGTTGGAGGCCCGCAGGCCGAGCTTTCCCCGGATCTCGGCGGTGGAGAAGCCGGCGGTCTTCGTCTCCACGAGGAAGGCGGCGCTCCCGTCGTGCCCCGCCGCGGGGGAGGTGCGGGCGAAGATGATCGCCACGTCCGCCACCCCGCCGTTGGTGATCCAGGTCTTGGTGCCGTTCAGCACCCACCCGCCGTCCCGCCGCTCGGCCCGGGTGGCGATGCCGGCCGCGTCGCTCCCCGCCCCCGGCTCGGTGAGGGCGAAGCAGCCGAGGAGCTCGCCACGGCAGAGGGGGGGGAGGTAGCGGCGCCTCTGCTCCTCGCTCCCCCAGCGCAGGATCACCTGCTGGACGAGGGAGACCTGCACCGAGACGGTGGTCCGCACCGACGAGTCCCCCCGTCCCACCTCCTCGAAGAGGAGCGCATCGCTCACCCAGTCCATCGCCTCCCCCCCGTACTCCCGCGGCACCACCCCGCCGAGGAGTCCCGCCGCCCCCATCTTCCGGATCGTCTCCAGGGGAAAGCGCTCCAGGGCGTCGTTCTCCCGGGCGTGGGGGATGATCTCCGCCTCGGTGAACGCCCGGGCCCGCTCGCGGGTCCTCTGCTGCTCCTCCGTCAGGGTAAAGTCCATGGTCTCCCTCCTTCCTTCCGTTGCCCCGTATTCTCCAGTATAGCCGGGCTCCCGCCGGCGGCAATCCCGGTCGAAACTTGTGGCGAGCCCGGGCTTTGGTATCGTTAAACAAAAGAGATGGCGAACAGGGAGGTTGCACCATGGGCGACGTACTGAACTACATCGACGGGAAGTGGCTCCCCGCGGGGCGGGGGGAATGGTTCGAGAGCGTCAACCCGGCGGACGGACGGCAGAGCGTGGCGCGGGTGACCCGCTCCGGAAGGGAGGATGTGGACCGGGCCGTGGAGGCGGCGCGCGCCGCCTGGCGCAGCTGGCGGCTCGTCCCGGCGCCGCGGCGCGGCGAGCTCCTCTTCCGCGCGGGGGAGATCCTGATCCGGCGCAAGCACGAGCTGGGGGAACTCGTCACCCGGGAGATGGGGAAGGTGCTCGCCGAAGGTCTCGGCGACGTGCAGGAGGCGATCGACATGGCCTTCTACATGGGGGGGGAGGGGCGGCGCCTGGCCGGCGAAACGGTGCCGTCGGAGCTCCCCGACAAGGATTGCAGGAGCATCCGGGAGCCGGTGGGGGTGACGGCCCTCATCACGCCGTGGAACTTCCCCATCGCCATCCCCGGGTGGAAGCTCTTCGCCTCCCTCGTCTGCGGCAACACCGCGATCCTCAAGCCCTCCTCCGACACCCCCGCCTGTGCCGCGGCCCTGGTGGAGGCCCTGGCGGAGGCGGGAGCCCCGGCCGGGGTGGTGAACCTCGTGAACGGTCCCGGCGGGGAGATCGGCGAGTACCTCGCCACCCACCCGGGCGTCGACGCGGTCTCGTTCACCGGCTCGGTGGCTGCCGGCGAGCGGCTGGAAGGGATCCTCGGCACGCGCCACCGCCCCCTCGCCACCGAGATGGGGGGCAAGAACGCCATCATCGTCATGGACGACGCCGACCTGGACCTGGCCCTCGAGGGGGTCCTCTGGGGGGGGTTCGGCACCAGCGGCCAGCGCTGCACGGCGGCGAGCCGGGTCGTGGTGCACGATCGGGTCTACGACCGGTTCCTCGGGATGCTCGTCGAGGGGGCGGGGCGGCTGCGGCTCGGGGACGGGCTCCTGGCGGGGACCCATGTGGGGCCGGTGGTGAACCGGCAGCAGTGCGAACGGGTCCTCGACTACATCCGGATCGGCGTCGAGGAAGGGGCGCGGCTGGCCGCCGGCGGCCGGCGCGCCGCGGAGGGGGAGCTCGCCCACGGCTGCTTCATCGAGCCGACGGTCTTCGCCGAGGTGACACCGGCCATGCGGATTGCGCGGGAGGAGATCTTCGGACCGGTGGTGAGCGTTCTGCGGTGCGCGGACTTCGGGGAGGCGGCGGCCATCGTCAACGACGTCCCCTACGGGCTCTCCTCGGCCATCTACAGCCGCGACGTGAACACCACCGCCCGGGCCGAGCGGGAACTGCAGTCGGGGATCGTCTACATCAACGCCTCCACCATCGGCGCGGAGATCCAGCTCCCCTTCGGCGGCTGGAAACACTCGGGATCGGGGCACCCGGAGGCGGGGGGGCACGGCGGGGCGCTGGAGTTCTTCAGCCGGGTGAAGGTGATCTACCGCGATTTCAGCGGCCGGCTCCAGAAGGCCCAGATCGATCGGTAACGCGGCGGCGGTCAGAGCCCGCCAAAGAAGCACTCCCCCTTCGCCGTCTCCACCGGCGCCGCCGCCAGGCGGCGCTGCAGCTCCGGCGGCGGCATCGGGCGGCCGAAGAGGTACCCCTGCACCTCGTCGCACCCCCGCTCCTTGAGAAACGCGCGCTCCGTCTCCTCCTCGACCCCCTCCGCCAGCACCCGGAGCCCGAGGCTGTGCCCCATGGCGACGACCGCCTCGACGATGGCCCGCCCGCCGGCATCGGTGGCGATGTCGCGCACGAAGGCGCGGTCGATCTTCAGCCGGTCTATGGGGAAATGCTTGAGGTAGCTGAGGGAGGAGTAGCCGGTGCCGAAGTCGTCGATGGCGAGGGTGACCCCCCGGGCCTTGAGGTCCACAAGGGTCATGACCGTGTCGTTTTTTCCCTCCATGAGGGTGCTCTCGGTCAGCTCCAGTTCCAGGAGCTGCGGCTCGAGCCCCGTTTCCGCCAGGATCCGTTCCACCTTATCTACGAAATCGGGATGGTTGAACTGATACCCCGAGACGTTGACCGCCACGCTCACCGGCCGGCAGCCGGCTTCGATCCACTCCCGGCACTGGAGGCAGGCGCTCCGCAGCACCCAGTCGCCGAGCTGGCGGATGAGTCCCATCTCCTCCGCCACGGGGATGAAGCGGGAGGGGGGGATCAGTCCCTGCTCCGGGTGGCGCCAGCGCAGAAGCGCCTCGACGCCGAAGATTGCGCCGCTCTGCAGGTCGATCTGGGGCTGGTATTCCAGGAAAAACTCATCGTCGAGCAGCGCCCGCCGCAGGCTCTCCTCCAGGGTGCGGCGGGCCCTGGCGCTGCGGTTCATCTCCTCCGAGAAGAAGCTGAAAGCGTTTCGCCCCTTCGCCTTGGCATCGTAGAGGGCCATGTCCACATGCCTGAGGAGCGCCTCGCCGTCTTCGCCATCCTCGGGAAAAAGAGTGATCCCGATGCTCGTGGAGATGAAGATCTCCTTCCCGTCGATGGAGAACGGCGAGGCGAGGAGCTCGAGGAACGTCCGGGCGCGGCCGGCAATGCTGCGCCGGTCGCACGGGGGGGCGATGATGACGGCGAACTCGTCGCCGCCGACCCGGGCCAGGAAGTCCGAGGGACGGATGCTCTCCTTGAGCCGTTCCGTGACCGCCTTGAGCAGCTGGTCCCCCAGGACGTGCCCCAGGGTGTCGTTCACATCCTTGAAGCGGTCGAGATCGAGGATCAGGAGTCCCGAAACCCCGCCCATCCTCCTCCCCGTGGCGATGGTCTGGCCGAGGCGGATCTGGAAGAGGCTCCGGTTCGGCAGAGCGGTGAGGGGGTCGAAATAGGCGAGCCGGCGGATATCCTCTTCGGCCTTCCGGCGCTCGCTGATGTCGTGGGCGAGGCAGACGAGCCCCTGGATATCCCCGGCGGGGCCGTGCATCGCCGCCCCGGAGATGACCACCGGGATCACCTCCCCGTCCTTGGCCCGATAGAGGAGCTCCCGGTCCGGCACCCGCTCCCCGCCGGCCATCTCCGCCAGGAGTTCCTGGGCTGCGACCCGGTCGTCCACGACGGAGACGAAGGGTTGGCCGGAGAGCTCCCCGTCGCGGTATCCGAGAAGCGCGCAGAGGGCAGGGTTGGTTCCGGCAATGATCCCGTCGGGGGTGAGGACGAGGAGGGCGTCGGCCATGGAGCGGATGACGTTGTCGAGATAGGCGCTGGTGGCGACGATCTCCTCCTTGGCCGAGCGGAGGTCGTCGGTCATCTGGTTGAAGGCGGCGGCCAGGGTGCCGATCTCGGTGTCGGCCGCCACGTCGATCCGCGTCTCCAGTTCTCCCTGTCCGACCCGCACGACGCCATCGTGGAGCGTGGCGATGGGACGGGATATGGCCCGGGCGGCAAAAACGCCTCCCACGATGGCGAGGGCGAAGGCGACAGAGGAGAAGGCGGCGATCTTCAGGTAGGAGGCGGAGATGGTGCTGTCCACCTCTTCACGGGTCGAGGCAAGCTCCTCGGCCTCGTAGGCCGAGGCCTGTTCCAGGGTTGATAGGAAAACCCGCTCTTCCCCCTCGAACCGCTCTTTCAGAGGGAAAATCTCGACCGACGACGCCCCGCCCTGGACGGCCCGGACAATCTTGCCGCTCGTTTCGACCATCCGACGGCCCGTCGTCTCGATCTCGGACGCCATCTCCCGCTCCGCCGGCACCCCCCTGGCATGGGAATCGAGTTTCCGCAGGGTGTCGTAGAACATCTTGGCGGCCGACTCGATCATGATGAGATCGTCGGTCCTGTCCGCCTCACGCCCCTGCCGCGACTTCCCGGCGTGGGCGGAGTAGGCGAGCTCGATCGTGGAAGAGGCGATGCGCAACCCCGCGGCCCGCAGGTCGTTCAGGACCATCATCTGCGGCACGACGTCATCAGTGACGACATCGAACACGCCGCTGATCTCGGTGACGGAACGGCCGCCGAAATAGCCGACCAGCGCCGTAAGAAGGGCGAAGAAGCAGCATCCCGCTATCAGTGTGTCCCTGATCTTCATGTGCTTGAGGGATCCCGGAGAAAGAAGGTTCGCGGGGCAGCCGATGGACGGCGCCTGCAGCACTATGCACCTGTCTGTTCTTATCGGCCGCCGCGGGAAAAACTTTACCGATGAAATCGACCGGAGGGGACGAAGGGGGGGAGGCTCCGTTGCTTCCGTGTTTCAAAGTTTTTCAAGATGCCGATCGGTACCAATATTCCGCAAGCCGAAGTACCAATCTTCCGCAAGGCCAAGTCCCCCTTTAGCAAAGGGGGATTTAGGGGGATTTGCCTTTGATTGCCGCTGAAAAATCCCCCCTGGCCCCCCTTTTTCAAAGGGGGGTAACTTCTAGCGGAAGATTAGGGCTAATCAGCTTCCGCAAAGCAAAGTCCCCCTTTGAAAAAGGGGGATTCAGGGTGATTTGTTCTTCGGTTGGCGCTTTTTCAAAGAGGGTAATTTCTATTGCCGATCGGATTCCGGGTTCAGCCGTTGATGAGGGCGTCGAGCTCGGCGATGAGGTCGTCGGCCTCTTCGAGCCCCACCGAGAGGCGGACGAGGGTGTCGGTGACGCCGCGGGCGGCCCGCTCCGCGGGCGGCATGGCGGCGTGGGACATCCTGGCCGGGTAGGAGATGATGCTCTCCACCCCGCCGAGGCTTACCGCGAAGGCGGCCAGGGTCGAACCCTCCAGGAGCCGGCGGGTGAGCTCCACCGATTCGAGCCGGAAGGAGAGGACCGCGCCGGGGCCCACGGCCTGGCGGGCGTGGACGTCGGCCCCGGGGTGGGAGGAGAGCCCCGGGAAGAAGACCTCGGGGACCCGCTTCTGCCCGGCGAGCCACCCGGCCACCGCCACGGCGCTTCGCTGGCTCTCCTCCATCCGCACCTTGAGGGTCTTGAGCCCCCGGAGCACGAGCCACGAATCCTGGGGCCCCAGGACCGCGCCGAAGCCGTTCTGGATGAAGGCGAGCTGCCGCCCGAGCTCCTCGTCCTTCGTCACCGCGAAGCCGCAGATGACGTCGCTGTGGCCGTTGAGGAACTTGGTGCCGCTGTGGAGCACGATGTCGCAGCC
>JAJZUC010000057.1 GCA_021847245.1 Deltaproteobacteria bacterium | reverse complement strand
CCCAGCAGTGCATCATCATGATGACCGCCCACGGCACCGTCGACTCGGCGGTGGAGGCGATGAAGCTCGGCGCCTTCGACTATCTGGAGAAGCCGCTGGAGCGGGACAACCTCCTCCTCACCCTGCGTCGGGCCCTGGAGCGGGTCAGTCTCGTGAAGGAGAACCGCGCCCTCCACCGGAAGCTGGAAGAGACGCACGCGATCCCCAACATCATCGGCGAGCATCCGAAGATGAGGGAGGTCTACCGCGTCATCACCAAGATCGCCCCCACCAGCTCCACGGTCCTCATCTACGGCGAGTCCGGCACCGGCAAGGAGCTGGTGGCCCGCGCCATCCACGACGGCAGCCCGCGCAAGGAAAAGCCGTTTTTCGCCATCAACTGCGCCGCCATTCCCGAGACCCTGATGGAGAGCGAGCTCTTCGGCCACGAGAAGGGGGCCTTCACCGGCGCCAGCAGCAGGGAGATCGGCATCTTCGAGGCGGCCGACGGCGGCACCGTCTTCCTCGACGAGATCGGCGAGATGAGCGTGGCGATGCAGGCGAAGCTCCTGCGCGCCATCCAGACCAAGGAGATCCGCCGGGTGGGGGGAAAGGTCAATATCCCGGTAGATGTCAGGATCATCTCCGCCACGAACCGGGAGCTGGAGGCGGAGATCCGGAAGGGGGCGTTCCGGGAGGACCTCTTCTACCGGCTGAATGTCATCCGGATCAACCTCCCGCCGCTGCGGGAGCGGGGGAGCGACATCGCCACCCTGGCCGATTTCTTCGTCCGCAAGTACAGCGCCCAGTCCGGCATCGACGTGAAGGGGATCTCCCGCCCGGCCTTGAAGCTCATCATGAACTACAGCTGGCCGGGAAACGTCCGGCAGCTGGAATCGGTCATCGAGCGGGGAGTCCTCATGGCCGAAAGCGACCAGATCGAACCGTCCGACCTTCCCATCGAGGTGACGGAGGGGTTTTCCCAGGCCGGGTGGGTCCCCTTCGAGCTCCCCGCCGACGGAATCCAGTTCGAGGAGCTGGAGAAGAACCTCATCATCAAAGCGATGGAACGGGCCGAGTGGGTCATCGCCAAGGCGGCGCCCCTGCTCGGCATGAGTTACAAGACCCTCCAGTACCGCCTGGAAAAATTCAACATCGAGAAGCCGGGCTAAAGGGAAAACGCATCACAAGTCCCTTGACGCCTGCCTCTTTCACGGTAGCCTTTAATCTTTAATCTTCTGCCTTCAGTCTTCAGTCTTTATAGCCGGAGGATTCCCATGGACTTCACCCGCAGCATTCACCGGTTCACCGTTCTCCCGACGCTGAGCGGCGAACTGGCCCCCCTGCAGAAGCTCGCCTACAATCTCTGGTGGACCTGGGACCCCGAAGGGGTCGAGCTCTTCAAGCGGCTCGACATCGACCTCTGGCAGCAGACCCGCCACAACCCGGTGGAGATGCTCGGCATCCTCCAGCAGACGACGCTGGAGAAACTGGTGGCCGACGAAGGGTTCATGGCGCAGCTCACCCGGGTCGACGAGAAGTTTCGCGACTACATGGGTGCCCGGACCTGGTTCGACCGGACCTGCAACGGCGAGAAGCGGATGATCGCCGCCTACTTCTCCATGGAGTTCGGCCTCCACGAGTCGCTCCCCACGTACTCCGGCGGCCTCGGCATCCTGGCCGGCGACCACCTGAAATCGGCCAGCGACCTCGGTATCCCCCTGGTGGGGGTCGGGCTCCTCTACCGCCAGGGGTACTTCCGCCAGTACCTGAACATCGAGGGGTGGCAGCAGGAGCTCTACCCCGAGAACGACTTCTACAACCTGCCGCTGCGCCTGGAACGGGACGAGTCCGGCGAGCCGGTGGCGGTGCTCCTTGACATGGCGGGACGGACGGTGACGGCCCACATCTGGCGCGTTCAGGTGGGGCGGGTCCCCCTCTACCTCCTCGACACCAACGTGGACGAGAACGCCCCGGAGGACCGGGAGATCACCGCCCAGCTCTACGGCGGCGACCAGGAGATGCGGATCCGCCAGGAGATCCTCCTCGGGGTCGGCGGCATCCGGGCCCTCCACCAGCTCGGCATCGATCCCAACGTCTGCCACATGAACGAGGGGCACGCGGCGTTCCTCGCCCTGGAGCGGACCCGGCTCCTGATGGAGGAGCACGGCCTGCGCTTCACCGAGGCGATGGAGGCGGTGCGGGCCGGCAACATCTTCACCACCCACACTCCGGTGGATGCCGGCATCGACCACTTCCCCCCCGATCTCCTGGAGCGGTATCTCGGGCGCTACTACCGCTCCCTCGGCCTCTCCCGGGAGGAGTTCCTGGGATTGGGACGGATCAACCCACGCAATCCCCACGAGATGTTCTGCATGGCGGTCCTCGCCCTGAAGCTCGCCCACCACGCCAACGGCGTCAGCCAGCTCCACGGGGAGGTTTCGCGCCGGATGTGGAAAAACCTCTGGCCCGAGCTCCCCGACGAGCATATCCCGATCACCTCGGTCACCAACGGCGTCCACACCAAGACCTGGTTCTCCACGGAAATGGTCAGCCTCCTCACCCGCTACCTGGGGTTCCGGTGGCGCGACGACCCCACCGACCCGGTTCTCTGGAAGCGGGTCGCCAACATCCCGGATTCGGAGCTCTGGCGCACCCATGAACGGTGCCGCGAGCGGCTCGTCCTCTTTGCCCGCCGCCGTCTCAAGGATCACCTGAGGCAGGTGGGGGCCACCTCCAAGGAGATCGCCGCGGCCGAAGAGGTCCTCGATCCGGAGGCCCTCACCATCGGCTTTGCCCGGCGCTTTGCCACCTACAAGCGGGGGACCCTCCTCTTCCGCGACCTGGCGCGGCTCGAAAAGATCCTCGGCAACAGCGAGCGGCCGGTGCAGATCATCTTCGCCGGCAAGGCCCACCCCCACGACGTGGAGGGGAAGGAGCTGATCCGCGAGATCTTCCAGCATTCCATCGGCGAGCGGTTCCGGGGGAAGATCGTCTTCATCGAGGACTACGACATGGCGGTGGCGCGACACCTGGTCCAGGGGGTGGACGTCTGGCTCAACACCCCGCGCCGCCCCCTGGAGGCGAGCGGCACGAGCGGCATGAAGGTCGCCTTCAACGGCGGGCTCAACATGAGCGTCCTGGACGGCTGGTGGCCCGAGGGTTACCGGGGCAACAACGGCTGGGCCATCGGCAAGGGTGAGGTCTACGACGACGTCGACTACCAGAACGAGGTGGAGAGCCGGGCCATCTACGACCTGCTGGAGAAGGAGATCATCCCCCTCTTCTACGACCGGGGGGCCGACGACATCCCCCGTGGCTGGCTCTCCTGCATCAAGGCGAGCCTCCAGACCCTCTGCCCCGTCTTCAGCACCGAGCGGATGGTGCGCGAGTACACCCAGCTCTTCTACCTCCCCGCCTACCGCCAGTGGGAAAAGCTCTCCGGCGACCGCCTCTCCCTCGCCGTCGACCTGGCGCGGTGGAAAGGGGAGATGCACCAGGGGTGGAGCCAGGTCCGGGTCACCCGCCTCGATGCGGGGGCCACCGCCGAGGTCCCCCTGGGGGCCGTCATCCCGGTGACGACAGAGGTCTCCCTCGGCGACATCCCCCCCGACCAGGTGACCGTCGAGCTCTATTGCGGCGTCCTCGACTCCCGGGGGAACATCGTCGGTGGCGAGCTCCTCCTCCTCTCCCACGGGGGCGCGGCCGGCGACGGCCTCCACCGCTTCGCGGGGGAGATCGAGCCCCGCTTCTGCGGCAGGCACGGCTTCATGGTCCGGGTCATGCCCCGGCACCCGGAGCTCGGGCCGGTCTACGAGCAGGGACTCCTCGCCTGGGGGTAGGGGGCCCGACCTCCCCATTACAGTTTTTCCCGATCCGGCCGATACGTATGACATGATCGTCACGCAGGAAATAGCCCGGATCGCCCAGGCGCTCCTCAAGGATTCCGCCGCCTCCCTCGTGGAGGCCACCTGGCAGTCCCTCACACCGCTCAATCTGACCCCGGGGCAGGTTGTCCAGGGAGAGGTGCTGGCGAGCCTCCCCCAGAGCCGCTACCTCGTCCGGGTCGCCAACGAGCTCCTCAAGATGGAGCTCCCCCTCAACCTCCAGCCGGGGCAGGCGGTGGAGCTCACCTACGTCACCGACGAGCCCCGCGTCGTCTTCGCCCTGTCGAAATCGGCCAACTCCGGCGTCCCGGTCCAGCTCAGCGACACGGGGCGCTGGCTCAACACCCTCACCCGGGAAGGGACGCCTTCGACCACCACGTCTCCCCTCCCCCGCCCGGCGCTCATCCTTCAGTCCCCTCCGGAGAATCCGGCGACCCTGGCCGAGGGGCTGAAAAACGCCCTCACGCGGAGCGGAACCTTCTACGAATCCCATCTTGCCGGCTGGGTGCGGGGCAACCTCCCGCTGACGGAGCTCCTGAGGGAGCCCCAGGGGAGCCTCTCGCCCCTTGCCGCGCACCTGCCGGCCGATCCGCCGGAAACGATATCGCCCCCTCCGTCTTCGAAGCCGCCCCAGGGAGTCGCCACTCCGCCCCCCACCGGCGAACCGGCCCCCCCGGAGCAGAACCCGCCCCGGCAGGTCGAGACAACCCGTGGCACCGCATCTCCAGCCGCACCCGGGGTCCGGGGAGAGTCGGCCCCCGCGGGGGAAAGCGAAACGCTGCCGGAAAGGGGCGCGGCGCCGTCCGCCCCGCCGGATCGCCCCACGGCGGCACCCGCGAGGGGAGAGGCGCCTCTCCGCCAGGGGGAAGGCACGGCCCGCCCCGCCGAAACGACGCTCCCCCCGGGGAGCGGCTCGCCGCCCCCCTCTTCCGCCCCCCTGCCCGAGGGGGGAAGTCCCAAACCGGTGACAACCGGCTCCCCTGCGCCCACCCCCCACGAGCCGGCCCCCCCGCCCGGCGCGCCGGGAGCCTCGCCCGCTCCCCATCCCGCACCGGAGACGGTCCTTTCCCGGGATCTCCATCCGCAGCCGGAGAGGGAGCCGTTTCCCCCGAACCGGGAGGCCGCCCCCCATCCTTCACCGGAGAGATCCGCCACCGGGCGCGAACCGCTCACCCCGCCGGAAACTCCGCGTTCCGCCCCCTCCCCCGAGAGGGCCGGAACCCCCCGTCCGACTGCCGCGCCGGCTGCCCCGGTCCCGGGGGATACAGCGATGGCCAGCCGGATCGGCGACGGGGCTGCCAGCGACCGAACGACGGCGCTTCGTGCCCCGTCCCCTCCGCCACCGGGAGGAGTGGAGCCCCAGACCATCCCGATCATCAAGGAACAGCTCGCCGTGCTCACCACCGGCGTCTTCAGCTGGCTCGGCCAGGTCTGGCCCGGTCAGGATATGGAGTGGACGGTGCAGGAGCGGGAGGCGGAAGGGGGCGCGGGAGGGCGGAACTGGCAGACCGAGGTGCGGATCGCCTTTCCCCGTCTCGGCGAGGTCCGGGCGACTCTCACCCTGGCGGGGGAAGGGGTCGCGGTCACCCTGGTAGCCGCCGAGGAGCAGACGGCCACCCTCCTGGCAGGGGGGGCGAAGCGGCTGCGGGAAAACATGGAAGGGGCCGGGATCACCCTCTCCGGCCTGGCGGTGCGGCATGGGGGATCGTGACCGGAAAGCGGTGGCCCTCACCTACAAGGAGGGACAGTACGCCCCCCGGGTGGTGGCGAAGGGGTACGGGGTCACCGCCGAGGCGATCATCGCCTGCGCCCGGGAGGCGGGGGTCTACGTCCACCACTCCTCCGAGCTGGTGAGCCAGCTGATGCAGGTTGACCTCGACGGAGAGATCCCGCCGGCACTCTACCGGGCGGTGGCCGAGCTCCTCGCCTGGCTCCACTGGCTGGAGCACCTGGCGGAAGAGGGGTAACGGCCGGCTATTTGGGGTTGAAGATCGGGGCAAAACGGGCTATTCTTCCAGGCCATTCACCACGCCGGCAGGAAGAAAACACCCATGAGCCTGATTCGGACGATCACCCTCGGCATCGCGGCCCTCGCCCTCGGTGCCTGCACGACCATGGTCCCCCGGGAGAAGCTTCCCTACCCCCTCACCAACGAGACCTTCGGCGATCCGACCAAGGTGGTGACCATCCCGCTGCCGGTCATCGCCACGAGCCCCAACGAAGGGGCCACCGTCGGCGCCCTCTCGGCGTTTCTCCTCCACAACGCCAAGGACGAGGTGAGCACCCTCCTCGCCCCCCAGATCAACTACAACCAGAACTTCGGCACCACCTTCACCCTTTACGGTGCCTTCTTCCCGCGCCCCGACCGGAACTGGGAGCTGAACCTCTCGAAATCGACCAAGGTCAACGAGGCCTACGAGTTCCGGATTCGGGACAAGAGCCTGCTGGAAGGGAAGCTGGAGACCAACGCCTACCTCTTCCGGATCAGCGACGGCTCGGCCCGGTTCTTCGGGTTCCAGTCCGACAGCCTCAAGACCAACGAGACCAACTATGCCGACCAGGAGGTGGGGTTCACCGCCAGCGTCGGCTACGACATCGTCGACCATCTCCAGCTCGTGCTGGGCGAGCGGGTCCGCAAGGTCTGGATCAGGCCCGGGGCCGTCAAGAACCTCCCCTTCATCCGCGACCGCTTCACCCCCGCGGAAGTCCCGGGGATCGACGGCTTCGTCGCCCACGCCCAGAAGATCGCCCTCGTCTACAGCACCCTCGACTCCCGCGACATGCCGACCAAAGGGCTCTACGCCAGGGCCGCCATCGAGGGGAGCACCAAGCTCCTCGGCAGCGATGCCGGCTACCGCCACTACGAGGCGGAGGCCAAGGGGTACTTCCCCCTGGCCGACGCCCGCTACATCTCCGTCGTGCGGCTCGCCTACAACCAGACCCTGGGAAGCGACGTCCCGTTCCTGGAGCGGAGCATCCTCGGGGGCGAGAACACCCTCCGGGGGTACGGCCGCAACCGCTTCATCGACTCCAGCTACCTGCTGTGCAACCTGGAGGAGCGGATCCGGCTCTTCCGCTGGAGCGTCTTCGACGTCAACACCGACTGGGAGATCGCCCCCTTTCTCGACCTCGGCGCCGTCACGGAGTCCCTCGGCAAGGCAAGGACCAAGAACTTCGAGTTCAACCCCGGCATCGGCTTCCGGGCGGTCGTGCGCCCCAACATCGTCGGCCGGGTCGACCTCGGCGTCGGGAAGGACGGTCCGGCGGTCTTTGTCGGGTTGGGGTATCCCTTCTGACTCTGTCTCACCCCGCCAGCGCGCTCCCCTGCCGCGAACCGCGCCGGGCCAGTTCCCCGTCGATGGCGCCAAGCACCTCCCCCTTGCGCAGCGACCAGTCGGGCGCCACGAGCTGGTCGGCGGGGGCGTCCCCCACGAGGCGGTGGATGACGATCCGCGGATCGAGCCGTTCCAGGAAGTCGCAGACCAGCCCCACGTAGTCGTCCCGTTCCAGGCAACGCACCTCCCCCCGCCGGTACATCTCCTCAAGCTGTGTCCCCTTCATCACGTGGAGCTGGTGGAGCTTCACCCCGGCGACCCCCAGACGGTTCAGCATGCCGGCCGTCGCCAGCATCTCCTCCCCGCTCTCCCCCGGCAGCCCCAGGATGATGTGGGCGCAAATCCGGATCCCCGCCCCGGTGCCGCGGCGGACCGCCTCCTCGAAGGCCGCGACGTCGTGCCCCCGGTTGATGAGGGCCAGGGTCCGGTCGACGGAAGACTGGAGGCCGAGTTCGAGCCAGAAATAGGTCGTGCGGGCATATTCGGCCAGAAGCTCTATGACGGGGGGAGGAAGGCAGTCGGGGCGGGTGCCGACGATGAGACCGGCGATGCCGGGGACGGCAAGGGCCTCGTCGTACAGCGCCCGAAGCCGTTCGGGGGGGGCGTAGGTGTTGGAGTAGGCCTGGAAGTAGGCGAGAAACTTGGCGGCGCCGTAACGGCGGGCGAGGAACTCCCTGCCGTGGCGAAGCTGTTCGGTAACGGAGAGTTCCGGCCGGATGCCGAAGGAGCCGGACCCCTTGCCGCCGCAGAAGATGCAGCCCCCCGCGCCACGGCTGCCGTCGCGGTTGGGGCAGGTGAAGCCGGCATCGACAGAAATCCGCTGCACGCGGCAGCCGAATTCCCGGCGCAGCTCTTCGGAAAAGGCGCGGTAGCGCCGCCGGCCCTCCGTCACCGCACGACCTCGAAGCTTTTTTGCCGGTCGTTCCAGGTATACCCCCTGGCGCTCCAGATGGTCTCGATGCTCTTCCAGTCGAGGCCGAGCCCCTTCATCTCCTCGGTCAGGTAGTAGGCGGGCATGATCTCGTTGTCGTCGATCCTGAGATCGCCGTTGGTGTCGGCCCAGTGGATCCCGGCGACGGTCAGGACCGTGCCGCCGCCGATCGTCTCCCGGCGGGTGGCGCCGTCGTCGCGCAGGACCAGCTCCCCGGCGAAGCTGACGTGTCTGCCGAGAGGGGTATCCCGCGGAACCTGGAGGGCATAGGAAATAGTAACCGGCCCGGCACCGCCGGGAATGAGCCACTTCACCCCGTTTCCCCCCACATCCCCGGTGATCGGCGGTTTGGCCCCCACGAAACGCCAGCCGACGGGAAACCGCTCCTTGACGATGAAGCCCGAGGCATCCCCCTCTTCGCGGGCGATCTTTATCTGCACCGGCACGACCTGCGCCGGAGCGCCGAAGGGGGTGAGCAGCCGGCGGGCGGTGGGATGCGGTGCCGACCGGCGGGAGAGGAGAATGGCGGCGACGGCAACAGCGGCCCCCAGGAGCAGGATCATGGCGCCCCACCACCGGCGCTTCCGCATCGAGGCCGGCGGCGGGGGCTCGGCCGGGAGCTCTTCAGGGGGGGGTTCCCGCCTCAGGATCTCCTCGACGGCGACCTCCAGGGCCGTCGCCAGCTTCTCGGCGTTCTCCCGCTTGATGGTCGGGTAGCGGTTGTTCTCCCAGCGGGAGATGGTGTCGGTGGTCACCCCCACCACGCTCGCCACGTAGAGCTGGGTCAGCTTTTTCGCCTCGCGGATCCTCTTTATGGTCGCGCCGTCGATGGCGACGATGGGGGAGGTGGTGGGTTCCATGGCGTTTAATTGTAACAGGTTTTCGCCGCCGGACGGAAGCGATTTGCACCTCGGGGGAAGAAGGCAGGATATTTGCAGTCGACCCTTGTCGTTCGCACGCACCTCCAACCGTTTGTCGAAAGGAGCCCTCTCCATGCAGATCAGAATCCTCGCCGCCGCTGCGGCGCTCCTCCTTGTGGCGGGACACGCCCTCGCCATCGAGAAGATAACCTTTCCCACCCGGATCGGCACCGTGGTCTTCCCCCACAAGAAGCACCAGGAAGCCCTCGGGCAGTGCCGCGGCTGCCACGAGAAGGGACCGGGAAGGATCGAGGGTTTCGACAAGGTCCTCGCCCACGGCAGGGGGTGCAAGGGGTGCCACGAGGAGCTGAAGAAGGGGCCGACCCGCTGCAACGGCTGCCACAACGGGAAGTAACATCCCGATATCACGGCCATGTCGGGTTGCACCGGACCCGACATCGGGTCGAATCCGGCTAGATGTCGATACCTCGGCCGGGATGCATCCCGTTATAATGGGACCATGCGATTTCGCACAACCCACGGAAAAAGGAGATGCACCATGAACAAGCTGATTGCGACGCTGGCCCTCACCCTGATCGCCGCCGGCTCGGCCCTGGCGGCCGACACCATGACCTTCCCGGCGAAAAACGGCACCGTGACCTTCGAGCACAAGCTGCACCAGCAGCGGGTGGGGGATTGCAAGACCTGCCACGAGAAGGGTCCCGGCAAGATCGAGGGGTTCGGCAAGGAGTGGGCGCACAAGACCTGCAAGGGGTGCCACGAGCAGAAGAAGGCCGGCCCCACCAAGTGCGGCGAGTGCCACAAGAAGTAAGGCGTGAGGCGTAGGGGGTGAGGCGTGAGGAGCAGTGGCGGGCATTGTGCTTGCCATTGTTTTACTCCTCACGCCTCACCCCTCACCTGCTTAAATCCGCCCCTTTTTCGTTGCCACCCCGCCCCCCTCTCCGGTATCCTCGACCGGATGAAACGCTACTTTTCTGAGCAGGCGATCCTCGCCATGCGCGAGGCGATCCGCGACGCCGGCGGCAACGAGGTCTTCTTCCTCGGCCGCACCGACGAGAACCGGATCGTGGTGGAGGCGGAGCCCCTCGCCCGGGGAAACCGGGACGCCGTGGCCGCCATCATGATCGCCACAAGCTTCGGCGACGTGGTGATCCACAACCACCCCTCGGGGACTCTCACCCCCTCCCAGGCCGACATCGAGATCGCCTCCCTCCTCGGGAACCAGGGGGTCGGCTTCTACATCGTCAATAACGCCGTGGAGGAGTGCTACCAGGCGGTGGCCCCCTTCGCCCGGAAGGAGCTGGAGCGTCTCTCCTTCCCGGAGATCGAGCGGATGTTCGCCCCCGGCGGCGTCTTCGCCGAGAACCTTCCCGGTTACGAGTTCCGCGACGAGCAGCTCCGGATGGCCTTCGCCGTCACCGAGGCGTTCAACGACAACCGGGTGGCGGTGATCGAGGCGGGGACCGGCACCGGCAAGTCCCTCGCCTACCTGGTCCCCGCGGCCCTCTGGGCCATCCGCAACAAGGAGCGGGTGGTCGTCTCCACCAACACCATCAACCTCCAGGAACAGCTCACCCGCAAGGACATCCCGTTTCTCCGGGAGCACGGCGGCCTCAACTTCCGGGCGGTCCTGGTCAAGGGGCGGGCCAACTATCTCTGCCTCCGCAAGCTCGAAGGGGTGAAGAGCGAGCCCTCCCTCTTCGCCGACGACCCCGCCGCCGGGGAACTGGCCGCCATCGTCGCCTGGAGCGCCCAGACCAGCGAGGGGTGCAAGAGCGACCTCTCCTTCATCCCCAAGGAAGAGAGCTGGGATGAGGTGGCGTGCGAGGCCGACCAGTGCGGCCGGGTCAAGTGCCCCTTCTACACCCGCTGCTTCTTCTACACCGCCCGCCGCCAGGCGGCGAGCGCCGACCTCCTGGTGGTGAACCACTCCCTCCTCATGGCCGACGTGGCCCTGCGCCGGGAGACCGGCTACGGCTCCACCGCCATCCTCCCCCCCTTCGAGCGGCTGATCTTCGACGAGGGGCACCACCTGGAGGATGTAGCCACGGGGCACCTCTCCTCCCAGATCTCCCGCCATGGGCTGCAGAAACTCCTCGGCAAGCTCCAGAACCCGCGCAAACCCCAGCGGGGGCTCCTCCCCCAGCTCTCCGCCCAGCTCGCCCGGGAGGTCCCCGAGGTCTTCGACGACCTCTACCGGGAACTGGCCGAGATCCTGGAGGGGAAGCTCCTCCCCCGCCGCCAGACCCTGGCCGACGCCGCCATCCGCGCCCTGGACGCCGTGGGGCTCGCCCTCCTCACCCACCTCAAAGTGGACGCGGGGGGCGAGAGGAAGCTGCGGGTCACCCCGGCGCTCCACAACTCAAGGCTCTGGCGCGAGGTGGAGGACGAGGCCCGGGAGCTGGCGGCGGATCTCAACGGCTACGTAAAGGAGGTGAAGGATTTCTTCAAGGGGTGCGGCCAGCTTCCCGAGCGGACCCAGGAGAAGCTCTCCGGGAACCTCATTGATCTCAAGGGGATCGCCGGACGGCTGGAGGCGAGCGCGGCGGATCTTCTCGCCTTCATCGCCCGCGACGACGAGGTCTGCCGCTGGTTCGAGGTGAAGAAGGGGGCGAAGGGGATCACGGTGCGGCTCTGTTCCTCCCCCCTGGAGGTGGCCCACTCCCTCAAGGCGACGGTCATCGACGCCTTCCGGACGGTGGTGGTCACCTCGGCCACCCTGGCGGTGGGGGAGACCTTCGACTTCCTCAAGCGGCGGACCGGGATCGGGCTGGTGAACCGGGAACGGGTGACGGAGCTCCTCCTCGCCTCCCCCTTCGACTACGAGCACCAGGCCTTCGTCGGCATCCCCGCCGACCTCCCCGAACCGGTCGCCCGCGGCTTCGGCGAGGCCATCGAGGTTGCACTCCACCGGGGGCTCGCCATCTCCGAGGGACACGCCTTCGTCCTCTTCACCTCCTACGACCTCCTGACGCGGCTCTACGGCCGGATGGCCGAGACCATGAAGCGGCGCGGCCTCACCCCCATGCGTCAGGGGGAGGTGAACCGTCACCACCTCCTCTCCCGCTTCCGCCGGGAGAAAAACGCCGTCCTCTTCGGCACCGACTCCTTCTGGGAGGGGGTCGACGTCCAGGGGAAGGCGCTGGAACTGGTGGCGATCACGCGGCTCCCCTTCCGGGTCCCGACGGAGCCGATCCTGGAGGCGCGGGCCGAGCACATCGCGGAGCAGGGGGGGGACCCCTTCATGGAGTACACGGTCCCCCAGGCGGTCATCAAGTTCAAGCAGGGATTCGGGAGGCTGATCCGGAGCCGGGAGGACCGTGGGGCGGTCCTGATCCTCGACAGCCGGGTCCTCACCAGGAACTACGGCAGGTTCTTCCTCCGCTCGCTGCCGCCGGTGAAACTGGTCAGCGGCCCGGGCGACGAGGTCTTCGGCGAGATGGCGCGGTTTTTCAGCTCTTCTCCTTCATGAGCCGCTTCGCCGCGTGGTTGAAGCACTGGAAGTAGGTGAGATAGGAGAGGAGGAAGAGGGCAAGGATCAGGAACTGCACCGGCGCCGCCCCCGGGGCGCGGAGGGTGAAGACCACGAAGAAGATGAAGACCGCCCCCTTGACGATGTCGCTGAAGACCCGCTTGCGCCGCAGGGCGTTCTGCTCGTCGGCGGTGAGGCTCGCGGCCGCCGATGCCACCTCCCGCGCCGCGTCCGAGGAGGCGAACCGGTAGATGGGATAGAAGAGGGCGAGCTGGATCACCACCACCCGGACGATGCTCCCCAGCACCGACGCGGAGGGGATCTTGACGAGAAAGAGGTAGGCCGATCCACCGAGCAGGATCAGGAGAAAAACCTGAACGACCGCATGGATCACCGTGAGTTTCCGCAACCGGGTAAAATCAAACGCCTGGGTCATTGCAACCTCGCTATTCGGAATGATCGCCGCGCCTTGCGGTTTTAGCGTACCTTAGCAGATAAAATGATGTTTTACAATAACGGGATTCCCGGAATCGCCAAAAGTGACGCCGATAATCTTCCCACCCGCGGGCGTTTGGGAAGCAGCGGGAGAAAAAAACAGGGGCATGCCATTGCGGTATGCCCCCACTTTTTGCCGCTCAAAATGCCCGGGAAGCGTCAGGCTCCCGCGGCGCGCATTACTCATTCCACCCTTCGGGGTGAACCTCTCCGATCTGCTCCCAGTGCTCCGGCGAGCGCCAGAGACTGGAGGTGATCAGCTGGCGCATATGGAGAAACTCCTGGGGGAGACGGTCGTAGAGCTTGACGAACAGCTCCTCGTGGGAAATGAGCTCGTTCTGCCAGACGTCGCGGTCAACGGAGGTCAGCTCGTTGAACTTCTCGCGGGTCATCTCCAGCCCGTCCCAGTCCATGTCCTCGTAACGCGGCATCCACCCAAGCGGCGACTCGACGGCCGCGGCCTTGCCGTGGACCCT
The DNA here is from genome assembly GCA_021847245.1 of Deltaproteobacteria bacterium. Taxonomy (GTDB): domain Bacteria; phylum Desulfobacterota; class Desulfuromonadia; order Geobacterales; family Geobacteraceae; genus Geobacter. The sequence goes on along the minus strand of JAJZUC010000057.1, from coordinate 5,374 downwards.
CTCGACGATCCACTTGAGGACCCGCATGTTGTCGCCGTAACCGGGCCAGATGAACTTGCCGCTGGCGTCCTTGCGGAACCAGTTGACGCTGAAAATGCGCGGCGGCTTGGCGATGGAACGGCCAAACTGCAGCCAGTGGCCGAAGTAGTCCGCCATGTGGTAACCGCAGAAGGGGAGCATGGCAAAGGGGTCGCGGCGCACGTTACCAGTGGCGCCGACCGCCGCGGCGGTGGTCTCCGAGCCGAGGGTGGAAGCGAGATAGACGCCGAAGTTCCAGTTGAAGGCCTGGTAGACGAGGGGCACGGTGTCCTTGCGGCGCCCGCCGAAGATGAAAGCGCTCATCGGCACCCCTTTGGGGTTTTCCCAGTCAGGATCGATGGAGGGACACTGGGAGGCGGGCGACGTGAAGCGGGCATTGGGATGGGCGGCCGGGCGGCCGCACTCCGGGGTCCATTCGTTCCCCTGCCAGTCGGTGAGCCTGGCCGGCGGCTCCTCGGTCATCCCTTCCCACCAGACATCGCCGTCCTCGGTCAGCGCCACGTTGGTGAAGATGGTGTTGGCGGCGCAGGAGGCCATGGCGTTGGGGTTGGTCTTGACGTTGGTGCCGGGGGCGACGCCGAAGTAGCCGTACTCGGGGTTGATGGCGTAGACCTGGCCGTCGGGGCCGGGCTTGATCCAGGCGATGTCGTCCCCCAGGGTGGTGACCTTCCACCCCTTCTCCTGCAGCGGCCTGGGGGGGATCAGCATGGCGAAGTTGGTCTTGCCGCAGGCGCTCGGGAAGGCGGCGCCGACATAGGTCTTCTCGCCGTCGGGGGACTGGACGCCGAGGATCAGCATATGCTCGGCCAGCCACCCCTCGTCCTTCCCCTGCTTGGAGGCGATGCGCAGGGCGAGGCACTTCTTGCCGAGGAGGGCGTTGCCGCCGTAGCCCGAGCCGAAGGACCAGATGGCGCGCTCCTCGGGGAAGTGGACGATGTATTTCTCCTTGTTGCATGGCCAGGTGACATCCTTCTGACCCGGCTCCAGGGGGGCGCCCACCGAGTGGAGGCACGGGACGAACTCGCCGTCGCCCAGGACGTCAAGGACCTGCTTTCCCATGCGGGTCATGATCTTCATGTTGACGGCCACGTAGGGAGAGTCGGAGATCTCCACGCCGATCTTGGCGATCGGCGAGCCAAGGGGCCCCATGCTGAAGGGGATGATGTACATGGTCCGCCCCTTCATGCACCCCTTGAACAGACCGTGGAGCTTCTCCTTCATCTCCTTCGGAGGCATCCAGTTGTTGGTCGGTCCGGCGTCCTGCTTGGAAAAGCTGCAGATGAAGGTGCGGTCTTCCACCCGCGCCACGTCGATCGGATCGGACCAGGCCAGGTAGCTGTTGGGGCGCTTCTCGGGATTGAGCTTGAGGAAGGTGCCGCTTTTGACCAGCAGATTGCAGAGCTCGTCGTACTCTTCCTGGGAACCGTCGCACCAGTGGATCCGGTCCGGCTCGCACAGCGTCGTGACTTCTTCGACCCACTTCAGCAGTTTTTCATTCTTGGGAACTTCGTAACTCATGCCCCTTCTCCCTCCTCCCAGCTGTATTGTGTGTTCTTGCACAACTACTCCGTTGCGGAGCCCGACAATGACACTCCCGGAAGTCCGCCCGAATACCCTGTTTTCGTAACCGGATTTATTATCACAAAAAAATATCAAGTGCCAGTAAAATAATCAGGAATGATAAAATGTTAGGCCGCACGAGCGGATTCCATCCAATCCCAGGATTGACAGGGGACTACCGGTTGTTACAATTGGGGACATTTGGTTCTGAAGGAGGGATTATAATGATGCCAAGGATACCTCAGGTAGATCAGGAGGCATGCATCAGCTGCGGACTCTGCGTATCAACCTGCCCCGGAGTATTCAGATTCAACGAAAACGGCAAGTCGGAGGTCTACGACCCGGCGGGCGCCGCCGAGCGGGAGATCCAGCAGGCCATCGACGGCTGCCCGGTCCAGGCCATAAGCTGGAAAGAGTGAAGCTGGTCCGCACCGACCGGAAGAGGAGGTATCACCATGCAACGCTGGCGCTGCACGATCTGCCAATACGAATATGACCCGGCGGAGGGGGACCCGGAAAATGGCGTGCCCCCCGGCACGCCGTTCGAAGAACTGCCCGACGGATGGGCATGTCCGATCTGCGGGGCGGGAAAGGAGCTCTTCGAGCCGGTCTGACCGGCATCGAGACCGTCATCCCGAGGCTGCGGGCCTCTCCCGGGAGAGGCCGCACCGGCTATTCCTTCCTGTCGGCAGCCTTGATGATGTCGATCGTCGGTTTCCCCTGAACCATCCGCACCCGCCAGACGAGCCCGCAGGATCCGCACTCCTTGACCGGAGACTCCTCGGCAGTAAACCCCTCCGAATGCATATCGATCTCCACCGATGTCCTGCTGCCGCACTTCGGACACTTCATACTCTATCCTCCCCTTGTGCGCCGGGCGCGCTGAGCGGCCCGGTCCGGTTTGAAAAATAAAGCGGCCCCGAAATCGAACCGATCAGAAAAGTATAGCACCAATTGCGAAAAAAACAGGCCTCACCCTCCATTGTCGGGATCGTCCCTCAGACAGAAAGCACTCCGAGACACCCATCCACAACCGCCAGGAATTCCGCGAGGTCCCGGCGCTGCATATCCCCCATGTGGGGGATGCGGAAGGTCTTCCCTTTGATCTTACCATAGCCGTCATCGAAGGCGTATCCTCGCTCGGCGAGCATTTTCTTGAGGGAAGCAAGGTCCGTGCCACGGGAGTTGACCGCGCACGTGAGGGTGACGGAGCGGTACGGCTCGGCCGCGAAGAAACCATACCCCCGCTCGGCAACCCACCCCCGGACGAAGGAGGCCATCTCCCGGTGCCGGGCCCAGCGCTGCTCCAGCCCCTCGGCAAACATCCTTTCGAGCTGGCGGTCGAGGGCATAGATCAGCGAGATGCAGGGGGTGGAGGGGGTATTGTTCTTGGCATCGTTTGCCTCGAACTCCAGAAAATCGAAGTAGTAGCCGCGCCCCTCCACCGTGCGCGCCCGGGCCAGGGCCTTCTCGCTGGCCGTGAAGACGGCGAGCCCCGGCGGCAGGGCAAAGGCCTTCTGGACGCCGAAGATGCAGCAGTCGATGCCGAGCTCGTCCACCGGGATGTTCAGGGCGCTCATGGAGGAGACGGTGTCGATGATGGAGACCACTTCCGGGTACTTCCGAAGCACCGCGGCAATCTCCGGCAGGGGAGACATGACGCCGGTGGAGGTCTCGTTGTGGATGAGGGTCATGCTGTCGTACTTCCCCGTGGCAAGGGCACGATCCACCACCTCGGCCGTAATCGGCTCGCCCCACTCCACCTTCGCCGCGTCGGCCTCCTTGCCGCAGCGTTTCGTGACGTCGTGCCACTTGTCGGAAAAAGCGCCGTTGCAGAAGTTGACGCAGCGGCCGCCGACCAGGTTCCTCACCGCCCCCTCCATGACGCCGAAGGCGCTGGAAGTGGCGAGAAAAACGCGCGAATCGGTGACAAGGAGCTTTTTGAGCCCCGCGGTCACCCGTCCGTGCAGCGCGGCATACTCGGGCATCCGGTGTCCGATCATCGGGGTTGCCATCGCCTGGAGGATTTCGGGATGGACCTCGACCGGCCCCGGGATAAAGAGTTTTTTTGTCATGACGTATCATCTCCCAGCTCATTAAATTCGAAACCCTTCAGGAGTCGAAACAGGCGGGCAACACAGCCGCAGAGCGGCTCCGGAAGCCGTTTGAGGCTAGCAGAAGAGCCCCCGCTTGTCAAGTCGGAGCTTCCAGTCGCAAACCGCATTTTAAAATGCATCTCATGAAGCAAGGCCCAACGCAACACCTCAAGAAAAACACTTTTCCTCCCAAGAAAGACTTTTTGAATTGACAATAGCGCTGGCGAGTAGTAATGGTGTCTGGTTTAAACGCGCCAGTGTCTACACTTTGTCCACCAGCAAAGCAAAAAAGTGTTTTACCCGAGGAGGAAGTATGGCTTTACGCAAGACCGCAGGATATCTCTGGAACATCACGAGCATGATCGGCTTGCTCCTGGCGTTCGTGGCAACGGGCCTCATCATCGCGTTTGTCGCGGCGGAGATGATAACCGGCTTCGAGCATCCGTACATAGGCCTGCTCACCTATTTCGCCTTCCCCGGCATGCTCATCTTCGGCCTGCTCCTGGTCCCGATCGGGGCCTGGCGGGTACGGCAGGAGCGGCGCAAGACAGTCCCGGAGGAAATCCCCTTCTATCCCCGTCTCGACCTGAACGATCCGCACAAGCGGCACCTCTTCATCTTCTTCGTGCTCGCCAGCGTCGTCTTCGTCCTGATCGTCTCCATCGCCTCTCTCATGGGTTTCGAGTTCACCGAATCGACCACCTTCTGCGGCGAGCTCTGCCATACCGTCATGACCCCGGAGCATACCGCGTGGTCGAACTCCCCCCACGCCCGGGTCAAGTGCGTTGAATGCCACGTGGGCCCCGGCGCCAAGTGGTACGTGAAGGCGAAGATCTCCGGCCTGCGCCAGGTCTGGGCGGTTGCAACCCACAGCTATCCGACCCCGATCGAGACCCCGATCGAGAACCTCCGTCCCGCCCGGGACACCTGCGAGCACTGCCACTGGCCCGAGAAGTTCTACGCCGGCCGCCAGAAGGTCTTCTACCACTACGCCCCGAACAAGGAAAACACGCCGCGCGAAATCAACATGCTGATCAACATCGGCGGTGCCCCCAAATCTCCCCACGCCAAGGGGATCCACTGGCACATAGGCACCGAGGTTTACTACATCGCCAGCGACAAGAAACGCCTCGAAATACCCTACATCGCCGTCAAGCAGAAGGACGGTTCCTTCATGGAGTTCATGAGCACCGAGAAGCCCCTCACCAAGGAGCAGATCGCCACGGCCAAGAAACGGCTCATGGACTGCACCGACTGCCACAACCGGCCGACCCACATCTACAAATCGCCCGGACAGGAGATGGACGAAGGGTTTGCCTCCGGCAAGATCGATCCGGCCCTCCCCTACCTGAAGAAGGTGGCCGTGGAGATTCTGGAAAAACCGTACAAGTCCCAGTGGGAAGCGAAAGAAGCTATCGCCGCCGGCATCCCCGACTACTATGCGAAGAACTACCCCGAGGCGGCCAAGCAGAAGGCTGCCGCCATCAACCAGGCGGTCCAGTACGTGCAGGGGGTCTACAGCCGCAACTTCTTCCCCGAGATGAAGGTATCGTGGAACACCTACCCGAACCACATCGGCCACTTCTACACCCCGGGGTGCTTCCGCTGCCACGACGGCAAGCACAAGGCCTCCAACGGCGAAGTGATCTCCAAGGATTGCAACATGTGCCACACCGTCA
>JAJZUC010000056.1 GCA_021847245.1 Deltaproteobacteria bacterium | reverse complement strand
TCGAAAAACTCGGCTTCAGAAGCCCACGACAGGCATTCGAGGAGTATCAACTCCTGATGGCTGCGTGATTCTTATCTTGTGTCCAGGGTACCGGGCGCGCTACAAGGCCAAGTCATGAATAATACGAAAATTCCGGTCATTTTATTACTATTTATTTGCTTTTTTCTCATGCTTTTAGCTGGGAACGTCAGTATTTGTGATGCAAAGTCCAACAAGAACAAGCAACAACACAGCAAGGATTATAAAAAGTTCCCGGATGGCAGCCCAGAAGTCGTACTGACTGCATTTGTTGAAGCGGATTTGGGAGATCTTTATAACAGAGATAACGATGATAGATATCCTTTGTGGTGGAATCTGACTGAACGCGGCGGCATCCCTGAAGATGGTTACCTTAAACTTTATATATATTCCTACAGTATTACCAATAAATCCATAGATAAGCAATCTGGAGATGCAATTATTAATCTAGTAATGGATGTTCGTGCTATTTGGGCAAGTGGTAACCCTACAGATTCAAATGTTATTAGCTGGAGAGGGGTGCCGGTTAATATTGGGAATACCAAATACTCATCACAAACTAAACAATTCGTGGAGGCGGTTTTTGGAAAGACCGAAATTGCAAACAGAATACTTAATAAAGAAATCGGCTATTATCCAGTGCCAAAAGATAAGCGCAAATGGGTGTTCCCCGTGAGGATGGTAAATAAAAAAGGGAAATGGCTTATTGCAATGGAGTCTGTGCCGCTTGAAACTTCATATCTCAGCTCCAAGATCGATTGGTATAAGGAGGAGAGGAATAAAGAGATTGCCATAAATGATGTTTGCAACGGCATGCGAAAAATAGATAGCCATAGCATGAAGCCATATACTGATGATGTTAAGAAAAAAAATGGTTCAAATCCACAAAAATTTAAGGACAAATTTTGCAAAGAAGATGACATCAAAGCAAGAGAAAATAATGTAAAGGAATATACGGATGCAATTCTGCAATTTGAATCTCTGATAAAGGATTAAGCCATGAGTGATATCGCCCATAATGCCCTTCGTTATAACACAACAAACACAAAACGCTCTGATCCTCCCAATCCACATAATGGTGAAGTAGTCGATAAACAAGAAAATGGCGAAGTTATCATAGGTTTAGACTGCTCAGGTTTTGTTTGTCATGTAATCATTGAATCCGGATACCGAATAGACTATGAACCGACAGCAGGACTTGTGAGTTCGAAAGCCTTTTCAACTATTGCAGAAGGTAATGTCCAACCTGGCGATATAATTATATTTCCAGGTCATGTTGGAATAGTTACGGAATACGACCAAACAACTTCCTTGGGCAGTTTTATCCATATGAGTGGCAGTAAAAACGTAGGCGGCATAAAAGTAAGTTATTTTGTTGCAGATCAAGAAAAATGCAAGAAAACGTCCAACCGAAATTTTAAAGGACATCTGATTGGACCAGATGGAAAATCAATTTACTATGGAACATCCAAACCAATCACCGCTTTCCGCAGAGTTAATAATAACCGTTACAGCGCTGAAGTGGATCTGCATATAAACGGCAGAAACCTTCACCCCACCGTTCGACCTTTGGGCACGAAAGTCTACTCGAACTACATACGCAAAAAACCTGAACCCACCAAATTAGTCAAACTAAGCAATATACAAAGCTTACCTAAGACCGATAAACTTCAACACAAAAGCAGTCCGCAGTCCGCAGGTCACATCAGACTAATCAAAGGTATATACGGTAATATGCCTGATTATTGATGTCAAATCTGTATCACCTCTTAGAGGCTAAATAATTGTTTAGGAGGGCTATCGATGCATAATCGTATAAGAACAAAATTCAAAATTAACATAATTGACACTACCTACAAAACAGACGTTGAATATTTTAAAGCCAAGGAACAGATATCAGAAGCTTTTGTGATAACTGTCGACCTGGTAAGCAAAGACAAGATACATTTCAATGACGTAATAAAAAATGATGCCCTGCTTACCATAGTTGGTAATGATGAAGATCGTTATTTCCATGGTATGATCAGCAACTTCATGCTGACTGGAAAGAACGGCACTTTCTACACCTACCAGGCGATATTGGTCCCCGCAGTATGGATGCTGAGCTTCAACAAAAACTTCAGAATTTTCCAGGATCTCTCCGTTGTGGAGATCGCCACGAAGATCCTCGAAGAAAACCAGATTCTGTCCGACAGTTATGCCTTCAGGCTCAAATCCGACTACCCGAAAAGACGCTACTGCACCCAGTACGGAGAAAGCGATTTCCACTTCATCTGCCGCATACTGGAGGAAGAAGGGATATTCTTTTTCTTCGAGCACACTGAAGATTCGCACACCATCGTGTTTTCCGACACCGAAATTGCCTACACCCCCATCGAGGGGGAAGACGAAATCAGTTTCAACTACGACTCGGGAATGGTCGCCGAAAGGGAGACGATACAGAGCTTCGCCTACAACCGCGCGATCTGCCCCGGCAAGATCACCCACACGAACTACAATTTCAAAAGGCCGTCGCTCGATATGACGGTAACCGAAGAAGGCGACACCCACCAGGTCCATGAGCTGTACGAATTTCCCGGAAATTACGGGCTGCCGCCCGAGGGGTCGACCAGGGCCAGGGTCCACCTGGAAGAGGCAAAGTCACTTCAGGAAAGCGCGCAAGGGACGAGCAATTGCGCCAGGTTCATACCCGGCCGCACCTTCACGATCAGCGAGCACACCCATGATGACCTGAACCGGGAGTACTGCCTCATCTCCGTCGAACACGAGGGATCGCAACCCAACGTGTACGGTGAATATTCGGGAATCGGCGGGGATTACACCTACTCCAACCACTTCATAGCCATTCCCGCGACCACAGTCTACCGCACCCGGAATACCCTGAAAAAACCGTATGTCCGCGGCATCCAGAGCGCCATGGTTACCGGTCCCGAAGGAGAAGATATCCACACGGACGAATACGGGCGGATCAAGGTTCAATTCCACTGGGACAGGGAAGGGGGGGAAAACGGGAAGAGCTCCTGCTGGCTCCGCACCAGCCAACCCTGGAGCGGCAACGGATGGGGCCTGGTCTCCCTGCCGCGCGTAGGCGACGAAGTCCTCGTCGACTTCCTCAACGGCGACCCCGATCGGCCGATCGTGGTGGGGAGCGTAAACAACGCCGCTTCCCCGGCGCTCTACCCCCTTCCCGCCAACAAGACCCAAAGCGGCATCAGGACAAGAAGCACTCCCGGAGGGGGGCGCGACAACTTCAACGAGCTGCGCTTCGAAGACAAGAAAGGCGCCGAGGAGGTCTATCTCCAGGCCGAAAAAGATTTCAACGCCAAGATCAAGAACAACGAGTCAAAAACGGTCGGAAACAACCTCGAAAACCACATTGGCAAAACGGCCATCATCAGCGCGGGTGAACAACTGCGGCTTGTCTGTGGAAATGCCAGCATACTGCTGGACAATAGCGGCAGGATCGTCATCAATGGCACCGAAGTGTCCGTCAGCAGCACCGGCACGGTCAGTATCGCGGGTGCCCCGGTGAAGTTGAACTAGAGAGAGCCCGCAATCCTGTCTTGAGCAGGATCTGCCTTCCTTCTTTCCCAAATACGACCTCGGAGGAAACACGCATGGCCAAACCCGCAGCCCGCCAGGGGGACATGCACACCTGCCCCGCCCATGAAGCCAGAAAGCCCCATAAAGGTGGACCGATCATCGAAGGTTCCCCCGATGTCCTCATCGAGGGAAAGCCCGCGGCCCGCGTCGGCGACAGGGCCCAGTGTGAAGTCGGTGGCCCGGATACTATCACTGAAGGGGCGCCTATGGTGCTGATCAACGGCCGCCCCGCCGCCATCCTCGGTAGCAAGACCGCCCACGGAGGGGTGGTAGTCGCAGGCGCCGGCGAAGTCCTGATCGGCTGAAGATCCGGAGCAGGTACCGGCTCTGCGCCCATGGGTCTCGGCACCCCGCACGGCGCGAAAAGGCATAATAAGGCAGTGTGCGGATTTCTGCCGATTAAACCTTGACACCCCCCTTTGAACATTGTAATCTTTTCGACTCTAATTACCCGTAACTTGGACGCTTTTTCAGTTTTGCCAAATCCGGTTTTACGCTGGATAAAGTATTTCTTATTTATTACGCCATTGGAGGAACTTCCTTGACCTTTCAAGACCTGATTCTCTCCCTCCAGGGATACTGGGCCAAGCAGGGATGCGTCATCCAGCAGCCCTACGACACCGAAAAGGGTGCCGGAACCTTCAATCCCGCCACCTTCCTCCGCGTCCTTGGCCCCGAGCCGTGGAACGTCGCCTACGTCGAGCCCTCCCGCCGCCCCACCGACGGGCGTTACGGCGAGAACCCCAACCGCCTCCAGCACTACTACCAGTTCCAGGTGATCATGAAGCCGTCGCCGGTGAACATCCTCGACCTCTACCTCGATTCGCTCCGGGCCTTCGGCATTGATCCGGCGAAGCACGACATCCGCTTCGTGGAGGACGACTGGGAGTCGCCGACCCTGGGCGCCTGGGGCCTGGGGTGGGAGGTCTGGCTCGACGGGATGGAGATCACCCAGTTTACCTACTTCCAGCAGGCGGGGGGGATTGATCTCAAGCCGGTCTCCTCCGAGATCACCTACGGCTGCGAGCGGATCGCCATGTATCTCCAGGGGGTCGACAACGTCTACGACCTGGAGTGGGTGAAGGGGGTCAGTTACGGCGACATCCACCACCGGAGCGAGGTGGAGTTCTCCACCTACAACTTCGAGGAGGCCGACGTGGCGATGCTGCTTCAGCTCTTCACCATGTACGAGAAGGAGTGCGTCCGGCTCGTGGAGCGCGAGCTCGTGCTTCCCGCCTACGACTACGTCATGAAGTGCTCCCACACCTTCAACCTCCTGGACGCCCGCGGCGCCATCTCCGTCACCGAGCGGGCCTCCTACATCGGGCGGGTGCGGAACGTGGCCCGGCTCTGTGCCGAAGGGTACCTGAGACTGCGTGAAAAGCTCGGCTTTCCTCTGCTGAATAGGCAGTAATACAGCCTGCCCCAGTAGATACCAGCCGCAGAGAACGCACGGAGAAGAACCCCGATCTGCTTGAGCATTCTCTGTGAATCCTCTGTGCCTCTCTGTCTTCCGTGGCAGATTTTGTAATGAAAGGAATCATGAATGAGTAAAGAACTCTTTCTTGAGATAGGGACTGAAGAAATCCCCGCCGGCTTTCTCCCCAAGGCGATGGCCGACCTGGAGGCCCTCGTCACGAAGGAACTGGAGGGCGCCCGCCTTCCCTGCGGCGAGATCAATACCTTCGCCACGCCGCGGCGCCTGGCGCTGGTGGTGCAGGGGCTTCCGGCGGAGCAGCCCGACGCCGAGATCACCGCCCTCGGGCCGGCGAAGAACATCGCCTTCGGCCCGGACGGCACGCCGACCAGGGCGGCCGAGGGGTTTGCCCGGGGGCAGGGGGTCGACGTCTCGGCCCTCCAGCTTGTCACCACCGACAAGGGCGAGTATGTGGCCGCCGTGAAGCAGGAGAGCGGCCGGCCGGTCCCGGACCTCCTCGCCGAGATCATTCCCCGGGTCATCGCCTCGATCCCGTTTCGCAAGTCGATGCGCTGGGCCGACTTCGACGTCCGCTTCGCCCGGCCGGTCCACTGGATCGTGGCGCTCTTCGACGGCATCGTGGTGCCGTTTGCCTTTGGCGCCGTCCAGAGCGGCAACGTCTCCCGGGGGCACCGCTTCATGGCGAACCAGCCGTTTCCGGTCCGCGATTTTGCCCACTACCTGGAGGAGTGCGAGCGCCACTTCGTGATCCCCGACCCGGAGCGGCGCAAGGAGACCATCCGCCGGGAGATCCACCGGGTGGCCAAGGCCGCCGGCGGACACCTCCTCCCCGACGAGGGGCTCCTGGACGAGGTGGCTTTCCTCTGCGAGTACCCGAGCGCGGTCCACGGCACCTTCTCGCCGGAGTTTCTGAAGGTCCCCCGGGAGGTCCTGATCACCTCCATGCGGAGCCACCAGCGTTACTTCTCCATCGTCGACGGCGAGGGGCGGCTCATGCCCGGCTTCATCACCATCAACAACACCCTCACCGAGGACCCCAGCGTCGTGGTCAAGGGGAACGAGCGGGTCCTCCGGGCCCGGCTCTCCGACGCCCGCTTCTTCTTCGAGGAGGACCAGAAGGTGAAGCTGGAGAGCCGCGTCGAATCCCTGAAAAACGTGGTCTACCAGCAGAAGCTCGGCACCTCCTGGGAGAAGATGGAGCGCTTCCGGGCCCTGGCCGAGGGGCTGGCCGAGCTCCTCAATCCGGCGGTGAAGGGGAAGACCTCACGGGCCGCCTTCCTCTGCAAGGCCGACCTTGTCACCGGCATGGTGGGGGAGTTCCCCGAGGTGCAGGGGATCATGGGGCGCGAGTACGCCCTCCTCGAAGGTGAGGACGCCGAGGTGGCCGCCGCCATCGCCGAGCACTACCTCCCGACCCAGGCGGGGGGCGAGCTGCCGGCGTCGGACATCGGCGGCTTCGTCTCCATGGCCGACAAGCTCGACACCATCTGCGGCTGCTTCGGCGTCGGCCTCATCCCGACCGGATCCGCCGATCCCTACGCCCTGCGCCGCTCGGCCCTCGGCATTATCAATATCATCCTCGACAAGGGGTACCGCCTCTCCCTGGAGGCCCAGGTGGAGAAGGCCCTTTCGCTCCTGGCCCCCAGGCTAACTCGCCCCGCCGCCGAGGTAAGGGGGGATGTCCTGGAGTTCTTCCGGGGGCGCTTCGTGAACCTCATGACCGACCGCTACCCCGCCGATGCGGTGGAGGCGGCGGTGGCCGCCGGCTGTGCCGACCTGGTGGACGCCGCCGCGCGGATCGGGGCCCTGGCCGAGTTCAAGAGCCGCCCCGACTTCGAGCCCCTGGCGGTCGCCTTCAAGCGGGTCTGCAACATCGTCAAGGAAGGGGTCGACCGCCCCGTGGACGCCGCCCTCTTCCAGGAGCCGTCGGAAGGGGAGCTCCACAGGGCGCTTCTCGCCGTTCGGGCCGACGTGGAGGCCCGCACCGCCGCCGGCGACTACCTGGCGGCCCTCTCGGGGATCGCTGCCCTCAAGGGGGCGGTGGACGACTTCTTCGACAAGGTCATGGTCATGGCCGAGGACGAACGGGTCCGGCTCAACCGCCTGGCGCTCCTGACCGGGATCGCGAGGCTCTTCGGCAAGATCGCCGACTTCGCCAAGATAGCCGCCTAGCTCACGCTGGGCGGCTTTTTTAATGTTTTATTTTCGCTAAATCCTCTTGACTGACGGTAAAGCTAATTTATTGATAATAAAGGCTTTTTGAGCAGCAATAAAACAAAGGAGGAGTGAAATGGCAGCAAAGTATGTCTATTTCTTCGGGAACGGCCAGGCCGAGGGGCGGGCCGACATGAAGAACCTTCTGGGAGGCAAGGGTGCCAACCTGGCAGAGATGACCAGCATCGGTCTGCCGGTTCCCCCGGGCTTCACCATCACCACCGAGGTCTGCACGCACTACTATGACAACGGCCGGCAGTATCCCGCGATGCTCACCGCCGAGGTGGCGGAGAACCTGAAAAAGGTCGAGGCGCTCATGGGGCGCACCTTCGGCGACCCCGGGAATCCCCTCCTCGTTTCGGTCCGCTCCGGTGCCCGCGCCTCCATGCCGGGGATGATGGACACGATCCTCAACCTCGGCCTCAACGACGAGACGGTGCAGGGGATCATCGCCCAGAGCGGTGACGAGCGCTTCGCCTACGACGCCTACCGCCGCTTCGTCCAGATGTACTCCGACGTGGTAATGGGGATGGAGAAGGACATCCTGGAGCATCTCCTGGAGCAGAAGAAGGAGGCGAAGGGGGTCCACCTCGACACGGAACTCACCGCCGCCGACTGGCGGGAGCTCGTCGGGGTCTTCAAGGCGAAGATCAGGGAAACCCTCGGCACGGCGTTCCCCGAGAACCCCCAGGACCAGCTCTGGGGGGCCATCGGCGCCGTCTTCGGCTCCTGGATGAACCAGCGGGCCATCACCTATCGCCGCCTCAACAACATCCCCGCCGACTGGGGGACCGCGGTCAACGTCCAGTCGATGGTCTTCGGCAACATGGGGAACGACTGCGCCACCGGCGTCGCCTTTACCCGCGACCCCTCCACCGGCGAGAACTATTTCTATGGCGAGTACCTGGTGAACGCCCAGGGTGAGGACGTTGTGGCCGGCATCCGGACCCCGCAGCCGATCAACCGGGCCAACGGCAAGGACGCCACCCTCCCCTCCATGGAGGAGGTGATGCCCGCGTGCTACCAGCAGCTCGCCCAGATCCGCGGCATCCTCGAAAAGCATTACCGGGACATGCAGGACATCGAGTTCACCATCGAGAAGGGTAAGCTCTACATGCTCCAGACCCGAAACGGCAAGCGGACCGCCAAGGCGGCCATCAAGATCGCCGTCGACATGGTGGCGGAAGGGCTCATCGACGAGAAGACCGCCGTGCTCCGCGTCTCCCCCTCCCAGCTCGACCAGCTCCTCCACCCCTCCCTCGACCCGAAGGCCCCGAAGAAGGTGATCGCCAAGGGGCTGCCGGCCTCCCCCGGTGCCGCCAGCGGCGAGGTGGTCTTCACCGCCGACGAGGCGGAGGCCGCAGCCCGGCTCGGCCTGAAGGTGATCCTGGTGCGGGTGGAGACCTCTCCGGAGGACATCCACGGCATGCATGCCGCCCAGGGGATCCTCACCGCCCGCGGCGGCATGACCTCCCACGCGGCGGTGGTGGCCCGGGGGATGGGGAAATGCTGCGTGGCCGGCTGCGGCGATATCAAGGTCGACTATGCCGCCTGCCAGTTCGTCACCGCCAAGGGAGAGGTGGTGAAAAAGGGGGACACCATCACCCTCGACGGCTCCACCGGCGAGGTGATGCTCGGCCAGGTGCCGACGGTGCCGCCGCAGCTGACCGGCGATTTCGGCATCCTCATGGGGTGGGTCGACCGGTTCCGGACCCTCAAGGTCCGCACCAACGCCGACACCCCCAACGACTCGAAGGTGGCCCGGGAGTTCGGCGCCGAGGGGATCGGTCTCTGCCGCACCGAGCACATGTTCTTCGAGGCGGAGCGGATCGCCGCCGTGCGGGAGATGATCCTCGCCGAGGACGTGGAGGGACGCAAGCGGGCGCTCGCCAAGATCCTCCCGATGCAGAAGGGTGACTTCATCGGCATCTTCCGCGAGATGAAGGGGCTGCCGGTCACCATCCGCCTCCTCGATCCGCCGCTCCACGAGTTCCTCCCCCAGGAGGAGAAGGATGTCGAGGCCCTGGCGAAGACCATGGGGGTCACTCCCCAGACCCTGAAGAACAAGGTCGACTATCTCCACGAATTCAATCCGATGCTCGGCCACCGCGGCTGCCGCCTCGGCCTCACCTTCCCGGAGATCTACGACATGCAGGTCCAGGCCATCATGGAGGCAGCCTGCGAGCTGACCAAAAACGAAGGGTTCGCCATCGTTCCCGAGATCATGATCCCGCTTGTCGCCACCGTCACGGAGCTGTCGCGGCTCAAGGCGAACGCGGTTGCCGTCTGCGAGGAGGTCATGGCCCGCTACGGCGTCAAGATCGACTACCTCATCGGCACCATGATCGAACTGCCGCGGGCGGCGCTCACCGCCGACGAGATTGCCCGGGAGGCGGAGTTCTTCTCCTTCGGCACCAACGACCTGACCCAGACCACCTTCGGCCTCTCCCGCGACGACGCCGGAAAGTTCCTCCCGTTCTACGTGGAGTCGGGGCTGCTGGAGGAGGACCCCTTCGTCTCCCTCGACCAGAACGGGGTCGGCCTCCTCGTGAGGATGGCGGTGGAGAAGGGGCGCGCCACCCGCTCGGGGATCAAGCTCGGGATCTGCGGCGAGCACGGCGGCGATCCCTCGTCGGTCATCTTCTGTCACCGGATCGGCCTCGACTACGTCTCCTGCTCGCCGTTCCGGGTCCCCATCGCCCGGCTCGCGGCGGCCCACGCCGCTCTGGGCGAGTGATCGGATGATGCGCGGCGGGAGGGCCGGAAGCCTCCCGCCGCTTTTTTCATGAGACAAATATCAGCTTGACACCATTTGTCGGTTGGTGCTAGAAAACGGGAAAAAGCGCCTTTCAGCTTGGGGTCCCGGAGTAGGCCCGGTTATTGAAAAAACGCAGGGAAAACGCAACAGGAGGGTTGAAGTAATGGCAAAGGGTGTGGTGAAATGGTTCAATGACAGCAAGGGGTACGGGTTCATCGAGCAGGATAACGGCGAGGATGTCTTCGTCCACTTTTCCTCCATCCAGTGCGAAGGCTTCAAGTCCCTGGCCGAGGGGCAGGCGGTGACCTTCGATGTGGTGCAGGGAGCAAAGGGGCTTCAGGCTGCCAACGTGAACAAACTGTAACGGTCGGTTTCAGACCGAAGGAAAAAGCCCCGGGGATCTTCCCGGGGCTTTTTTTATGCCCCCGAAAACCGATAAAAACTCATTTTATTCCGGCTCAAGTTTCGTCCGCTGGTGCCGATAGGTAACAGTAGTTGCGAACGATTTGCGAGGAGGGGCGGAATTCATGTTCAGGAACAGGCTGGCCTTCAAGATCCTCGGCATCATCGGCATGACGCTTTCCCTCGGCTTTGCCGTCCTCGGCGCCATCGCCATCTGGCTCGAATACCGGGCACTCACGGGGCTGCAGGCGAGCAGTGCCCGCGATCTCTCCGTCATCATCCGGCGGGACATCGAAGAGTACATGATGAAGGGGGACATGGAGGTGGTCACCCGCTACATTGGCGACGTCCGGGGGAAAGGGGGGGTCCTCGACCTGAAGATCTTCAACGCAACGGGAAAGCCTTCCGGTTCGACGACCGCCGACGCCGAGGTTCTCGCGGCGCTGCGCAGCGGCACAAGGATCGAGAAACAGCACATGTTCAACGGGAGCCGGGCCCGCAGCTTTATCATCCCCCTGCCGAACGCGGAGCGTTGCAGGCAGTGCCACGACGGGGGGGAGCGGTACACCGGGGCGCTCCTTCTGACGACCTCGCGGGAAGAGGGATACGGCGATGCCCTGCGGCTCACCTGGACCCTTTCCGCCGCCGGGTTCCTGAGCTTCTTCGGCATTCTCGCCGGCATGTACTTCTTCTTTCGGCGGGTACTGGTGCGACATATCGTCGACATCTCCACCCGGATCCAGGTCATTGCCCAGGGCGAGGGGGATCTCACCTCGCAGATTCCGATCCGCTCCAGTGACGAGCTCGGCGTGCTGGCCGAAGGGGTGAACCTCCTGATCGCCAAGCTGCGGGAGATCGTTACCGGTCTCTATCGCCAGGCGGGTCACATCGCCATCTCCGCCTGCCGCACCACCAGGGAGGCCGAACGGCTCGTCTCCTCGTCGATCGAGCAGAAGGAGCTGGCGACCTCGGTGGCGGTGGCGTCGGAGGAGATTGCCGCCACCCTCAACAACGTGGCGGCAACCACCCAGCGGGCGGCCCAGCTGTCGTGCCGAGTCGATGATGCCACCAAGGGAGGGATGAGGAGTGTCGAGGAGACCTCCCGGAGCATCGACCAGATCCGCACGAGCGTCCTCTCGACCCTGGAGGCGATGGGAAAGCTGGAGCGCTCCTCCGACCAGATCGGGGAGATCGTCGGCATTATCGAGGATATCGCCGACCAGACCAACCTCCTGGCCCTCAACGCGGCCATCGAGGCGGCCCGGGCCGGCGATGCGGGGCGGGGGTTTGCCGTGGTCGCCAACGAGGTGAAGACCCTCTCGACGCGGACCGCCACCTCCACCAGGCAGATCTCCGTCATTATCAAGAGCATCCAGGACGAGATCCGGGAAGTCGTATCGTCCATCGGCGAGGGAAGGGAGAGGGTGGAGGATGGGGTGGAGAAGTCGACCTCGGCCTTGTGCCGGTTGGAGGAAGTCCTGCAGCTTACCGCCGAATCGACCGATATGATCGGCCAGATCGCCACGGCCACCGAGGAGCAGAGCGCGACGACCAACGAGATATCGGAGAAGATCGGCACGGTTTCGGCCACGGCGGGGGCGGTAAACGGCCAGATGGAGCAGACTGCCGGCATCTTCCGGGACCTGTCGGAAACCGCCGAGCAGATCTACGCCACGGTCGGACGGTTCAGCGTCGGGAACTACCACGACGCCGCCAAGGCACACGCGGCCGAGCTCCGCGACCGGGTTACGTCGAGAATCGACCGGGCGCTGGCCGAGCGGACGATCACCCTCGACGCGCTCTTCAGCGAGGCGTACACGCCTATTCCCGATACCTGGCCCCAGAAGTACCGCACCCCCTTCGACCGCTTCTTCGACGAGGTCGTCTCCCCCCTCCAGGAGGAGATCGGCGCCCGGGATGCCGACATGGTCTACGCCATCTGCGTCGACCGGCGCGGTTACTGCCCCTCCCACAACCTCCGGTATTCCCGCCCCCTCACCGGGAACCGCGAGGCCGACAAGGAGCATAACCGCACCAAGCGGATTTTCGACGACCGTACCGGCAGCCGCTGCGCCACCAATGCCAACCGCTTCCTGCTGCAGACCTATCTGCGCGACACGGGTGAAGTGATGAATGACCTCTCGACGCCGATCACCATTGCCGGCCGGCACTGGGGGGCGGTGCGGATCGGCTATCGGTTCAGGGAGTGACTGGCGTTTCGCAGGCGATTGAATGTAGGAAGGGGAAAAAGGCCCGGACCGCAACTGCGGCCGGGCCTTTTGATCAGGGAAGGGGAGAGTGGGAGGGTTCCACGCGGAAGCCCGCCATGGCGCGGGTCAGTTCTTCGATCTGGCCCGTGAGGCCGTTGACGGTTCCCTCCATGACGCGGGTCGTCTGCAGGTTCTGCCCGGCCGAATTCTCCATGTTCTCCACGGCGCGGACGATCTTCTCGCTGTTCTCCGCCTGCACCTGGCACGCCTGACGGATGGTGGCGATCATCTGGGAAATCCCTTCGCTGGAGCGGACGATCAGCGCCCCGGTGTTGCGCTGTTCCTGAGTGGAGTTCCGGACCTGGGCGGTGAGTCCCTTCATCCTGGCGACCGCCCCCATGATCAGCTCGGAGCCGTGGGTCTGCTCCTGGGTGGCCCGCATGATCTGCTTTACCATTTCCGCCACCCGCTCCATCGCCTGGCGGATATGCTCGCTCCCCTGGGACTGCTCCACCGTGGTCCGGGCGATCTCGTTCACCTGGCCGGCCGCCATTTTTACCCCATCGACGATCTTGTGGAGCGCATCGCCCGAGCGGTGCGACAGCTCTTCCCCTTCGGCAATCCGTTTCTCGGCATGGCGGATCGCCACCACGGCGCGCTCGGTTTCCTCCCGCAGCCCTTCGATGATCTGGTCGATCTCCCGGGTGGAGGAGGTGGTCCGCTTTGCCAGATCCTTGATCTCGTGCGCCACCACGGCGAACCCCTTGCCGTGCTCCCCCGCCTGGGCGGCGATGATGGAGGCGTTGAGCGCCAGGAGTTTCGTCTGCTCCGCGACCTCGTCGATCACCGAGATGATGGAGCCGATGTCGCCGGCGCGGACCGAGAGGGTCTCGATCGCCTCGGCCACGGTGAGGGAAGAGCGGCGGATCTCGCCGATCCCCGAGATGGTGCTTTCAACCGACTCCCGGCCGAGTTCCGCATCCCGCAGCACCTCGTCGGAGATGGCGGCGGTCTCGACGGTGCTCTTCTCGATCTGCTTGATGGAGCGCTCCATTTCGGCGACCAGCGAAGCGGTTCCCGACGCGTCCTCCATCAGTCCGCTGACGTTGGTGCCGATCGCCTTTTCGGCGGCCGCCATCTGGATGATGGAGGAACTGACTTCATCCACCGCCCGCGCCAGCTCCTCCACGTGGGAGGCCACCTCCTCGATGCTTGCCGACATCTGGAGAATCGAAGCGGAGTTGTCGGACGCCGAGCGCGAGAGGCTCTCCACCGAACAGGCGACTTCGTTCACCGACCGGTCGATGGCGCGGATCCCCTCCGTCGTTCCCTGGACCGCCTGCGCCTGTACCTCCGCCGTGGCAAGGCCGCTGTCGGCTGCGCTGCGGACCGTGGCCGCGATCTCTTTCAGTTCGGTGACGGCGCCGTTCACGTTGGTCACCATCCCCGAGAGCCGCTGGACCATGGTGGTGAAGTTGCCGCTCAGCATGCCGAACTCGTCCTCGGAGTTGTCTGCCACGGTCACCGTCAGGTCTCCCTCGGCTCCCCGGTTCATTGCCGCTGCCAGGATGTTGACACGGCTGACCAGTTTTCTGGCGGCGAGCATCCTGAGCACGCTGATCGAGATTACGGCGTTGGCGAGAAAAACCCCACCCAGCAGGAGGGAGTTCCCCGTGGGGGTCCGTAATGTAATGGCGGCCCCGACGAGGGCTATGGCCGCGCCGGCTATCAGGAGCCAGCGGATCAGGGTCGAGCCGAGGCGAAGGTTTCGTGCCATGAGGTACTCCTTTCGAGGAGTCGGAATAGGGGGTAAGTACGATTGGAATGCAAGTGACGTACCGACCAAAAAGAAAAGGGGGACGCAGTCGCCCCCCTCCCGGCATCAGTTCCCGCAGCCGCAATCGGGGAGCTCCCCCCCCTGGAATGGGATTTTCTTGCCGCACTTCTGGCACCGCCAGAAGAGGCCCCCTCAGCCGGGGAGAAGGAGCATCATCCCCTGGCACTCCGGACAGTTCTTGGTATCCATGTCGTTACCTCCTGGAAATTTCGGTCCACGATAGCGTGATCGTGCGCTTGAAGTCAATAATATGGTTATTTGGATTATTTAACGGAAACCCGGAGTGAACCTGCCCCCGGGATCTCGGCCTCGACCGTGTCGCCGGAAACCAGGGGGCCAACCCCCGCCGGGGTGCCGGTGAGGATCACATCCCCCGGCTCCAGGGTGAAGATCCCCGAGAGGTAGCTGATCAGCTCGCGCACCGGGTGGATCATGAGGGAGGTGGAGCCGTCCTGGCGGAGCGCTCCGTTTACGGCGAGGCGGATCCGCAGGTCCTGCGGGTCGGCGATCCGTTCGGCGGGGACGAACTCCGAGAGGGGGCAGGCGGTGTCGAACCCCTTGGCGATATCCCAGGGGAGCCCCTTTTTCTTGAGCTCGGCCTGGACGTCCCGCAGGGTCAGGTCGATGGCGACGCCGTAGCCGGCGAGCAGCGCCAGGGCCTCTTCCTTCGGGACATCCTTTCCCTTGCGCCCGACCAGCAGGGCCAGCTCCGCCTCGTGGTGGCAGTCGCTGGAGTATGGTGGGATGACGATGGTGCCGCCGTCGCCGATGACCGACGAGGCGGGCTTGGAGAAGATGACCGGCGCATCGGGGGTCTCGTTTCCGAGTTCCCTGATGTGCTCGGCATAGTTGCGGCCGATGCAGAGGATCTTGCCGATGGGGTATGCGGTGTCGCTGCCGACGATGCGGGCTGTTTTCATTCATCTCCCTCCGTTCAGAGATTGCCGACCTTGCCGCTGCAGGCCCCGTCGAGCCGGCACCCCTGCCAGGTCCCGCGGCGCTTCAGCTCGTTCACGACGGCGTACCACATCCGGTTGTTCTTCAGGTTCCAGGAGGGGGCCACCCTGATCTCGACGGGGGCCGAGCCGTAGAGGCGCTGGACGGCGATCTGCGGGGGGAGGAGCTCCAGGAAATCGCAGGCCGTGGCCACGTAGTCGTCGAGGGTCACCGGGATGAACTCGCGCCGGAAATAGAGCTCTGCGAGGCGGGTTCCCCTCACCGCGTGGAGCTGGTGGAGCTTCACCGAGTTGACCGGGAGGCCGGCGATGAGGCCGGCGGTCCGGAGAAACCCCTCCCGCGTCTCGCCGGGGAAGCCGTAGATCAGGTGGGTGCAGAGGTCGATCCCCCGGCCGGCGATCCGCTCCACCGCCCGGAGGTATTCCGCCAGGGTATGCCCCCGGTTGATCCGGCTCAGGATGGCGTCGTCCATCGACTGCAGGCCGAGCTCGATGCAGACGTAACGCTCCCGGGCCAGCTCCTCCAGCAGGTCGAGGGCCTCGTCGGCAAGGGAGTCGGGGCGGGTGCCGACGGAGATCCCGACCACGTCGGGGTGGGCCAGCGCCCGGCGGTAGAGGTCCCGGAGCCTTGCCACGGGGGCGTAGGTGTTGGTGAATTTCTGGAAATAGACGATGAACTTCTCGCTCCCGAGCCGGGTGCGGTGGTAGGCCATTCCCTCCGCCATCTGCTGCTCGATCGGCTTGTCGGGAATGGTCCCCCCCGGCGAGAAGGAGCTGTTGTCGCAGTAGACGCACCCCCCCGTCCCCCGGGTCCCGTCACGGTTGGGGCAGGTGAAGCCGCCGTCCACGTTCACCTTGCTCACCCGGCAGCCGAAGCGGCGCCGCAGGAACGTGCCGTAGGAGTTGATGTGGAGATGGGGGTTGAGGTGCTGGTCGGGCATGCGTTACCTTTTGCGGGATGGGTGCGGCAGGAGCGAAAGGAGCGCCCGTGCCTCGTCCCGCGGGCTGTCGGCGGCGCAGATGGCCGAGATCAGGGCGATGCCGGCCGCCCCGGCGGCCATGGCCTCGGCGGCGTTCTCCCGGGTGATGCCGCCGAGGGCGAAGACCGGCAGCGAAACGGAGCGGACCGCCTCGGCAAGGGGAGGGAGCCCCACCGGCGGGCCGTAGCGCGCCTTCGACGCCGTGAAGAAGACCGGCCCGAAGGTGATGAAATCCGCTCCCCCCTCTTCGGCCTCCCGGGCGCCGGCCAGGGTGTGGCACGAGACCCCCACGAGCCGCTCCGGCCCGAGGAGCCGGCGCGCCTCGCGGGGGGGGATGCTTCCCTCGCCGAGGTGGACCCCGTCGGCGTCCGCCGCCAGGGCAATGTCGATCCGGTCGTTGACGAGGAGCCGGGCGCCGAAGCGCCCCGTCAGCTCCCGCAGGGCGCGGGCTAGCTCCAGGAGCTCCCGCGGCGCCAGGTCCTTTTCCCGCAGCTGCACCGCGGTCACTCCCCCCGCCAGCGCCTCGCCGACGACGGCCAGGAGGTCGCGTCCTGCGGTCTGATGGCGGTCGGTGATGAGATAAAGGAGGAAGTCCGCCTTAGCCAATCATCCCCTCGATGGGGCTCGAAGCGGTGGCGTAGAGCTTCTTCGGGATCCGCCCCGCCCGGTAGGCGAGCCGCCCCGCCCGGACCGCCAGGTTCATCGCCTCGGCCATGGCGATAGGGTCCTTCGCCCCGGCGATGCCGGTGTTCATGAGCACCCCGTCCACCCCGAGCTCCATGGCGATGGCCGCGTCGGAGGCGGTCCCGACCCCGGCGTCGACGATGACCGGCACCTTCACGGTGTCGAGGATGATCCGGATGTTGTAGGGGTTGCGGATGCCGAGGCCGCTCCCGATGGGGGCCCCCAGCGGCATCACCGCGGCGCAGCCGATCTCCTCCAGCTTCTTGCAGACGATCGGGTCGTCGCTCGTGTAGGGAAGGACTGTGAACCCTTCCTTGACGAGAATCCTGGCCGCCTTGAGCAGTTCCTCGTTGTCCGGGAAGAGGGTGTTCTCGTCTCCCAGGACCTCCAGCTTCACCATGTCGGACATCCCCGCCTCCCGGGCGAGCCGGCAGGTGCGGACGGCGTCGTCGGCGGTGTAGCAGCCGGCGGTGTTCGGCAGCAGGGTGTATTTCTTCGTGTCGATGAAGTCGAGGAGCGACTCCTTGGTGCGGTCGGTGATGTTCACGCGCCGCACCGCCACGGTGATGATCTCCGCCCCGGAGGCCTCGATCGCCCGCACCATCTGTTCGTTGCTGGCATACTTGCCGGTGCCGACCATGAGGCGGGAGGAGAACTCCCTCCCGGCGATCACCAGTTTGTCGGTCGTGTTGGACATGGCTGTCTCCTGTCTACCCCCCGCCCACGAAGTGGACGATCTCCAGGCGGTCGCCGCCGGAGAGGCGGGTGGTTTCGTAGTCTCCCTTGGGGAGGATGTCGAGGTTGAGCTCCACCGCCACCCGGCGGGGGTCGATGTCGAGAGAGGCGAGGAGCTCCAAGACCGACATCGGGGTGATGGCCTTCGGCTCGCCGTTGACGATGATCTCCATAAAGGTCTCTCCGATGCGTCCGTGGTGTCGGACGCTTGGTGTACTGTAAACGAAAAGGGCCGCGAAAGCGGCCCCTTGGATGAACGCGCTTCCCTACGCCGGCATTACCCGGATCAGGTTCAAAGGGTCGCTCGCCGCGTGACGGCGAACTCTCAGTCGAAACTCCCCTAGCGAATGAAAACGTATGCAGTTGTCGATAAGCTCGGAATAAAGCTAGCAATTCAGCGGTAATTCGTCAAGCGTTTTCCGGCGCCGCCGCGGGGTCAGCTTCGGCGCGACCGGTCGATGGCGTCAAGCACCTCCTGCTCCTTCCGGATCTCCTCCGCATAGTGGTTCCAGATGTGGTAGCTCTCCAGCGCCAGGATGGTGAAGCCGGCGGCGAAGACGGCCCAGAAATTTTCGTCGAGGGCCCGGGCAAAGTGGTAGAAGGCGTAAAATGCGGAAAGATAGCCGACGTGGGAGAAAACGCCGAACTGGCCGGAGCCGCTCATCATGCGGGAAAGAATGAGGATGATGGCCGAGAAGGTGTAGAGGACCAGGGCGCCGCTGATCATCAGGGCCGACGGGGGGCGGCCGAGGAGTGCCCGGACGGTTTCCGGGAGGGGGGGGAGGAGATTGAAGTCCCGGAGAGCGACGGTGCTTATGGCGATGAAGAGCGCCATGGCCCAGAGGCCGCGGTTCGACTTGCTCCGGAGCTGCGCGATCCGGCGGGCGGTTTCTGCCCGTACCACGTCCCGGTCCGGAGGGGTGCCGGGATGCTCGGGGGGTGAGGTGAGCTCCTGGGAATGTCTCATGGACTCCCCGCGGTCACCTGTCCGCCGGGGGATCGGAGCCCCCTTCGCGGTCGTCGCGGGTTGATCTGAGCTTTGCCGCCATCTCCTGGAACGAGCGGGCGAGCTCACCGATCTCGTCCCGGTACACCGGCGCCTTCAGTCCCGTTTCGCCGCGCCTGGTCCGGGAGACGTAGTCCCACAGCTCCCTGATCGGCATGAGGACATTGCGCTGGAGCAGGGCCGACACCCCCCCCACCGTCAGGGCGAGTATCATGAGGCAGAAGACGGTCATCCTCATCCTGAGCGTGGCAAGGGTCCGCTGGAGCGGTTCCTCCGAAAGCCCGATGTCGAGGATGCCGAGCACTTTCTGTTCGGCGGTGTGGACGTGGCAGGGGGGGTGAAGCATTCGGG
>JAJZUC010000055.1 GCA_021847245.1 Deltaproteobacteria bacterium | reverse complement strand
CCCTACGCCCAGAAGGCGATCCTCTGCCAGGACTGCCACATGGTCGACATCGAGACCTTCAAGCGCTCCGCCGACCAGTTCGTGAAGCCCCAGCGGGAGGAGTACCACCACTACTTCAGCGGCGCCAACTACCTCCTCACCTACCTGGCCGCCGGGGCGGCCAAGAAGGCGGGAGACGAGAAACTGGCCCAGAGCCTCATGCAGCAGTACGCCATGGCGGTGGAGCGGCTCAAGTCCGCGGCCGACCTGGAGATCTTCCCCGTTTACCACGACGGCACCCTGGACGAGCTGAAGGTGCGGGTGAAGAACATCCGGGCCGGCCACAACCTCCCCACCTCCCTCTCCAACGTCCGCCAGATGTGGCTGGAGGTGACCGCCAGGGATGAAACCGGCAAGGTCGTCATGACCAGCGGCACCCTCAACCCCGACGGCTCGCTCCCCGACACCGCCCGCAACTTCAACTCCGACGGGATGGGGAGCGATTTCCACTTCGCCATCGACCCGTGGGTGGTCACCGCCTTCGCCAAGCACGACACCATCCCGCCGCGGGGGTACAGGGACGTGTACTACGGCATCCACTTCCCGGCAGGGCTGAAGCGGGTCACCCTGGAGGTCAGGCTCCGTTACCGCCAGGCCGACCAGAAGGTGGCGGAGGCGCTTCTCGGCGCCGTGCCGAAGGACATCGACCTGGAGCAGGTCTACGGCCTGAAGGGCGTGCCCCCCCTCCCCGTGGTCGACATGGCGGTGAAGCAGGAGGCGTTTGCCACGAGCAAATAGCCCCCTTCGCCCCCTGAACGCAAAAAAGCCCCGAAGGAGTCGCTCCCCCGGGGCTTTTTCCGTTCGGGTTTCCGTCGCCTCACACCGTGCACATCACCCGCCGCACCCGGTACTCCCCCCCGATGATGAGGTACTCCCCCTCTCCCTTCATGATGCTGTTGGGGAGGAGGTCGCTGAAGAAAAAGACCTTGGCCAGCGGCGCCCGGATCTCCCAGACGGTGGAGCCGAACTCCCAGGCCCGCTCCTCGTCGGAGGTGAAGGAGACGAGGTTGTTGAAGCGGACGATCTTCTCCCGCCTGTTGATCTCCTCCACCGCATCGTACTCGTCCGCATCGCAGGTCCCCCGGTAGAGGGTCGCCCACCGCTCCCCGGGGAAGCGGTGCGCCAGCTCGTACTGGCAGAACTCGTAGAGGAGGTCGAGCTGGGAGTTGATGGCGTTGGTGCGGGCGCTCCCCTTGGTCCGGTCGACGGCATACTGGTAGTACGCCTCGGTGTGGATCCCTTCGATCCGGGCCCGGTGATAGGTGGGGACGATCCCCATCCGGCTCTCCACCCACCCTTTGAGGACCGCCCCCTCGACGGAGTTGGAATCCATCATCCACCCCCGCAGATAGCGGAGATAGCTGTTCTTGAGGCTCTTGCGGGCCGTGTCGGTCCGCTGGTCCTGCCAGTGGTGGAGCTGGAACTTGACCGACATGTAGTCGTTAAAGACCTCCCCCCGCTCCTCGGGGGAGCCGATCCCGTCGAGTTTCCGGAAGAGGAAGCGGTTGGCCTGGCGGACCCCCTGGACCTCCAGGAGCTGGGGATGGTCATTGAAATGGCGGGAGGCGATGACCCAGGGGGGAAGGTTGCAGTGGTTGAAGGCCGAATTCTGCATCGGGTCATCACCTCGTTGCCCCTACAGGACCTTGGCGATCTCCACCAGGGTCGCCTTGATGGGACCGTCGGCCACGAAGGCGTCGACGCCGAACCGTTCCATCTCCGTCTGGGGCCCCTGCCCGATCTGGGCACAGACCACGGCGCGGCAGCCGGTGAGGGCATCGGCAATGGCCTGGAGCAGATGGGCGCGCTGGGGATGGGAAGCATCGTAGGTGCAGTAGCGCTCCACCTTCTTTTCGTCCACCAGCCGCGCCTCGCCGCCATCCACCTCGAAGATGAGGAAGCGGTCGGCATGGCCGAAGTGCTGGTTGATCTCCTTTCCATCCCTGGAAGCAACGGCGATGAGCATAGCGCACCTCCTCTCGCATTAATCCCCAGGAGCGGCAAGTTTCGGGTTCCGGCAAGGCTTCGCGTCT
Organism: Deltaproteobacteria bacterium; assembly: GCA_021847245.1. GTDB lineage: Bacteria > Desulfobacterota > Desulfuromonadia > Geobacterales > Geobacteraceae > Geobacter. Next base: position 17,549 of record JAJZUC010000055.1, on the reverse strand, counting down.
CTCCCCGGCGGAGGCGTAGCAGCGCTACGCCGCACAACGGGGAGAGATGCGAAACGCCGCCAGGTTCCGGAAATCGCCGCTCCGCTACATCTCCACCGGCGCGAAGGTGAAGCACTTCTTCGAGCACGTCCGGCCGCACGCCTGGCAACCGATGCAGTTGTCCGGATTGGAGACCTTCATGAACATCTTGGCCGAATCGTCCTCGTCCACCTCCTCGAAGGTCAGCACGCCGTGGGCGCAGACCTTGTAGCAACGGGCGCAGCCGATGCAGGTCTCATCGTCGATGGAGACGATGAACTCGGGGGTGTACTCCGTCTTGTTCCTTCTGAGTCCAGTAATGTAAGCCATTTCCTCTATCCTCCGTTATGTTTGTGGTTGTGCAGGGCAATCAATGAATTGCCCCTGCGAAATCAATCTTCCTCGAACGATACTTCCTGCCCCTTGTTCATCGCCTTGCGCAGCCACGGCGGCGGGTTCCCCTTGAGAACCTCCTGGAGCTTCGTCACCATCTCGGGGAGGCTCACGGGGGTGTTGGTCTTCATGGGATGGATCTTGAGCGCCACGAGCTTGGCCGCGGCCGGCCCGCCGATCGCCATGGTGTAGACGATGGCGCAATCCTTCAGGGCCGCGGCCCGGGCGGCGATCTTGTCCTCCTCGTCGTCGCCGTGCGCCCCGATGGTGACCGTCTCCACGAAGGATGAGGCATCCGGGCCGATCTCCCAGATGTGGAAGTTCTTCGCCATGCCGAAGTGCTCGTCGATCATCTCGCCTGTTGTTGATGTGAATGCGACTTTCATAAAAAGCTCCTTTTTCACCACGGAGACACGGAGAAAAACAAAATTCTTTTCGGGTTTAAAAACCTTAAAGACTGCTTCTCAGCTTTTAGAGATTCTCTCCGTGCCTCCGTGCCGCTGTGTTTTGTTCCTTTCAATTATGCGCCAGCTTCTGCGCCTCTTTCGCGTTGGCCTGGAAGATGTTGGCCGTCTCGAACAGCAGATTCATCGTCCCCCGGTACCCGACCCACATCTTCTGGTGGGCGCCGAGGCGGTCGAAGACCGGAAGCCCCGCCCGGAGATGGGCCTTGATGCCGAGCTTCGCCGCCGCCTGGCGGCCGTTGGAGTTGGCCACGATCAGGTCACTCCCTGCCGCCGCCGTCTCCAGGTCCTCCAGGTCCCCCACGAAGACCTCCTTCGCCGGGAGGCCGTCGAGCCCCCGAACCCGGGTGGCGGCGATGGCCGCCTGGATCTCGCACCCCATGCCGGCCAGGAAGCCGGCCATGCTCTTCAGGTTGTCCGCCTCCAGGGCGATGGTCACCTTCTTGAGCCCGAACTGGTAGTGGCTGTCCACCATGGCGTCCATGAGGCGGCTTCGCCAGCGGCGAAACTTCTCGGGGACCGGCCGGCCGGCAATGGCCGAGAGGGTCTCCATGAAACCGTCAACCTCGGCCAGGCCGGTGATGGAGGTAAAACCGTAAGCCGGGGTGCCGAACTTCTCCTTCAGCGCCAGCCCGGCCTTGGCCAGGGAATCGCCGATGTAGATGGTCGCCACGCTCCGTCCCGCCTGGCGGATCCGCTCCATGGAAACGCCGCCGGTCGAGAGGGGGGAGACCGTGTCGTCGATGTGGCCATCCAGGGCGTTGGCGATGTCGGGAACCATGATCGGGTCGAGGCCGAACGCCTCGCAGATCTCCTTCACCTCCTCCACGTCGGCCGGGGTGAGATGGGCGCCGGGAAGGACCGTCACCTGCCCGGGGATCGGCTCCCCCCCCTCGGGTACGCTCTTCACGATCGCCTCCACCGCCGCCGCGTACCCCTCCTGGAGGGAGCCGGAGTAGTCGGGGGTCGATGCCCAGATAATGGGCACCCCGTCGTGTTCCGGGTTCTCCTGACGGAAGTGGACGATGGCGCTCCGGACGTCGTCCCCCATGGTCTCGGTGAGACCGGAAGTCATGACACCGACGACGGTCGGCTTGAACTTCTCGATGACCCGCTTGATCCCCTTCTTCAGGTTCTCCCAGCCACCGAAGATGGCCGTGTCCTCGCTCATGCTGGTGGAGTTGAGGGCGATCGACTCCTTGAAGTGCCGGGAGAGCTGGAGCCGGATGAAGGTGGAGCACCCCTGGGCGCCGTGGAGGAGCCCCAGCATCTGGTCGATGCCGAGATAGGCCAGGGTGGCGCCGAGGGCCGGGGAGTTCTTCTGGGGGTTCACCGTGGCGCATTTGGTCGGCACCTTCACCCGGGAGGCGCTCAGGTCCTCCGCCAGATGGGCCTCGGCGTGGCCGGCGGCCAGGGACACTTCGGCCGAGAGCTCCTTCTTCGTCTTCTCCCACGGGGCCTTGCCGTTCAGGACCTTCCAGATCGGGTTATTCACCGTAAGATCGAGCTGCCTGGCAAAGGTCACCATCCCCTCGTACCCGGCATAGGGATGGGAGCGGCCGTGGTTGATGTCCAGAAACGGCGTCTTCGTCTTCAGCGCCAGGAACTTGGTCTTCCCCCCCGCCACGATCAGGTCCGGCATCTTCTCGTACATGACCGACAGAAGCCCCGCCGTACTGGTGTCCTCGATGATCCGGGCATCCTGGTGCATCAGGGCCTTCATCCGGTAGAAGTCTTCCAGGGTCGAGTTCTGGGTCCCGGCGGCCAGGATCTCCACCCCCAGCTCCCGCAGGGCGTTCACCATGGACCAGGTCTTCACCCCGCCGGTGAAAAGGACGCTTCGCTTGCCGCTCAGGCGGAAGCGGTACGGTTCGAGCAGTTCCCGGCACTTCCGCTCCTCCTCCTCGATGAGCCGCTCCACCCGCTCCTGCATGGTCCGCTTCTCCAGCCCACCCACGGCGTTGTCGAGCTCCCGGGCGATGTCCCGCAGGGCCTTGGCGGTGTCGGTCATGCCGTAGAACGACTCCTCCAGGTACGGCATGCCGTAAGTTTTCTGCATCTTCTTGGCGAGGTTGGTGAGGCTCTTCGAGCAGATGATGACGTTCAGCTTCGCCCGGTGGGCGTAGCGGAGCTCCTCGAATTTCGCGTCGCCGCTGAAGCAGGAGAGGATCTGGATCCCGAGCCGGTCGAAGAGCGGCAGCATCCCCCAGAGGTCGCCGGCGATGTTGTACTCGCCGATCAGGTTGATGGGGTACTCCCCCAACACCTTCGGCTCGGCGGTGCCGATGACCCGCTTGAAGAGGACCTCCCCCGCCAGGCGGTTGCCAATGTTCTTGTCGCCGATGAAGCCTGGGGTGTTGACCGGCACCAGCGGGATCGAGACCTTGCCTTGTGCCGCCTTGCAGACCGCCTCGATGTCGTCGCCGGTCATGGCGGTAACGCAGGTGGCGTAGACGAAGATCGCCTTCGCCTGATCGCGGTAACGCTCGGCCAGCTCCAGAATCGCCTTGTAGAGCTTCTTCTCGCCGCCGAAGATGACGTCGTTCTCCAGCATCTCGGTGGTGAAGCCCCGGCGGTAGAGCTGGGAGCCGGATGAGCGCGCCCCCCGGTTGTCCCAGGAGTTGCCGGCGCAGGCGATGGGGCCGTGGACGAGGTGGATCACGTCGGTGAGCGGCATCAGCACCACCCGGGCACCATCATAGGCGCAGGAGCGTTCGGTCCCCTCCCCCGGCTCCGACTTCTTGCAGAACTTGGGAGCGCCGGCGTCGTGGGTTTCGCATTCGGATACGTCGTAATAGTCCGGCTTGGCCATGATGAACCCCTTAAACGGCAAAGGCGCCCCATCCCGTAGATGGTTGGCGCCTTTGCCAGAAATACGTCGAAAAAGACTTCGGGTTGCCATTCAGTTAGCATCTGGTGTGCCAATCTGCCGCAAAGCTCGTATCCGGTTGTTTTTATGCATGATTTTCTTCTGAAGGGATAGCTCGCCACCTCGATTTGCCCACATATTAGGCAGAGATGAACAGAATCCTCCCAAGGAGACAGAGGTTCGGGAAACGGAAGCCGGGCAAACAAAAAGGCCTACTCACGCCCCGTTCCGTTTCCTCCACCTTACAGTCTCCTGGCACGAAAACGGCGTGTCCCGCACAGCAAAAGGGCGCTCCCACATGGAAGCGCCCTTTTCCTTTTCCAGCCTTTCCCGGTCCCGGGTTCCCGGTCCCGACCTTATTACCGCATCATCTCGAAGAACCGGTCTTCGCAGGTCTCATCCACAATCTCGATGAACTTGTTGCAGATGGTCGTCACCATGTTGATCACCCCCTGGTAGCCGATGATCGGGTAGCGGTGCAGGTTCACCCGGTCCATGATCGGGAAGCCGAAACGGAAGAGCGGAATCTTCGCGTCGCGGGCGATGAACTTGCCGTGGGTGTCGCCGATGATGGCGTCGACGGGGTCGGTCATGAGGAGGCTCCGCATGTGCCAGAGGTCCTTGCCCATGTAGATTTTGCCCTGCTGGCCGTACATGGAGGTGTTGAGGAGCGCCTGGATCTCTTTCTCCACCTTCTTGCTCCCCTTGCTGCAGAGGATGTGGTAGGGAACCGCACCCATCTCCAGGAGGAAGGAGACGTAGCCGAGGAGCTGATCCGGGTCGCCGTAGAGGGCGAACTTTTTCCCGTGGATGTACTGGTGGGCGTCGGTCATGGCGTCCACGGCCCGGCCGCGCTCGGCCTTGAGGCTCTCGGGGACCGGCTTGCCGCTGATTTCGGCGATCTTCATCAGGAAGGCGTCGGTCTTGGCGATGCCGAGCGGCATCGGGATCGCCGCATGCTTGCCGGCGTAGTTATCCTTCAGCCAGGCATAGGTCTTGGTGGCGGAGAAGGGGCCGAGGTTGATGGTGGCCTTGCCGTTGATGGAGTCGGCCGCGTCGTCCAGCTTGGTGCCGCCGGGGTAGATCCGGTAGGTGCCGTCCAGGGGCGAATCGAAGACTTCGGAGATGTCGCCGAGGATGGTGTACGGAACGCCGAAGGCCTCGAAGATCCGCTTGTACTCGCGGAAGTTGCCGGTGTTGGCGTCGAAGCCGGGGATCAGGTTGATCTTGCCGGTGCAGCGCCCCTCCACCTTCTTCCCGTCGGTCAGGGTCTGGAGGATGGAGAGGAGCATGGCGTCGTAGCCGTGGACGTGGGAGCCGTTGAAGCTCGGGGTGTTGGCGTAGGGGGTCGGCATGTCGGCCGGAACGATCCCCTTGTTGCGGGCGTTCTTGAGGAACGCGGTCAGGTCGTCCCCGATGATCTCCGGCATGCAGGAGGTGAAGATGGGGACCATCTTCGGCTTGTAGAGGGCGATGGCGTTCTCTAGCCCCTCGTGGAGGTTGTTCTGGCCGCCGAAGACCGCGCCGTCTTCGGTCATGGCATCGGAGACGGCCGGAGCCGGCTCGCGGAAGTGGCGGTTGAGGGTGGAGCGATAGTAGGAGGCGCACCCCTGGGAGCCGTGGACGAAGGGAAGGGACCCCTCGAAGGCATGGGCCACCAGTTCGGCCCCCAGCGGCTGACAGGCGTGGGGCGGTGCGATCACCAGCGCCTCGCGCTTGAAGTTCAGTTCCTTGTACTCTTCGGTATTGATCCATGCCTTGACCCGCTCGATCTCCTCGGCAGGGGTCTCGGTCACCGGTTTTACTGCTAATCCAAGATTATTGGCCATGATATGTCTCCTCTCCGGGGACTCATCCGTCCCACGGCAGATTGTGTTTGTTTAACCTCCCCCTTTGAAAAAGGGGGATTGAGGGGGATTTGCCTTGAATCGAAATCCCCCCCAGCCCCCCTTTTGCAAAGGGGGGAGCCAATACATTAGAACGGGCTCTTCACCAAATCCCAGGTCGGCGAATTGATCGCCATGTCGATATCCCGTGCAAAGATCGGGAACCCCTTGTACCCGTGGTAGGGGCCGGAGTAGTCCCAGCTGTGCATCTGACGGAACGGAAGCCCCATCTTCTGGAAGACGTACTTCTCCTTGATTCCGGAGGCAATGAGGTCGGGCTTCAGCACGTGGGCGAACTGTTCCATCTCGAACTCGGAGGCGTCGTCATAGACCACGGTGGCATCGGGCATCTCAGGGGCGGTCCGGTCGTAGTCGTCGGTGTGGGCGAACTCGTAGCCGGAGCCGACGCAGATCATCCCCAGGTCTTCGTAGGCGCCGATGGTGTGGCGAGGCCGGAGGCCTCCGACGTAGAGCATCACCTTCTTCCCTTCGAGACGGGGGCGAACCTCATTGATGACCGCCTGCATCTGGGGGTCGTACTTGGCGATGACCGCCTCGACCTTTTCCTTGATGGAGTCGTCGAAGAGCTCGGCCAGTTTGCGCAGGCTCTCCTTGATCTTGGTCGGGCCGAAGAAGTTCAGCTCGATCCAGGGAATGCCGTACTTCTCCTCCATGACCTTACACATGTAGTTCATGGAGCGGTAGCAGTGGATGACGTTGAGTCGCACCTGGTGCGTGGCGGCGATCTTCTCCATCTCGCCGTCGCCGGTCCAGACCGCTCTTACGTTGAAGCCGCACTCTTCCAGGAGCGGTTTCGTCGACCAGGCGTCGCCGCCGATGTTGTACTCGCCGATGAGGGCGATGTCGTAGGGACCGATCGGCTCGGCGAACTCGCGGGTCTCGATGATGTAGTCGCGGATGGTGTCGTTGGAGATGTGGTGCCCCAGGGACTGGGAGACCCCGCGGAAACCCTCGCAGTTACACGGGATGATCGGGATGTCCAGCTCCTTGGAGGTCGTCTTGGCCACGGCGTTGATGTCGTCGCCGATGAGGCCTACCGGACACTCGGAGAGGACCGAAATTCCCTTGGCCAGCGGGAAGAGCTCCTTGGCCTCGCCCAGCAGCTGCTTCAGCTTCTTGTCGCCGCCGTAGACGATATCCTTCTCCTGGAAATCGGAGGTGAACTGCATACCGAACTGGTCGACCCCCAGGGTTCCGGTCATGAGGTTGCGCCGGGTGCCCCAGGAGTACCAGCCGCAGCCGACCGGGCCGTGGGAGACGTGAACCATGTCGCGGATCGGGCCCCAGACGACCCCTTTGGCGCCGGCGTAAGCACAGCCGCGGGCGCTCATGACACCAGGAACGGTCTTCTTGTTGGACTTGACGCAGGCGCTGCCGCCCGCCTGATCGTTGGGGGCCAGGTGCGGCGCCCGCTTCTTCTTCCCTTTTTCCGGATAGACCTCCAAAACCTTGTCGATCATTGCCTGGGTCGACTCTTTGGTGATCCCGTCGACCGTGGTTATGCCTTCAGTTTTTTTGAGTGCGTTGGACATAAAAGCTCCTTTAAGGGCGCAGCAAGCAGCCCCCCTACATGTTTTGGTTAAACCTACTGGCGAACGATTTTGAGGTCAGGTCGGCGGCTTCCGAGGAAGAGCGCGGAGGCGTAGCAGCGCTACGCCGCACTAGCGATAACGAAGGAAACGCCGAGATGGCCCAAAAGCGTTCGTCATTTCGATGCCGCTTCCGCCACGCCGACCACGCTCTCGTCATCGGCCTCCATGATCCCGAACTCCATGAGCAGTTCTTCCAGTTCGTCCATCTCCAGCGGAGTCGGAACCACCAGCATCTTGTTCTCGGAGATCTTCTTGGCGAGGGTGCGGTACTCTTCGGCCTGCTTGTGCTCGGGGGAGTACTCGATGACCGTCATCCGGCGAAGCTCCGCCCGCTGCACCTGGTTGTCGCGGGGGACGAAGTGGATCATCTGGGTGCCGAGCTTGGCGGCGAGCGCCTCGATCAGTTCGTCCTCACGGTCAGTATTGCGGGAGTTGCAGATGAGGCCGCCGAGGCGGACCTTGCCGGAGGAGGCGTACTTGAGAATACCCTTGGCGATGTTGTTGGCGGCGTACATGGCCATCATCTCGCCGGAGCAGACGATGTAGATCTCTTCCGCCTTGTTCTCCCGGATCGGCATGGCGAACCCGCCGCACACGACATCGCCGAGGACGTCATAGAACACGAAGTCGAGGTCGGGGGTGTAGGCGCCGTTCTCCTCGAGGAAGTTGATGGCAGTGATGACGCCGCGGCCGGCACAACCGACACCCGGCTCCGGGCCGCCCGACTCCACGCACTTCACGTCGCCGAAACCCACCTTCATGACATCTTCCAGTTCCAGGTCCTCGACGGTGCCCAGTTCGCGCACGAGGTCCATGACCGTGGACTGGGCCTTGGCGTGGAGGATCAGCCGGGTGGAGTCGGCCTTCGGGTCGCAGCCGACGATCATCACCTTTTTGCCGATGGAGGCGAGTCCCGCTACTGTGTTCTGGGTGGTGGTGGATTTGCCGATGCCACCTTTGCCGTAAATCGCGATCTGTCTCATGTTTCCGTCTCCTTTCGTCCACTCATCCGTGGACCGTCTGGGAATGTGCGGGGCAACAAAAAAGGCGCCCCATTCTCGATAATGGCGGCGCCTTTGCCTGTGATTTCTGCAAGAACACTACAGCGTATTCTCGTGATTCGCTTTTGACCTTCTTTTAGCATTGAGCATGCCAACTTCCAATATGGCCATTTTGTTAGCTTTTTCAAAATGGCCGTCGCCGCTCAAGCCTCTTTCCGGTGCAGATGCCTAACAATTAATCAGCTCAACTGCCAATAACCACTCAATAATTCCTCTGCACCAGCAAAGGGTAATTTATGCCCAAAAAATAGAAAAGGCGCCGGTACCCCACCGACGCCTTCTCTTTTCTGTTCCTGCGCCGCTCACGCCTCGGTCAGCAGGATCGCCTCGGCAATCTGGCGCATGCTTTTCCGCTTGTCCATGGCCAGCTTCTGCATCTTGCGGAACGCCTCGGGCTCCGAAAGCCCCTGTTTCTGCATCAGGATCCCCTTGGCCTTCTCGACGACCTTGCGGCTCTCCAGGGTCTCCTTCAGGTCCTCCACCTGCTCCTTGAGGGCCTCCACCTCGTCGACGCGGGCGAAGGCCAGCTCGATGGCAGGCCAGAGGTCCTGCTCCCGGAACGGCTTGGTCAGGATGCCGCCGATGCCGCTCTCCTTGGCCCGCTTGACCGTATCGGGATCGTAGCAGGCGGTCAGGAGAATGATGGGGATCTTCAGCTTCTGGCGGATGTCACGGGCTGCCGTCACACCGTCTTTCTTCGGCATGGAGACGTCGAGGATTGCGATATCGGGGAGTCTGCTGAGAGCAAGCTGGACCGCCTGCTCACCATCGCCGCACTCAACGATCTCATCGAATCCGAGCTCCTTGAGCTTATTTTTTAAGCTCATCCTGATAATCGGTTCATCGTCGCACACCAGGGCACATCGCAATGAAATCACCACCTTATGCTGTTTTTTACCACTTTTGTCCCTCTATCGTGATGAGATGAGCATAAACCGTTCCAATGAGCCGGGCGGAACCGGGCTATTACTTCTTTACAACTCCGCTCATCGTGACAGAATAGATATGCACTGAGTCAAGGATACCATTCCACGGGGGAGTTTCATGAGGAAGAAGGCGGTCATTATCGTGCTGGTCCTGCTCGGCGCCGCTCTTGCGCTCTGGTTCGGGACCCGCCGCAACGCCCCGGCCGACGGGACGGTCAAGGTTTCGGGCAACATCGAGGTGACCGACGTGGAGGTGAGCTTCAAGATTCCGGGCAAGGTGCGCGAGCGGCTTGTCGACGAAGGGGAGACGGTGACGGGGGGGGAGGTGGTGGCGCGGCTGGATGACGAAGACCAACGGCTGGAGGTCGCCCGGCAGGAGCAGCAGGTGGAGGCGCTGGCGGCAGCCTTGCGGGAGCAGGAAAACGGTTTCCGGCGGGAGGAGATCGCCCAGGCCGACGCCGCGGTGACGCGCGCCAAGGCCGAAGCCGACCGTCTGGAAACCGATTTTGCCCGCCAGGAGGCCCTGTACCGGCGGGAGGTCATCCCGAAGCGCGACTTCGACGCCGCGCGGGCGGCGCGCGATGCGTCCCGGGCAGAGCTTCGCGAAGCCCGGGCCCGGCAGGAGTTGATGCACCGGGGGCAGCGCCGCGAGCGGATCGACGCCGCCCGGGCCCAGTTCAGGCAGGGCCGGGAGACATTGGCGCTGGCCCGCACCCGCCTCTCCTACACCACTCTCACCGCCCCCCTGACCGGTCTCGTTCTCTCGAAGCACGTGGAGCCGGGGGAGCAGGTGGCGGCCGGAACGCCGATCATCACCGTCGGCGACATCACCGACACCTGGCTGCGGGCCTACATCGCCGAGACCGACCTGGGGCGGGTCAAGGTGGGGCAGAAGGCCCGGATCAAGACCGACGCCTTCCCCGACCGGCGCTACGAGGGGACCGTCACCTTCATCTCCTCCGAGGCCGAGTTCACGCCGAAGAATGTCCAGACCGAAAAGGAGCGGGTGAAGCTCGTCTACCGGATCAAGATCACCGTCCCGAACCCGAAGATGGAGCTGAAGCCGGGGATGCCGGCCGATGCGGAGATCATCACGCAGGCAGGTACGAGGTAAGGGGTCATGGGTACGGGGTACACCCATGACTCATGACCAATTACCCATAACCTTTCCATGGACGCCATCAAAACCGACAACCTGACCAAGCGCTTCGGCGAGCTGACCGCCGTGGATGGCCTCACCCTCACCGTGGCCCCGGGGGAGCTCTTCGGCCTCGTCGGCTCCGACGGGGCGGGGAAGACCACCACCATGCGGATGCTGGCCGGCATCATGGATCCGACCGGCGGCGAGGCGCGGGTCTTGGGGCGCCACACCGTGCGCGAGGCGGAGGAGATCAAGGAGGAGATCGGCTACATGAGCCAGCGCTTCGGCCTCTACCCTGACCTCACGGTAATTGAAAACATCCACTTCTATGCCGACATCTACGGCATCCCCCGCCGGGGGCGTGACGAAAAAATAGACAGGCTGCTGGCATTCAGCAACCTCGCCCCCTTCCGGCGGCGCCAGGCGGGGAACCTCTCCGGCGGCATGAAGCAGAAGCTGGGGCTTGCCTGCGCCCTGGTCCACACCCCGCGGGTCCTCTTCCTGGACGAGCCGACCAATGGGGTCGACCCGGTCTCCCGCCGGGACTTCTGGCGCATCCTCTACCAGCTCCTGCGGGAGGGGGTCACCATCTTCGTGACCACCGCCTACCTGGACGAGGCGGAGCGCTGCAGCCGGGTGGGACTGATCCACAAGGGGCGGCTGCTGGCCTGCGACGCCCCGGGGCGGCTCAAGGGGCTGATGCGGGGAACGATCCTCGAAGTCCGCACCGATGCCGCCCGGCAGGCAGCCCGCATCCTGCGCGGGGGGCTCGCCGGCATCACCGTGGGGCTCTTCGGCGACCGGGTCCACGTGGTGACTGAACAACCGGAAGAGACAACCCGTGCCATCGAGGCGCTCATGGCACGGGAAGGGGTCGCCCTGCGGGGACTGCGCGCCGTCGAACCGAGCCTGGAGGATGTCTTCGTCTCGGTCCTCTCCAGCCAGGAAGGTAAGCCATGACCGGCACCGATTATGCCGTCACCCTCAGGGAGCTGGAGCGGCGCTTCGGCGACTTCGTGGCCGTGAACCGGATCAGCCTCGACGTCCGCCGGGGGGAAATCTTCGGCTTCCTGGGCCCCAACGGCGCGGGGAAATCGACCACGATCCGGATGCTCTGCGGCATCCTCTCCCCCACCGCCGGCAGCGGCACCGTGGCCGGCTTCGACATCGTCCGCGAGGCGGAGGAGATCAAGAAGAACATCGGCTACATGAGCCAGAAGTTTTCCCTCTACGAGGACCTGACCGTGGAGGAGAACATCGACTTCTACGCCGGCATCTACAAGGTACCGGCCGACAGGCGCCGGGAGCGGAAGGAGTGGGTGATCGAGATGGCGGGACTTGCCGGACACCGCCGAAGCCGCACCGCCGTCCTCTCCGGCGGCTGGAAGCAGCGCCTGTCGCTTGGCTGCGCCATCCTCCACGAGCCCCCCATCGTCTTCCTCGACGAGCCGACCTCCGGCGTCGACCCCATCAGCCGCCGCGGCTTCTGGGATCTGATCTACCACCTGGCCGGCGCCGGGGTCACGGTCTTCGTCACCACCCATTACATGGACGAGGCCGAGTACTGCGACCGCCTCGCCCTCATCTACCGGGGGGAGCTGATCGCCCTCGGCACGCCGGAAGAGCTGAAGACCGAACGGATGACCGAGGAGATTGTGGAGGTGGCCTGCGACCACCCCCAGGAGCTGCTGGAGGAGCTTGAGACCATCCCCGGGGTGCAGCATGCCGCCCTCTTCGGCCGGGGGCTCCACGTGGTGACCGGCAACGCCCGGGCAGCGGTACCGGCCCTCGGAGAGCTCCTCGCCGCCCGCGGCGTCACCGCCGACCGCATCGAAAAGATCGTCCCCTCGCTGGAGGATGTCTTCGTTTCCCTGATCGAGGCCCGGGACCGGGAGGAAGGGGCGCAGCGGGAGTTCAGCCGATGAAGCTGCAGCGGATCAAGGCGGTGGCCCGCAAGGAGTTCATCCACGTCTTCCGGGACATCCGAAGCCTCATCATGGGGATCGCCATCCCGATGATGCTCCTCTTTCTCTTCGGTTACGCCCTCACCCTGGATGTGGACAATGTCCCCCTCGTCGTCTGGGACCAGAGCGGCACCCCGGCAAGCCGCGACCTGGTGAGCCGGTTCAGCGGCTCCCGCTACTTCTCCCTCAAGAGGTACGCCGCCAGCTACCGGGAGATCGAACGTGACATCGACCGCCGCGACGCCCTCATGGCCCTCATCATCCCCCGCAGGTTCGACGACGACCTCCAGGCGGGCCGGACGGTGAAAGTCCAGGCCATCGTCGACGGGAGCGACTCCAACACCGCCACCACGGCGCTGGGTTATGCGGATTTCATCGTGGACTCTTACAGCCGCAGCATCACCCTGGAGCAGAGCCGCCGCGCGGTCGACACCCTCTCCCGCCCGCCCCTCGCCCCGGAGCCCCGGGTTTGGTTCAACGCCGACCTGGTCTCCCGAAACGCCATCGTTCCCGGCCTCATCGCCGTCATCATGATGGTCATCGCGGCGCTCCTCACCTCCCTCACCGTGGCACGGGAGTGGGAGACCGGGACCATGGAGCAGCTCATCTCCACCCCCCTCACCGGGGGGGAGCTGATCGTCGGCAAGCTTGTCCCCTATTTCTGCATCGGCCTCTTCGATCTCGTCGTGGCGCTCCTTGCCGGGCGCTTCATCTTCCTGGTGCCGATGCGGGGAGAGAGGCTGCTGCTCCTGGGCACATCCATCCTCTTTCTCGTGGTGGCGCTCGCCCTGGGGATGCTCATCAGCATCCTGGGGCGGAGCCAGTTCGCCGCCAGCCAGTTCGCCTTGGTGGCGACGCTCCTTCCCGCCTTCCTCCTCTCGGGGTTCGTCTTCCCCATCGCCAACATGCCGCTTCCCCTCCAGGCGTTCACTCACGTCATCCCGGCCCGCTACTTCGTCACCATCCTGCGGGGGATCTACCTGAAAGGAGTGGGGCTCACGGCGCTGGCGGGGGATATCCTATTTCTCGCCGTGTTCGGATCGCTGGTCTTCGCCCTGGCGGTACGAAAATTCCGGAAGAAAATGTAGCCATGTTCGAGCGCCTGAAGTCCATGCTCATAAAAGAGGCGATCCAGATCCTGCGGGACCCGAAGATGCGGTTCATCATCCTCGTCGTTCCAGCGGTCCAGATCACCATCTTCGGCTACGCGGTCAACACCGACGTCAAGCATATCGCCACGGCGGTGTACGATCTGGACAACAGCGCCACGAGCCGCGACCTGGTGGCCCGGCTGGAACGTTCCGGCTACTTCGACATCGTGCGGCGGGTGGGGCGGGAAGATGAGATCCGCGACCTCCTGGACCGGGGAACGGTGCGGGCCGCGGTCCAGGTGAACCGGGGATTCGAGGAGGCGATCCGCGCCGGGCGGACCGCCCCGCTTCAGATCATCGTCGACGGCACCGACCCGAGCACCGCCCGGATCGTCGTCAGCTATTCGGTAAAGATCGCGGAGCGGTTCAGCGATCAGATCACGACTGAGCGCCTCGTGCGGCAGGGAGGGCGGGTCATGAAGCTAGGGGCCGTGGAGCTCGAAAGCCGTGCCTGGTTCAACGACAACCTGGAGAGCCGCAACTTCTACGTTCCCGGGGTCATCGCCTCCATGGTCCTCATCACCACGATGATGCTCTCCAGCATGGCGGTGGTGCGCGAAAAGGAGATCGGCACCATGGAGCAGATCATCGTCACGCCGATCCGGCGTTGGGAGTTCATCGTCGGAAAGCTCGTGCCGTTCGCCGTAGTCGGCTACATCAATGTCACCATCGTGGCATGCGTTGCCCTTTTCTGGTTCCACATCCCGCTGCGGGGAAGCATCCCGCTGCTTGTGGGCGCCACCGCCCTTTTCCTGATGAGCACCCTCGGCTTCGGTCTCTTCGTCTCCACGGTAAGCCGCACCCAGCAGCAGGCGATGATGAGCTCCTTCATGTTCACCTTCCCGGCCATGCTCCTCTCCGGCTTCGCTTTCCCCATCGAGAACATGCCCCGCAGCATCCAGTACGCCACCTACCTGAACCCGCTCCGCTACTACCTGGTCATCGTCCGGGGAATCTTTCTCAAGGGAATCGGTCTCGACATCCTCTGGCCACAAGTGACGGCCCTGGCGCTGCTCGGCGGCACAATCCTCGTCTTTGCGGTCAGCCGCTTCAGGAAAACGGTCGGGTAACACGGTTTGTAATTAAAAAGGGCGCTCCGGATTGCTCCGCAGCGCCCGTCGGCTGTAGTGACCGGGAGAGGTCAGGACGTCTGCTTGTCCCTGCCTCTCCCGGCCTTGGCCGTCTTTTTCAACCTCTCGGCAATCACTGCCACCTCTTCGAACCCTTTGGCATAGAACGCCTCCTCATCGGGTTCCAACTGATAGAGCAACTTCAGAAATTCCCCGGCATGAACCCGCTCTTCGTCGGCAATGTCGCGCAGGACCGCCTGGGCCAAGGCGTTATCGGTCGATTCGGCCAACTGAATGTAGAGCTGAATCGCCTCATACTCGGCGGCAACCATAAAGCGAATGGCCCGCACCAGTTCTTCATGGGTCAGCTTTCTGTCGTTGGCAAGAACAGCAAACGGCGAACCGAAGTCGGGCATGGAATCCTCCCCCTTGCTCACAGAAATCAAGAGTTGCGCCGCAGCCGAACAGAGCGCCTCAGGCGACCTCCATCGCCCTGTCGACCACCTCGTACCTGATCGTTGTGTGCGAAGAGCGGCGGCTTGCCGAGTGGGCGAGTCCCCCCACCTTGCGGAACATTTCGTCGACACTAGCGGGAGGGGACATGAACGTCGCCGCCCCGATGCCGAAAGGCACCTGCCACTCATTCTGCCTCAATAACGCGGCGAGTTGTTCCTGAAGTTTCTTGACGACCACGCGACCGGACTCGTTGGGGGTCTCGGGAAGAAGTACCGCAAAGGTGGCGTAGTCGAGCCGCGCCGCCATGTCCGTCCCCCGGACCGCGGAACGCACCACCTCGGCAACGGATCGGAGCAACGACGAGATGTGCCCCGAATCCCCCGCCGACCTCAGCGTCGCAAGGTCAAACTCAATAAACGCAAGGGTAAAAGGATGATCATAGCGCTCCGAGCGCCGGATCTCCACGAGTGCCAACTCCTGAAAGAACGTTCCGCTCAGCATCCCGGTGAGTGGATCGAGACGGGTCATCTGCTTCCTGTAGTCATGAGCAGATTTGAGCGCTGCAAACAGCATAACGAAAACAAGAAAGAGTCCGGCTTGCCAGGCAAGGTTCCAGAGCTGGACGCCGAGCACTCCCGGGTCATGAGGATCGTACCTGTTGACGACGTACCAGATGCCGGAAGAAATAAACGCCGCAATAAAGCCGTTGCGGCGAGAACCCGACCAAGTAATGAGCGCAAGGGGAAGAAGATAGAAAGGTTCGATGGTGAGCTGTTTGGTCAGATAATCGATAAGCCCGAGCAGGACTATCAGCACATATCCCAGCGCCACAAATCCCTGCCGCGACTGCCTGTCCATATACTCGGCGACTTCTTTCATCTGGTCCCCGCCCGGCTGACCTCGCCCGGGACTTGCCACAGACGTGCCTGCTCCGCTGTACCGTTTTCCGGTGCAATTGCCATTGTCCGTATTATCATTAAATACCAGAGTAAACGGCAAGTTTCAATTAAGTAGTTTCTCGATGCGAATTTTAGAGTTCACGCGTCACCTGTCCCCCTCAACCATCCGACGGATATCATGAGTTACGCTGCTGCACTTCTTCTGAGTAACTTAAAAATAAGTCTTTGAATTTAAGGCATTTACATGGCAGCCGTTTCACCTTGGACTGCCACCAGTTCGAACCCGAGTTGTTTCGCTTTGCGCTTCAGATTCTGTACAACCCGTAACTGGTAGCGCTCCTCGTAATAGTCCTGACCGAGGTCGGCGTAGGAGGTTCCGTTCTTCAGCATGGAGTATCCATACGAGTCGGGATGGAAACATCGCTCCCGTTCCGGCTCCAGGACCTGCTTGACTACCGTTCTGGGCGATCCGGTCCGTGACGGTTGGAATTCCCAACGGTCGCATCCCGCCATCGCCCTTTGGTATTTCGACACGGCGCACTGGCTTCGGAAAGTAGCTGCCTGACGACATCCGATTCCAGAGCCTGTAGAGATTGTTTCCCAGATCCTCTTCAAACTCTTTTATCGTCTGCCCGTCAACTCCGGCAGCTCCGTCGTTCGCCTTCACCCGCTTGTACGCCTCCCATACGAGGCGCTTGGAAATACTGAACGGCTTTGCCTCACTCAAACGAGTCCTCCCATTGCTGGTTGTTCCTTCGGTAAAGCTGGACGATGCAGCCCCTTCGCTCCAGTCCCATTGCGGACCTTCCTCACTACTGCAGACTGCTCCGCCCCTGTGCCCCGCATCGGTACTCTCACACTCATGGGGACTTCCCACTTGCGTTTCTCCCTTAGCATCGGGGCGACAGGTTCCCATGTTCCATACGAAAGCCTAAATCAAGGTCACGCCGCCTTTATGCCGGACGCCGACCGGGCAGTAGGCAGGTTTCCCCCGGTCTTATCCCGGATCGGTGGTGCCATCCGGTTTTGACGTCATCTTTACGCTTTCGACACGTCGTCGGTCGGTTCACTTTTGTTCGTCTCCTTGATTCCTACCTGACAAGGTGATACCCTGCCTTTTCCCCAACGCTCACCACAAGGGCTCTTTACCCATGCAGCTTGAGGCGGTTTGAAGCCTGCTCCTGCAAGCCGACTCCGAGGGGCCATCCCTCATCTCTCGTACAGCACCGCACTTCTGGACTTGCGTCCTTCAGTGCGTTCATGGCACACCACCACCGTGCGTACGGTTCCATACACGGCGGTTCATGTAGCACTCTGGAAGCGGTGCAACTGGTCCATCAGACTCACCCGACCCAGTTTGTCGAAGTAGGACTTCCCAAACCGCAACGTTCATATGTGCAGCCCCTGAGTTCCACCAGGGGCTGCGCCCGTTCATGGCGGACTTTATCGCTGCGTCTTTCGGTAATCCGCGCTTCATCAGATTCTTTGCTCTGGTATAGGTTCGTTTCCACTTGCAAAATCCGGAGTAGACTGGACACCCATTCCGATCTGAACTGGACACCGATTCCGGAAAAGAATGGACAGTCATTCCGGTTCTGAGTGGACAGCGATTCCGGTTTTTACTGGACACTTTTTCGC
>JAJZUC010000054.1 GCA_021847245.1 Deltaproteobacteria bacterium | reverse complement strand
TTGCATACCGGCTTCGCGGTCCCGAGGCGGCGAAGATGGCGGGGGGACGAAAATGAGGCGCCTCTCCCTCTTCCGGAAGACCCTCGTGGCGATGCTCCTGCTGTCGCTGGTGCCGCTGCTCACCTCGTCCCTCATCCTGGCCACCAACCTGGGGCGGGTGCGGGAGGAGCTTGCCGGCCGGATCGCCGACTCCGCCGACCGGCAGGCGTCGGAAAGCCTGCGGCTGCGGGCCGAGCAGGTGGCGGAGAGCACCGCCGACTTTCTCCGGGAATGCGAGGCGGATCTCCGGCTGGCCGCCACCCTCCCCCGCACGGCCGCCATACTCGGCGCCTTCTACGAAAGCCGCCGGGGGGAGATCTGGCGGCGGGACGGCACCGCCGCCGCGCCCCGGGAGGTCCACGAGCTGATTCCCCGCTACCGCTCGCTGGCGGTGGTCGACCGCCGGGGGAGGGAGACCTTCGTCATCCGGGACGGCAAGGTGGTGCCGAAGAAGGAGCTGCGCGACGTCTCGGACCCCGCCGGCACCGCATTCCGGAGCGAGGAGTACTTCCGCCGGACCCGCGCCCTGAAACGGGGGGAGATCTACGTCTCCCACCTGACCGGCTTTCACGTCTCGAAGGACGAGCAGCTGGCCGGCGCCCCCGACCCGGAATCGGCCTACGACGGAAAGGAATACCGCGGCGTGATCCGCTTCGCCACCCCCCTGTTCGACCACCGGGGCGCTTTCGACGGGATCATGGTGCTCTCCCTGGACCACCGCCACCTGATGGAATTCACCCAGCACATCAACCCCGGGAGCAACTCCTCGGTGGTCTTCCCCTCCTACAAGAGCGGCAACTACGCCTTCATCTTCGACGACGAGGGATGGATCATCACCCATCCGAAGTACTGGGACATCCGCGGCGTGGACCGCCGGGGGCGGCCGGTCCCGCCGTACTCGGCCCGGACCCCGGCGGCGGACGTGGAGCGGGGGCGCACCCCCTACAACCTCGACCAGGCCGGCTTCATCCACCCCAACTACCCCCGGGTGGCCCGGATGGTCCGGGAGCGGCGGTCGGGGCACGTGGACATCACCAACGTCGGCGGGGCGAAGAAGATCATGGCCTTTGCCCCGATCGTCTACGATACCGGGGATTACCGGGCCTACGGCATCTTCGGCGGGGTGACCATCGGCTTCCAGGTGGACCAGTTCCACGAGACCGCGCGGGCCGGGGCTGCCCTCATCAACCGGCAGCTCCGGGAGCATCTGCGGCTCTCCGCCATCATCGTCGCCGCCACGAGCATCATGGTGGCTCTCTGCGCCTGGCTCCTCTCCCGGGGCGTGACCCGTCCCCTGGCACTGCTCTCCGAACGGGCCCGCCGCCTTGCCGCCGGCGACACGGCGGAGCGGGTGGAGATCGCCGCCCGGGACGAGGTGGGGGAGCTGGCCGACACCTTCAACCGGATGGCCGACAACCTCCTCAGGACCCTCGACGAGCTCAAGGGGTCGCGCCTGACGATCCTGGAGGAGCGCAACTTCAAGGAGAGCGTCCTGGAGAGCATATCGAGCGCCATCATGACCCTCTCCCCCGACGGGCTCCTCACCTCGATCAACGGCACCGGCCGGGAGTTTCTCGGCGAGAGCGCCCGGCTCGGCGCCCCCTGCGGCGAGATCCTGCGCGGCTGGGGCGATATGCCGGAGCGGGTGGCGGCCGTCCTGGCCGGCGTCAAGGGGTACGGCCGCGAGCCGCTCATCGTCGAGCGGGACGGCCGGGAGCGCCATTTCGAGGTCGGTTTCTTCCCGATCCACCCGGGGCGCGACGGCGGCATCACCCTCACCATGCGGGACGAGACGGAGAAGGAACGGCTCCGCGAGGAGATGACCCGCCTCGACCGCCTCGCCTCCCTCGGCAAGCTTGCCGCCGGCATCGCCCACGAGGTGCGCAACCCCCTGACCGGGGTCTCGCTGCTGCTCGACGACCTCCACGACCGGGCGGGGCTCGACCCGGAGAACCAGGCGCTGATGGAAAAGGCGCTCCAGGAGATCGAGCGGGTGGAGCGGCTCATCGCGGGGCTCCTCAACTTTTCCTCCCCGCCCCGCACGACCTTCCGCGAGGGGGACCTGAACCGGGTGCTGCAGGACACGCTCCTGCTGCTGCGGCGCGAGTGCGAGCGGCAGGGGATCGCCCTCGCCTTCGCGCCGGGGGAGGTGCCCCCCTTCGCCTTCGACATCGAGAAGATCAAGCAGGCGCTCCTGAACCTGGTCAAGAACGCCCTTGAGGTAATGCCCGACGGCGGGACGATCTCCGTGACGACCGCGGCCGGCGACCGCTTCGCCACCATCGCCGTCAGCGACAGCGGTCCCGGCATCGCCCCGGCCGACCTGCCGCTGATCTTCGAGCCGTTCTTCACCCGCAAGGGGGCGGGAACGGGGCTCGGCCTCTCCATCGTCCAGCGGATCGTGGAAGAGCACCACGGCAGAATCGTAGTGGAAAGCGCCGCCGGCCGCGGGACCACCTTCAACATCGTCCTGCCGGTGCAGGGATAGGACGAGGAAACCATGTACCGTGAACACTTCGGCTTCACCGAACACCCCTTCGCGCTCACCCCGAACCCGGCATTCCTGTTTCTGAGCCGCCACCATCAGGAGGCCCTGGCGCACCTGCTCTACGGCATCGAGAGCCGCGCCGGCTTCATCGAACTCTCGGGAGAGGTGGGGACCGGCAAGACCACCGTCATCCGGACCTTCCTGAACCAGCTCGACCCCCGGACGCACCGGACCGCCCTCATCTTCAACCCGACCCTCTCCCCCCTCGGGCTGTTGCAGGGGATCTGCCGGGAGTTCGGCCTCCCCTGCACCGCCACCGAAAAGGGGGAGCTGATCGACGGGCTCGACCGGTTCCTCCTCGACGAAAACCGCGCCGGCCGCACGGTGGTGCTGGTCATCGACGAGGCGCAGAACCTGGCGCCGGAGGTCCTGGAACAGATCCGTCTCATCTCCAACCTGGAGACCGAGCGGGCCAAGCTGATCCAGATCGTCCTCGTGGGGCAGCCCGAGCTGAAGCGGCTCCTGGGCCGGGAGGAGCTCCGCCAGCTGGACCAGCGGATCACGGTCCGCTACCACCTGGAGCCGATGAACCGGGACGACACCCGGGAGTATATCCGCCACCGGATCCGGATCGCCGCCGGCGGGCGGGAGCCGGTCGTCTTCGCCGCCGCAGCCGTAAAGAGGATCTTCCGCTTCTCCGGGGGACTCCCCCGCCTCATCAACGCCGCCTGCGACCGGGCGCTTCTCCTCGCCTACACGCGGGAGGCGCGGGAGGTATCCGCGGCGATGGCGGCCGCCGCCATCGCCGACGTCGCCGGCGAGACGCGCCGGCCCCGCTCCGCGGCACGATTCGCGGTCGCAGCGGCCCTCCTCCTCGCCATTGGAGCGGGTGCCGCCGCTACGGCGCTGCTGGCGGACAGGGAAAAGGGGAACCGGCCGCCGCCGGCGACCACGGCGGAGACGGCCCGCACCCCGGCGCAAGGCGTCACGCCCCTTCCCCGCGACGGGGCCCTGGCGGGGCTTGCGGCGCGGCTGCAACCGGGGAGGAGCGGCAGGGAGATCGAGTCGCTTCAGGAGCTGCTGAAAGGGGCGGGATGCTACGCAGGGGAGCCGTCCGGCACCTACGATGGGAAAACCCGGGAGGCGGTCCGCGCGTTCCAGCGGGCGGAAGGGCTCGATGTGGACGGGCGGGCGGGGGAGAAGACCCTGCTTCTCCTCTACCGGCGGGTGGTGGGTGGTTTTCCGGCTGTGGGAGAGGCCGGCGTAACTACGACGGGAAAGGAGCGTAAATGAGTCTGATTCTCGATGCCCTGCGGAAGATGGAGCAGGAGCGGCGAGCTCGCAGCGGCGGAACCATCGACATCCGCCCCGACCTCCTCGCCCATCGCCCCCCCGCACCCCGCCGGAAAACCGCCGCGCCGCTCCTCGTCGTGGCCGGGATCGCGATCCTGGCGGCAGGGATAGGCGCCGGCGCCCTCCTCCAGGGGCGGCGAAACCCGGCCGTCACGCACGACACCCCGGCTTCAGCCCCCTCGGCCGAGGCGCCGGTCACCGTGGCCCCGGCTCCTGCTGCACCGGCTCCCCTCCCCCTCCAGCCGCCGGCACCGCTCCCGGCGGCGGCAGCGCCGAAATCCGCCCCGGCCGCCGTCGCGCCGCCGGCATCACCTGCCCCGGCACGGACCGTCCACCCCTCAGCCGGCACGGAGCCGGCGCCGGCCGAACCGTCGGGCGCTCCCCTCACGGTCTCCGGCATCGCCTGGCAGGAGGAGCGGGGGCTGCGCCGCGCGGTGGTGAACGGCACACTGGCGGGTGAGGGCGCAACCGTCGCCGGAGCGCGCATCGTCGAGATCGGCGAGCGCCGCGTCCGGTTCTCCCGGGGGGGAGAGACCTTCGACGTCCAGCTTTCTTCGGCGTTCCCGGCCCGTTGAAGTCTCACTCCGCCGCGGATCGACACCCGGCGCAAGCGATGGGAAACCCCCTACTTCTCCCCCGCCCCGCCGGCCTTCTTTCCGGTCTCCACGACCCTCCGGTAAAGATCATCAGCCTCCCGGCGCACGTCGGATGCGGCCATGGAAAGATGCCAGAACCTCCCTCAATTTACCATCTTGACACGGAGTCCGGGTTCATTGATTATGATTAACGTTTCATATTACACACCCCGGAGGTAAGACATGCTTTTGACATCCTCGTCCCTCCCCCCGCAAACCAGCCGGAAATTGGCCGCCGCCTGCCTGCTTGCCGCCTGCCTGCTCGCGGTCGGCTGCAAGTCCAAACAGGAACAGCCCGCCCAGGCACCGGCGTCGGCACCCCCGCAGGCAACCATGGGTGGCCAGATGAGCGAGCAGCAGAAACTGGCTATGGGCGGGGCCATCTTCAGGAAAAATTGTGCTTCCTGCCATGGTGCCGAGGGGAACGGCGGCCAGAACGGTCCGTCGCTGCAGCGTGCCGGGCTCAAATACGGCCGCACCCCTGAAGCGATCCGCAAGAGCATCGTCAAGGGGCGTCCCGGAGGGATGCCCGCCTTCGGGACCACCCTGCAGGAAATCGAGGTCAACACCCTTGTCGCCTACGTGATCAGCCTGAAAAAGTAGCACTCTCGGGCCTGATTGTTTCGTGGCACGAAAAAATGAATTGACACTTAGTTACACTCCTGATACAAACACGCATCACATCATCAGAACGTAGGTTCCTGGTAGCGATACTACTAAACCATCCGCGAGGATGGGGCGGAAAGCCCACAGGGTCTCATGCAGACAGCCGGGTTGCCGAACTATCACCATCAGATAGCGCGGCGACCCGGCTTTTTCTGTTTCAGCCGCCGACCTACAGCCATAGAGCGCATTTCCCGCCCCGCAGCCGAAGAGGCTTCGGGGCGGGGGGATAGCGATACTACTAAACCATCCGCGAGGATGGGGCGGAAAGCCCACGGGTCTCACGCAGACAGCCGGGTTGCCGAACTATCACCATCAGATAGGAGGCAGCCCGGTTTTTTCGTTATGGAAGGTGGAACAACCCGGGGAAAGGAGGTGAATCGGGAGACCGTCCCTGGCGGGACGGAAAAGAGACGGAAGGACTATTTCAACGATCAATCGACTGAATTCACGAATTCAAGGAGGAAACCATGAAATTCAGATCCATAGCGGCAAACGGGATACTCACCCTGACTCTGGCCCTGGCGGCCGGCGCGATAGGCGGCAACGGCATCGCCTTTGGCAGCACGACCACCCGGGACGCGGGGCGCCTGCAGGCCCCAAATCTCCAAGAGGGACTCTCAACCGCCGGAGCAACGGCGAATGATGCGATCTCTACGACCCCCTCGCTTCCCCAGCCGGCGCGAAGTAATCGGGGCGCCAGATCGGTCGCCATGAGGTCGGGACACGTGGACGGCGCATCCCTCTATTACACCAGCAACTGCGCCAGCTGCCACGGCAAGATGGCCAACATGAGGGGGGCGACCGCCGAGATGATCCGGTCCGCCATCGACAACAACGTCGGGGGAATGGGGTTCCATGTCACCCTCTCCCCGGAAGAGATCAACTCCATCGCGGACGCCCTCAAGTAATCTCCCACTCCAAAGAAAGAAAAAGGGGCCGCCCGGCCCCCCTCTCTCCTTCGTTTGCGGAGGCGGTTCCGGCCGCCTCCTATTTTTCCCGGTATGTGATCGTGTAGCGGAAGCTCTCCGGATCGTAGGAATCGAGCGCCGTTCCTCCCACTTCGGCGTAGGGATAGCCGAAGGTATTGAGCGGCTTGCCCGCCTGGGGCGGGTTGAGGATCAGGTCGCGCCCCACGGCGATCCTGATCCGGTACGGGTCGACCCCCCCCCAGAAGTAATCGCGCAGCTCCTTCGTCCGGGGGTCCTCCGGCTTCAGCTTCTCCACCAGCATCGCCTTGCGCACGTCGGCGGGATCCACCGGCACCCATCCGTAGCCGGGGAGGAAAAACTCGGCCCAGCAGTGCTGCCAGGTGGTGATATCCTCGGTCTCCTTCTTGCCGAGACGGATGCCGAAGATCTCCCGCGCCGGCACGCCGGCCGCGCGGCAGAGGGCCACGAAGACCGAGGAGATGTCGGTGCACTTCCCCCCCGGCTTCCGGAGGAGGGAACAGACATCCCCCCTGCCGCAGCCGATGGTCTCCGGATCGCGGTACATGTTCTCGCAGGTCCAGTCGTAGATCGCCTTCGCCTTCTCCAGCACCGTCGTCTTCCCCTTCGTGATGGAATCGGCCAGCTTCTTCACCTCGCCGTCAACGGGGCCAAGGCTCGTGGCGGAGAGGTACCGGCGGTAATCCGCGGGGTCCCACGCCCCTTCCTTCTGCGGAAAGTCGCGGCGGACCACCTCCTGCCGTTCAGCGGCAAAGGAGAAGGTCAGCCTGCGGCTCCTGGCGGTCTCGGGCCAGCGGGCGTAGAGGATGGGGGTGCCGTTCTCCCGGTCGGTGTAGACGGCGGATTCGGCGTAATTACCCGATACCTTCACGGCGGTGATGGACTGGCTGGCGTCGGAGACCGGATAGGGGAGCCAGAGCCTCGCCTCCTTCCCTCCCTCCCGGGCGGACAGATCCACCTCCACCGTCACGACGCCTCCCCGGCTCCCGGCCCAAGCGGCGGACGAGCCGGCGACGAGCGTCATTAGCAACAGCACTGCGACAATCCTTTTCATAATATCTCCCGTGACTCTTTATGCATAGATTCAGAAACGGTCGTACAAGAGCCGCCGGATTATCGGGCAATTGACAGAGCAAGGTCAAATTGATATTTTTTATAAACCAAATCGAACGTATCGTTTATTTCGATACCTCCGAGAACCCCATGAATCTCAAGCAACTGGAAGTATTTCTGGCGGTGGCCGACAGCGGCAGTTTCTCCCGCGGCGCCGAGGCGACCTTCATCACCCAGTCCACCGTGAGCCAGCACATTGCCGCCCTGGAGAGCGAGCTCGGGGTGAAGCTGCTGGACCGGACAAGCCGGGGGGCGCTCCTCACCGAGGGGGGGAAGCTGTTTCTCGAGCAGGCCCGGCGGGTGGTGTCGGAGACCCGGGAGATCGAGCGCACCATGCGCCGCTTCCGGGGGGTGGAGGAGGCGGCTCTCCGGGTGGGCGGGAGCACCATCCCGGGCGACTACCTGATTCCGGAGTCGCTTCCCCATTTCTTCGGCCGCTACCCCGGCATCTCCCTCACCCTGCTGCAGGGAGACAGCCGGGAGACCGTCGACCGGCTCATCCGGGAAGAGGTCGAGATCGGGGTGGTGGGGAGCCGCTTCGAGGAGGAGGGAATAACCTTCACCCCCTTCGGCCGCGACGAGATACGGCTGGTGGCCCGTCCCGATCACCCGCTGGCGGGGGGTGGCGCCATTGCCCCGGCCGAGCTCCCGCGGCAGGAGTTCATCGTGCGCGAGGCCGGGTCGGGGACGGGACGTGCGGTTGCCGGGGCCCTGGAAGCGGCCGGCATCCCCGCCGGGAGCCTGCGGGTCAGGGCCTGCCTCGGCAGCACCGAGGCGGTCAAGCGGGCCGTTGCCGGCGGGCTGGGAGTGGCGTTTCTGTCCGAGATCTCGGTGCGCGGGGAACTGGCACGGGGGGAGCTGGCGGTGATTGCGGTGAGAAAGCTGAATATCTCCCGCCCCTTTTACCTGGCTGAACGGGCGGGGCGGGAGCTTTCGCCCGCGGCGCGGGCCTTCGCGGAATTGATGCAGGAAAGGTACAGGTAGGGGCAACCCATGGAAAAGATTCTCATAATAGACGACGAGGCGTTCATCCGCGAAAACGTGGAGCGGATCCTCACGGAGGAGGGGTACCAGGTCCTGGCGGCGGCGGGCGGGTCGGAAGCCGGCCGGCTCGTCTCCGAAGAGGACGTGGACCTGGTGCTGCTCGACCTGAATCTCGGGACGGAAGACGGGCTGGAGGTGCTCAAGGAGCTGAAACGGATCGATCCGGAGCTGCTGGTGATCATCGTCACCGGCTTCGGCTCGGTGGAGAGCGCCGTCGACGCCCTCAAGCTCGGGGCCTACCACTACATGAAGAAGCCGTTCAAGGCCGATGCCCTGCGGGTCATCGTGAAGCTCGCCCTCCAGACCCAGACCCTGCGGCGCGAGGTGCGCAACCTCCGCAAGGGGGACCTGACCGAGTTCGAGAACGTTCCGCTGGTGGGGGCGGGAACGGGGCTGAAGGAGATCATCCGCCAGGTGAGGGAGGTGGCCCGCTCCCCCGTCTCCACCGTCCTCATCACCGGCGAATCGGGGACCGGCAAGGAGCTGGTCGCCCGCACCATCCACCACCTCTCCGAGCGGCGCGAGGCGCCGTTCATCGAGATCAACTGCGCCTCCATGCCGGTGAATCTTCTGGAGAGCGAGCTCTTCGGCCACGAAAAGGGGGCCTTCACCGACGCCGGCCACCGGAAGCCGGGACTCTTCGAGGAGGCCAACAAGGGGACCATCTTTCTCGACGAGATCGGGGAGATGGACATCTCCATCCAGGCGAAGCTGCTGCGGGTCCTGGAGGACCGCAGGATCCGCCGCGTGGGCGGGACGCGGAACATCGAGATCGACGTCCGGGTCATTGCCGCCACCAACCGCAACCTGAGGGAGAAAATCCGGGAAGGGAGCTTCCGCGAGGACCTCTTCTACCGCCTCAACGTCTTCCCGCTCCATATCCCGCCGCTGCGCGAGCGGCGGGAGGACATCCCGGTTCTCGTGAAGTACTACCTCGACCGCTACAGCCGGAGCTTCTCCCGCTCGTTCCAGGAGATCTCGCCGGAGGCCCTGGGGCTTCTCGAACACTACCCGTGGCCCGGCAACATCCGGGAGCTGAAGAACATCATCGAGCGGACCTGCATCATGCACGACGGCCCGACGCTCCTCCCCGGGCACCTCCCCCGCGAGATAAGCCCGGCTGGCGCACCGGAGCGTGCGGCCCCCGCCGCGGTGGCGGCCGACCTCTCGCTGGGGCTCGAAGCCGCCACCGACCGCTACGAGCGGCAGCTGATCGAGGCGGCCCTCGCCACGACCGGCTACAACGTCCTCCAGGCGGCCCAGCTCCTCAGGATCCCCCGCGGCACCCTGCGCTACAAGATGGCGCGGCACGGGCTGTAAAAGGCGGAACCCCGCTCACCATTCCCCTACGATCAGCTCTTCGATCCCCTTCCGGGTCGACTTCTGACTGTGCCCCGCCGGGCGCCCCACGGCGACCACCGCCATCAGCTCCAGGTTTTCGGGGAGCGCGAGGAGCTCCCCGACCTGCACCGCGCTCTTCAGGATCTCCCCCAGCCAGACCGCCCCGAGGCCCAGCCCGTGGGCCGCCAGGAGCATGTTCTGGAGGCAGGCGCCGATGGCCTGGTGGTCCTTGGTGTCGTTGTACATGACGGCGCGGTCGCAGAAGACCGCGAGGGAGACCGGCGCCGCCTCGATGATGTGACGGTACTTCGTCAACCCGGCCAGTGCCCGGCGTTTCTCCCCGTCACGGACGATGGCGAAGCGCCACGGCTGGTTGTTGAGTCCCGACGGCGCCCAGGAACCGGCCCGGATGATCTCCGCCACCTCCTCCCCCGTCACCGGTTCCGCCGTGTACTGCCGCACGCTGCGGCGGGTAAAGATTGCTTCGAGCACCTCCATCTGCATCTACCTCCCCGACAGTGGGATTGAACCTGAAAATCAAGGCTTTCCGGCCAGAAGGCCGCTGGTGAAGATCGCCACGTACTGCCGGATCAGCTCCTCGTCCCGCTCCGGGGAATGGCTGATCAGGTTCTCGGTCGCCATGGTGCTCAGGAAGAAATAGTTGACCATCCCGGCCAGGGCCAGGGCGGCGTTTACCCCCTGGATATCCCTCCTGAACAGCCCCCTTTCCGCCCCTTCCTCGATGACGTCCGCCAGGATCCGGATGACCTTGCAGATGGCGGGGGAAACGATGGCGGAAAAAAATGGGGTGGGGTTGGTGAGTTCGCTGGTGTAGAACCGCAGCAGGTACGGGTTGCTGCGGTGCCGCCGGATCGTCCAGCGGATGTAGGACTCGATCACCGCCAGCGGGTCGGCTCCCCGCCCCCTGATCTCGTCGATCTGGTCGAAGCAGGCGAACTGTGCCTGGAGCACGGCGGAGTAGAGCCCTTCCTTGCCGCCGAAATAGTAGGAGATCATCGATATGCTCACCCCGGCGGCCTGGGAGAGCCCCCTGATGCTGACGCCGTTAAGCCCCCGTTCGGCAAAAAGCTGCGTACCCACCTCCATCAATCTGCTGCGGCTGTCTGTCGTGGTCATTTCGTCCCCTGCCCATCGGATTTGTGTCCCGCAGCGTAGCAAAAACCTGCGAAAAAACCAATTTCAATGAGCTCCACCGATAATGAAGATCGACAACCGGGAGCTGTAACCGGAAACAAATGGCAGTTCAGGCGAAAGGTCGCATCCGCTGCGGCTTTTTGTCGTTTCTGCCGCCGGAAAATCCTCCGCCCGCCGCTTCCCCCCCACCTTTGCCACCCTCCGTCTTCGCGCTATACTTTCCTCAGGCCGGTGAGCGTCATTGCCAGGCCACTCCATATCCGGAGCAAGCTCAAGAGGGGAAAAACGATGGGAACGCGCATCATGCTGGTGTGGCTGCTGGCGGGGTTGTTCGTGGCGCCGCTGCCGGCAATCGGAAAGGAGGCACGCAGAATGAGCGAACTGCAGATTTCGAGTCCGGCATTTTCCCACCACGGAACGATCCCGGCCCGCTTCACGTGCGACGGAGCCGATGTGAACCCGCCGCTGGCGCTCGGCTCCGCACCGGCCGGCACCCGTTCCCTTGCCCTCATCGTCGACGATCCGGACGCCCCGGTGGGGACCTGGGTCCACTGGGTGATGTGGAACATTCCGCCCGAGACGCGGGAAATCGGGGAGAACAGTGTCCCGCCCGGCGCCGTCCAGGGGTTGAACGACTGGAAGCGCAACCGTTACGGCGGCCCCTGCCCCCCGTCGGGGAGCCACCGCTACTTCTTCAAGCTCTACGCCCTCGACACCACGCTGACGCTTGCCCCCTCCACCACCAAGGCCGCCCTGGAACGGGCCATGGAGGGGCACATCCTGGCGCGGGGCGAGCTTCTTGGGAGCTATCGCAGGCACTGACGGGAGGTCTTCACTTCACATCCACGTTCCGGATCCCCTCCGGCCGCCAGGCGGGGGAGATGACGTGGGAGCCCTTCTCCCGGCGCCGCTCGCCCTCCATGAGACTGCCGTAGGTGACGGTGAAGTCGCCGAAGCGGTCGTTGACCCGGTCCATGGCCCCGGCGAGGAGCAGCTTCTTCCGTTCCTCCTCGAAGAGCGGCAGCTGGTTCGATTCGTAGCGAAGATTGCTGAGCCGCACCCCCAGAAGCCGCACCGGCTGCTCCAGGACGAGGGTGTCGAGGATGGCGGCCGCGGCCCGGTAGATGTCGGCGCCCTGGTTGATGTACGAGGAGAGGGTCTCCTGCCGCCCCACCCAGGTGTCGAAGTCGGCGTAGCGGATGGAGAGGGTGACGGTCCTCCCCCAGACGTTGTAGCGCCTCGCCCGGCGCCCCACCATCTCGGAGAGCTGGAGGAGCCACCGCAGGATCTCCTGCCGGTCCTCGATGTCGTGTTCGAGCGTCGTGGAGTGTCCCACCGACTTCACTTCCTCCGCCTCTTCCTGGGGGACCACCGGCGAGTCGTCGATCCCCCGCCCCATGAGATGGAGCTTCTCGCCGACCACCCCGAATTTCCGCCTGAGCCGCTCCATCGGGTAGCGGCCGAGCTCGCCGCAGGTCCGGATGCCGAGGAGGTTGAGCTGCCGCTCCACCTTGGCGCCGATGCCGCAGAGCGCGCTGATGGGCAAGGGTTCGAGAACCCTCTCCACCTCTTCGGGTCCGATGACCGTGAGGCCGTCGGGCTTCTGCATCTCCGAGGCGAGCTTGGCGAGGAGCTTGTTGGGGGCGATGCCGATGGAGCAGGTGAGGCCGAAGTGGTGCCGGATCCCGGCCTTGAGGAGGGAGGCGATCCGTTCGGCGCTGGAGTAAAGGGAGAGGGAGCCGGTGACGTCGAGAAACGCCTCGTCGATGGAGAAGACCTCCACCAGGGGGGTGAACTGGCGCATCATCTCCACGATTCTTGCGGAAGTGTAGGTGTATTTGCGGTTGTCGCCGGTGACGAGGATGATGCCGGGGCATTTCTGCCGTGCCTGCCAGACGGTCATCCCGGTCCGGACGCCGAAGGCCCGCGCCTCGTAGGAGGCGGTGGTAATGACGGTGCGGGCCGCCGAGCCGATGACGGCGATCGGCTTGCCCCGCAGCTCGGGGTTCGCCTGCTGCTCCACCGAGGCGAAGAAGGCGTTCATGTCGACGTGCATGATGACCCGGCCGCCGCTCACACGACCTCCCCGTCGGCCGTTTCCAGGGTCCAGAGCTGCTCCGTAGCGTTGTAGATCAGCTCATAGAGGGCGGTGCCGTCGGTGACGGCGAAATGGAGCAGGAGCGCGTTTCCCGCCACGTGCCGCCAGCGGTAGGTCACCTGTTTGATGGCATGTTTTTGCTGCCGCCAGTCGAACCAGACCGGATGGATGCATGGCCCCGGGCCGAAGACAGCCCCGACCCTGATCTGTTCGCCAATCCTCTCCAGCATGGCTCATTCCAGGGTCCGGAAGATCCCGACCACCTTGCCGACGATGGTGACCTCCCCTTCCCCCTCGCGGATGATGATCGGCTCCATGTTGGGGTTGCGGGGCTGGAGCCGGATCTGCCCCCGCTCCCGGTAGAACGCCTTCAGGGTCGCCTCGCCGTCGACCATGGCGACGACGATGTCGTTGTTCTCCGCAGTGGGCTGGGGACGGATGAGGGCCAGGTCGCCGTCGAGGATGGCGGCATTCACCATGGAGTCCCCCTTCACCCGCAGGAAGAACTTCCCCCCCTTGAGCTGCGCCTGGTCGATGGCGAGGTACCCCTCGATATCCTCGATGGCCGGCTGCAGCATCCCGGCCCGCACCACCCCCACAACCGGCAGTGACGCCGACCGGGCTGCGCGGGTCACGAGGGAGATCCCGCGGGAGTTGCCGGGCGCCCTGCGGATGTACCCCTTTTTCTCCAGGGCGGCGAGATGCTTCATCACCCCCAGGGTGCCGTTGATGCGCAGATGGGCGGCGATCTCCCTCATGGTCGGGGGATAGCCGTGCCTGGCGGTGTAGGTTTCGAGAAAGTCCAGCACTTCTTTCTGGCGGGGGGTGAGTTCTTCCATGGGCGCTCCAAAAGGTTTTCAATTGTCAACCTACCACCCGCAGAGCACCTTGTCAATGGGGAGTTGCATCCTGATCCGTCATCTCCGCGAGCGCCGCGTCAGAGCAACCACTCCCGCACCTGCCCCTGAACCGGCGCGGGGACCTTGTCTTCCGCCAGCTCGACTCCCTGCACCTGGACCAACAGGCTGTGGTCGATGTCAAACGTGGCGATCCAAAGTTTATTCTTGAATCTTATCAAATAGATGCCGTAACGCAGGCCCGTTGCCTCGTCTTTCGTTGTCGTAATCAGAGTCCCTTTCATCGTCTGCTCCAGAGTGCGGTTATTTTTACTTCGTTGCTATGCATTCAAGAGCCTCGTTCATAAGCCAATTCCTGTTACAGGTCAACCGGGGGAAAACCCGATGCTTTCATCTTGAGGCCGTGGAGCCAGAAGGGGCGCAGACTTGACTGATGCGATGGGGATTTTGCTGCTGACAACCAGCAAAGAATAGAGGCTCTTGAAAAAACAATAGAGAGGACAATTTTCGACCTCCCCGCGAGGAGTTTGACATCGCCCGCATCTTTGTTACGGTTTATCAACTGCCGCGGGTCCCCCCCGGAGAAAAAAACAAACATCAGGAGAACGAACGTTATGGAAAAAGGCACGGTGAAATGGTTCAATGACAGCAAAGGGTTCGGTTTCATTACTCGGGAAAACGGCGAGGACATCTTCGTGCATTTTTCCGCCATCGGGGGCGAAGGCTTCAAGAGCCTTGCCGAAGGCGACAAGGTGACGTTTGAGGTTACAAAGGGACCGAAGGGGCTGCAGGCGACCAACGTAAGAAAAGTTTAGAACAGGCTGTGAGGCGCCGCGCCCTGTCAGTCGGGAAAAGCCCCTGAGGATTCAGGGGCATTTTTTATCGGGGGACTCCCCCTGCTCGACCTTTTTCCAGCTTGGGTCGGGATCGTAGAGTTTCATTGCCGTGGCGAGCTGGGCGGTCTTTCTGCCTAGATCCTTCTGGTAGATGACCCCGTTCTGGTTGACGATGAAGGTCATGACCCCGGAGGCCCGGTACTTAGCCGGATAGGCAACCATGGCGAACCCGAGAACCATCCTGCCGTTGACCACGTAGTCGAACGCTCCTCCCTCCGCGTCCTTGCCCTGGGCCGTCAGCACCTTGAAATAATAGCCGTGGAACGGTTCGGGCGTCGCCGACTTGAACTCGGGGCCGTACCCCTGGCAGTCCGCCCGGGCCGCCAGGGGACCGAAGGGACTCTCCTCCTCCCCCTCCCGCGCTTCCCAGTAAAGGCCGTCGTGCTTCCCCGGCGTGCTGTTCAGCCGCTGGGCGAATTCGAGCACGCCGTTGCCGTCGTGGTCCTTGGCCGCATACTCCCGCTGGGCATCGACGTATGCGTGCAGGACGTCCATCACCTGCAGTTCGTTGCGGCCGATCCGCCGGTTCAGAATCTCCTGCCGGCCGGCCCTGGTATCGAAGAGCCAGGCCCGCCCCTTCTTCACCAGCGGGATCGGGAACGGGTAGTCGGCTGTGCCGATAACCAGAACTGCCCTGGCATCACCCTGCCGTTCGATGCGATTCTTTTCCTCGTAATGTTTGACGAACCGCTCCCGCCCCTGCCGGTCCTCCACCGGATCGCCCGACGATATCAGCTCTCCCGAGCCGGGACCGAGGATCGCCGCCAGCTTCCTGCTATTGTTGGCCTTCACCGCCTCGACCAGCCCCTTCACCGCCTCTTCCGGCGTGGCGAAACTCTTCTGCCGGACCTTGGCGGAAGCCGCCATGGCCGTCCCCCCCAGCGACAGGATCAGCAACAGGGCGAGCAGGGCGCGGCAGATGCTCTGCATCCGGGATGTTATGACCGTCATGATCGTTCCTCCGAAATATTGTCTCGACGACGCCGGCTATCCGGCCGGACCCCGCCGGTTATCTGCGCCGTTCAAAACCCCGGCCGCCGCCACGGCCGCCGCCCCCCCGGGGCTGGGAGAAGCCGCGGGAGAAACCGCCTCTGCCGAAGCTGGCCCGGCCCCGCTCGCTCGACTGACGGACCTGCTCGCCCTCGCCGAACCTGCCGGTGAAGACGCTTTCCCGCCGGGGGGCCGGCGCCGCGGGACGGCTGACCTCGCCACGGTCGACCCGGATGCCCCGGCGCTCGGTGCGCGGGATGGAGACGCCCCGCTCCCTGGCGCCTCCGCCGCCCCGGGGTTGCACGGCGGGCGGGCTCACACCGGTGCGCGGGAGCGGCGCAAAGCGGCCGGTGCTGCCGAAACCGCGGATTTCACGGCGATTCTCGATGGCGCGGGCCGGCATCTGCCCGAAGCGTTGCGCGGTCGCCCGATTGACATAGGCGACCCCCCGCCGGTGGGTCGGGTTGTGCACCCAGACCCCGCGACCGGTCGGCCCGACGATCCGGCGCTCTTCGAAGCGCCGGATGTAGCGGGCGCGGTCGATGAACCGGTTAAACGCGACGTTCCGGTTGATGTTGATGATGATGTCGCGATGGCGCCAGTCGCACCCTCCCCAGGCATACCCCCACGGCCAGCCGAGGGTGATGCCGAAGCCGAAGGTGAACACCACCGAAGGGGCGGGGTAGAAATAGAACGGCGGATAGGCCGGGTACCACCAGGGGCCGTAGACGACGAAGGGGTCGTAGATGGGGACGTAGACGACATCGGGGTTCACCGGCTCGATGACGATCGTTTCTTTCTCGACGACGACCTTCTGCTGGCTGGTGGTCTTGAGGTTTCCCGCCGCGTCGGCCCGGCGCCGCAGCTCCTGGATCGTGTCCATCACGTCCTGCTTCTGCTGCAGGAACGCGTCGCCGAGCTTGGTGGTCAGGTCCAGCTTTTCGCTGAGCATCGCCAGCACGGAGGGAAAGTTCACCAGCGACTTGACGCTCGGGTCCCAGGTCTGCTGCTCCAGTGCCCGGGCCAGCTCCTCCCCCTGGAGGTCCTTGTGCTCGCGGACCCATCGGTCCGCCATGACAATCTCCAGGGGATAGGTCGAAGCCATCAGGATCTGGGCGATCAATTCGTCCGGATAGAGGGCGATGGGCGCCAAAAGTTGGGCCAGTTGCTCTTTGGAAAAACTCTCCTGTTCACTCCCGTCGTTCTGCGCCATGGTCGCCATCGGCATCGCCAACAGAACGATGATGAGGAGACTCACCGCGCGCATCCAGATCGCTGTCCGTCCCATAGGTGCTCCTTTGCGGCAGCCCCTTGCCGGGCTGCCGCCATCGAAATCTCTCCGAAAAGTATAAAGCGGATCCGGGAAAAATCATCCCCCGGGCGACTCATCCATGCCGGCGGCGCCCCCCGGTTTCACCCCGAACCGGCAAGCGCCCGGAAACGGAGCGCGATTTCGGGCCCCACCACCGGCCCGGGCCCCTCTTCCTCGTGCTTGAAGAAAACGAACACCCGTTCCCACCGCTGCGCCCGGATCCGTTCCAGCCATTGGGACAGCTCGACATCCGTGTAGTCGGCACGGCGCAGTCGCAGGTACCCCCAGGGCGCGGTACCGACGATCCCGGATGCCGGGCTCTCGTCGGTATCCTCGGTGCAAAGGCTGCAGCCTTTCTCGCGCAGGAGGTCCGCAATTCCGGCATCGAGCCAGGTCGGGCTGCGAAAATCGAAGGCACAGAGCACGGTGGCGGGAATCAGGGCGAGGAACTCCTCCAGCGCCGGGCGGTTCTTTTTCGCGTGAAAGCTCTTCGGAAACTGGAACAGGGCCGGCCCCAGCTTCTTCCCCAGGACCGTCAGCGTCTTGAAGAAGTAATCGGTCTCCTCCCTCACGTTTCGCAGCTGCTTAAGATGCGTTATGAGCTGGGGCGCCTTGAGGGCGAAGGCGAAATCGTCGGGTACCTGCTCCGCCCAGGGGGCGAGGACCCGCTCGGTGGGCATGTGATGAAACGTGTAATTGATCTCCACCGCATTGAGCCGTTCCCCGTAGAAGTGAAGCATCTCCTTGGGGGAGATCTTTTCGGGATAGAAGATCCCTTTCCATTCCTTGTACGAGTAACCGCTCGTCCCGACGTGGATTTTCATCTTTCACGCTCCTTCGCCGGCACGGTCGCGCACCACCTCGCCAGCCGCCTTGTCCTCGCGCAGCCGAAGGAAAACCGGCTGCCGCATGATGCCGTCTTCGGTCCAGCCGGCCAGGGCCACCTCGCAGACCAGCTCCGGCTTTACCCAGGTGGTCGGGGCGTTGGTCTTCGGCTCCACCTTGAACGGACACTCCTTCCGGATGAGGGGCTCCAGCCGTTCGCGGATTTCCCCGAGTTCCTGCGCCGTGAATCCCCCTCCCGCATGCCCTATGTAGACCAGTTCGTCCCCTTCGAACGCCCCCAGGACCAGGGTGCCGAAATGCCTTCTCCCCCCCCGCGGCGCGGTGAATCCGGCGATCACCCCCTCCTGGGCCGGCCGGGTCTTCACCTTCAGCCACTCCCGGCTTCTGCGCCCCATCCGGTAGGTGCTGCGGAGATGCTTGGCGACGACCCCCTCCAGCCCCTTTTCCCTGACGACCTGAAAGAACAGCACCCCCTCGCTCCGGACGTGATCGCTGAACCGGATGTGCGGGAGCGACGGGAGGACCTTTTTCAGGAGCTCCTTTCTGCGGAGCAGGGGAAGACCGGTCAGGTCGTGCCCCTGGAAGTGGAGGATGTCGAAGACGTAGTAAAGCAGATGGCCGCGTCCGGATTTTCCGTAGTTCTGCAGCAGCTGGAAATCAGGCTTTCCCCCCTCGTCCACGACGACGATCTCGCCATCCAGCACGGCCTCGAAACCGAGCGTCCGCAGCGACTCCACAACCGGGGCAAACTTCCGGTTCAGCGGGAGCAGCTTACGTGAATAGAGCGACACGTCCCCGTCCCGGAGCTCGGCGATGGCCCGGTACCCGTCCCATTTTACTTCGAAGAGCCACTCCGGATGGTCGAACGGTTCCCGGACCAGGGTCGCGAGCATCGGGTTCACGGCGTGAGGCATCGGCCCGGACGGCGCCCCCCTCAGCGCTTCATCCTCCAGCGCCTCCCGGAAACGGATCTGCTCGACCTTCTTTCGTCCGGAAGCTTTCCCCCCCCCGGCGCCGAACACCTCCTCCAGGGTTCTGCCGGAGACCACGGAACGATTCTCGCCGAGCACGCCGCCACCGCTCGCATAGTGGTCCTTTTTCTTCAGGAGGAGCCACGACTTCCCGTCCCTTCCCGTCTTCACCAGCGCGAATTCCCCCCGCAGCTTCTCCCCCTCCAGGACGAACTTCAGATCCCCCTTTGCCAGTCCCTCCCGCAGCCGCTGCTCGCTTTCCTCCCGATTCCGCGCGGCAGGGTGCCGGTAAAAGCCCCGGTCCCAGATGATGACGCTCCCCGCACCGTAATTGCCCTCCGGTATGACCCCCTCGAAATCCCGGTAAGCGAACGGGTGGTCCTCAACCATCACCGCCAGCCGCTTCACCGCGGGATCCAGCGATGGCCCCCTGGGAACGGCCCAGCTCTTGAGCACCCCCTCCAGCTCCAGCCGGAGATCGTAATGCAGGGCGCGGGCGGCGTGCTTGTGCACCACGAAGACGAGCCCCTTCTCCTCCTGGCGCGGTCCCGGCTCCGGTTCGGGCGTCTTCCCGAATTTTCGCTTGGCGGCGTATTCCTTCAGGCCCATGGTGGAAAACCTTTAAGCAGTTTGCTGGTTATCACCAATCTTCCGCCGTGAGTTCCCCCCCTTTGACAAAGGGGGGCCGGGGGGGATTTTCTTGCGGGAATAAAGGCAAATCCCCCTAAATCCCCCTTTGTCAAAGGGGGACTCGATATTGCGGAAGATTGGTACTAATCGGCAGCAGTTTTGAGTTTTGGGTTTTGAGTTTTAGGTTTCAACTCACTACTGTCCGGTTAATAGTTGAATAAATACAGTTGGTTGCTGGTGACAGGGTCGGAATTTCGCTTAAGAGCTTCCGCAACCAGCGATGAAATGGGCTTTTTCTCGAACAGGTTGACCTCGAGAA
>JAJZUC010000004.1 GCA_021847245.1 Deltaproteobacteria bacterium | reverse complement strand
TTTTCCCGCTTCATCCCCTTGAAGCTGCCGAGATGTCCGTAGACCTTCTCCTCCGCCTTCGCCCGGACGCTGCAGGTATTGAGGATGATCAGGTCTGCCCGGGACGAATCGTCGGTTGAGGTATAGCCGAGCCCCTTCAGAAGCGCTGCGATCTTTTCGGAATCGCTCACATTCATCTGGCAGCCGAAGGTTTCGATGTAGAGCAGTTTCTCGTTTGTCACCGTAATTTTTTCCCCTTGATAATCCGTTTGATACTACGGGATTTGCGCACAATGCGTCAACTGCGATTTGCGCCTATCTCCCCGCCCCGCCGACTGCGTCAAAAAACCGTATCGACCCGCCAAAAAACGTCAATCTATAGAGATATTTGATACTTCAGATATTCGTATTCGCATATTTTCGAACAGTTACGAATCGGCACACCAGTTGCTTCATTCATATACATGAATGCATTGCGCGCCGCTGATGTGGCGACACGAGAAAAGGGCCGTCATCAAGGAGGTGATCGGTCAAGGCGACTACCGGCCCTTTCCCTGCACCGGCGGACATTTCGAGCAGCACAGAATCGGTACGAGAAAGGAGAAGACATGAAACGCACCACCCGCAAAATCCTTACCGGGGCGGTACTCATCGGCCTCTGCCAGCCTCTGGCAGCGCTTGCGGCCGACCAGGAGTTGCAGCAGAAGGTGGAGTCCCTCCAGAAGGAGCTGGATGGCCTGAAGCAGCAGATGAAGGACACGGATCACAAGGTGGACCGTGTCGAAGGAAAATCCCTCAGCAAATGGCTGACCATCGGCGGCGATTATCGGTTCCGGGTCGACTCGCTGCGGGGCAAGACCGCAGCGTATACAGACGTCAATGGCACTTTCACCAACGCTCAGAACGCGTTGCAAGCGGACTTCTTCGCCAATCCTTCCACGGCTGCCGGCTCCTCCGCCTACTTCGGCGCCGCGCCCTTCAATATGTCGACTGCCGGCGCGCTTACGGCTCTTTCGCAATTCCAGCAAGGCATGAACGCTGCCACGACTTACAGCCAGGCGGCAGCTTTCATGGCAAACCCGATGAATGCCGGTCTCGTGCAGGGACTGGGGCAGTTTGCCGCCCAGGTTCCGTCTTTCAAACCGAAGAACGACACCCTCTACACCAACCGCTTCGGCCTCGACTTCCACGCCAAGGCGACCAAGGACGTGACGGTCAATGTCCGGCTCCTCGCCTACAAGACCTTCGGCTCCCAGGATGATTCGGCCGTGACCAACGGCGGGAGCACCCCGTTCTTTGCCGACCGGGTCGGGGTCTTCGACGGCACCCTCGGCCATATCCCCTCGTCGGGCTTCCTCGACGTGGACCGCGCCTACGCCACCTGGTCCAACATCGCCGACCAGCCGATCTGGTTCTCGGTCGGCCGCCGCCCCTCCACCGGCGGAGCACCGTCCAACCTGCGCCTCAACAAAGAACGTCCCGGCAACGGCGGTACCCCGGCACTGCTGGTCGACTACGCCTTTGACGGGATGACCCTCGGCTGGGCTCCGGACATCGAGGCGCTCCCCGGTGCCTACGCCAAGATCTGCTACGGCCGCGGCTATGAAAACGGCTTCGTCGGCAATTCCCTCGCCGCCTCCAACAGCCTGAAAGACACCGATGTGCTCGGCGTCGCCATCGTCCCGGTCGACACCGATCCGCTGCGGGTCTGGCTGCAATGAAACCGGGGCTTCAACATCTTCGACTTCCCGGTCATGAACAACACGGCATTCGGCAATACCGCCCCGTCAGTCGACCTCGGCGACATCGACTGGTACGGCGCCGGCGCCATGAGCACCCTGAAGGACATCGGCCCGGGTAGGCTGAACTTCTTCGGCGACTTCGGCGTCAGCATCACTCACCCCAACAACAACGTTTCCGCCAATGCCGGCTTCCAGGGACTTCTGACCGGCGGCTTCTTCCAGCCCGAGGCACCGAGCGACAAGACCGGCTGGGCCGCCTATGTCGGTGCCCGCTACGACTACACGCCGACCAATACCAAGCTCGGCTTCGAGTACAACCACGGCTCCAAGAACTGGATCACCTTCGCCCCCGCAGCCGACGACATGTGGACCTCCAAGCTGGGGACCCGCGGCAACGTCTATGAAGGCTACCTGATCCAGGAACTGAACCTGAAGCCGATCTCCTCCTACCTGAGCAAGGTCTTCTTCCGCCTCGGCTACCAGTATTACGACTTCGAGTACACCGGCAGCAACAACTGGGTCGGCGCACCGGTGAAGATCGCCGACATCAAGCAGTCCGACATGCTTCTGCTGACCCCGGTAAAATATGCACAGGACATCTATGCAACGTTCGAGGTACATTTCTAGCATTGATGAATAAGCAAACCGCCCTTGAGCGGTTCGGTTCGAAGATCACCCATTGACCAACGGTGAGGGGGGATCCCCCCCACCATCAGCACAAGGCCGAGTCGAAAGACCGACACCAGGCCGACAGAAAAGGAGCAGAACAATGAAAAAGACAGTCTCCATTATCATGGCACTCACCCTCATGGCCCTCGGCACCGTTTCGTTCTCCCGCGTCGCCAGCGCGGAAGAAGTGAAGATGATCGGGGTCATCCAGAAGATCGACCTGGCCGCCGGCGGCAAGTCGGCCACCGCCACCCTGAAAGACAACAAGTCCGGCAAGAGCGTCGCCATTTCCATTACCGACGATCTGACCCTCGACAAGTTCAAGGACCACCGCATCGTGGAAGGTGACGAGATCCGCTGCAAGTACGAGACTGAAGGCGGGAAGAATCACAGCAAACTTTTCCGGAAAACCGCCGGCTGCTGAGGAAGCACATCAGGATATCGGATTCCATGATCTGCAGCCTCAAGATCCCGAGGCTGCAATTTTCTTGTGGTGTTTATATGTTTATATGAATTATTAATTTGTACTTACGCTGCACCTTGAACTGACATCAAACGCGAGGTAGATATGAGAACTAAAGCCATAATTGCCGTGATTTCGCTGTCGACGCTGGCGGCGGTAGCAGTAAGCGCCGCAGAGCATCCGGGAAAAGAGTACATTGAAAAAAACGGGTACAAAGGCCCGGAAACCTGCGAGACCTGCCACCCCGACACGGCCAGGAAATTTCTCGATACCGTTCACTGGAAGCATGCCTCCAGGGTGACGAATGTGGACAACCTGGACCCGAAACAAGAGTACGGGATGAAGAACCGCATTTACACCATGTGCAACGGCAACGACATCGTCAACAACCTGAAGGAAATCCCCAGGAATGCGGAGGGGAAAACCAAGTTTTCGGGCTGCAACACCTGCCACCCCGGCAACCACCTCTCCGATGTAGGGAGCAGC
This sequence comes from Deltaproteobacteria bacterium, assembly GCA_021847245.1. GTDB lineage: Bacteria > Desulfobacterota > Desulfuromonadia > Geobacterales > Geobacteraceae > Geobacter. The sequence goes on along the minus strand of JAJZUC010000004.1, from coordinate 84,254 downwards.
GGAAAGGAAGCCGAAAAGGCCATCGACTGCCTCGTCTGCCATTCCAGCAGCTACGACTTCCGTCAGCGCAAGCCTTCCAAGGATGAGCAGGGGCGGGTCGTCATGGGGCAGGACCGCAGCACCAAGGCTGCCCTCAGCATCACCAAACCGACCGTGAAAAACTGCATGGTCTGCCACGAGTCGGCCGGCGGCGGGGTATTGGTGAAGCGCGGCTTTGCCTTCAACGCCGACACCGATGCGCATGCCGCGAAGGGAATGACCTGCGTCGATTGTCACAAGACCAAGGACCACAAGATCCCGACCGGCTTCGATCCGAACAACTGGGCCAACGACGGCGTTCATTTAAGCTGCGTCAGCTGCCACACCGAGAAGCCCCACAAGGATGAAGCGTACAACCGCCACACTGCGCGCATCGCCTGTCAGACCTGCCACATCCCCAGGACCGGCGGCGCCGTCGCCAAGGATTTCACCAAGTGGGAGAAGGGTTCCGACGGCTTCTACGAGCCGACCACCCTCAAGAAGGAAGCAAACGAAACCGTGCCGGTCTATGCGTGGTACAATAAAACCGTCAGCAACACCCCCCACTTCATCGGCCCCAAGGGGAGCCGCAAGGACAAGTCGAGCAAGATCTATCCGTTCAAGATCTTCATGGGGAAGGCGTTCTACAATCAGAAGGACGGCAAGCTCCTGTCAATGGATTTTGCTCCCCCCATGGCGACGGGCGACACCCTTGCCGGCGTGGCTTCCGCCGCCAAGACGCTGGGGATCAAGGATTACAAACCGGTCCCGGGCTGGCAGACGATCTATTTCGGCAGCAACCACCTGGTAACCAAGAGCAAGGCGCTGAACTGCGTCAATTGCCATGGGGTCAACGGCGTGCTCAACTTCAAGGCCCTTGGCTACTCGGACAAGGAGATCAGCAAGCTGACCAATCCGGAGATTTACTTCGGCTTCATGATCAAGAAGCAGCAAGAAGAGTGGTAACACCCGCAGTAACCTCCTTCCTTCATGTGATCGGGGGTGGGGCTTCCCACCCCCTCCTTTCCCTCCTTTCCACCCTATTTCCCGCATTTTTTTATTGACAGCAAGGCACCCTGGTGATATTTATTTCACTTTCGATAATCACTTCAATCACCATAGACACATACGCAACGGAGGTGCAGTTTGGCTCATCACAAGTCGGCCCTTAAGAGAATCAAGCAAAACAAGAAGAAGTACCTGAGAAACAAACATATCCGCTCTACCCTGCGGACTTTCATAAAGCGTGTGCGCGAGGCGGTGGAGGCCAAAGACGCCGCTCTCGCCAAGGAAGCTCTCCAGGCAGCCATCCCGGTCATCGACAAGGCGGCCTCCAAGGGGGTCATTCACAGCTCCAACGCGTCGCGCAACGTTTCCCGCCTCTCCAAGCTCGTAAACACCCTCGGCTGACAGGGAACTCGCATAAAATGAGAAAAGGGGCACCCTCCCACGGTGCCCCTTTTCTGTTTCCACCCGCACACAGCTCCTGCCGGCAAACGCCCTCCTAGCAACGCCCCCCGCAGATATCCATGACCAGCCGCTCCATCGTCAGGGCAGGCTTTCGCTCCCCCCCCTTGAGGGCCAGATCGGACTTGTAGAGCGCCTCGAAAACAGCCGTAAGCTCCTTGACGGTAAATTTGCGCGCCTGCTCCACCACCCCCTTGAGAAAGTAGGGATTGATCCCGGTTGCCCTGGCGATCTCCGGGGATGACACCTTCTGGGCCAAGAGCTCCCTGACGCGCCAGAGCTGGCGGAAATGCCGGGCGATCATGGCAAGGAGCATGAGCGGCGCCTCTCCGTCGCGCAGGATTGTCGAGAGACTGCGGAGCGACCGGGCCAGGTCGCGCTCGCCGAGCGCATTGGCAAGATCGAAAACACTCTCCACCTTTGTGTCGGAAACCACCTCGCGAACATCCCCGACTGTCACCGTATCGCGGGTACCGACGAACGTGGCCACCTTCCCGAGCTGCGCGGCAAGCTCGCTCAGGTTGTTCCCGGATAGATACACGAGCATCTCGGCGGCCGCCGGCTCGATGCGCTTCCCCAGCCCCCGCGCCTCTTCCCGGATGAAGCTGCCGAGCTGATTCTCGTAGGGACGCTTGCATTCCACAAGCTCACCCCGCTTCTTCAACTCCAGGAAAAACTTTTTCCTCTGATCGACCTTTTCCCCCACGAAGATGAGGCAGGTACCGGGCGCCGGGTCGGCGATGCAGGGGGTGAGGGTCTCCAGGGCAGAGGCAGAGAGCTCCCCTGCCCGCTTGACCAGGACCAGCCGGCGGTCGGCGAACATCGGCAGGGTCTGGGCCGCCGTGGCGATCTCGTCCCCCTTGCATTCGTTGCCGTAAAAGACATCGAGATTGAAGTCCCGGAAGTCCGGCGCCACCACAAGCTCCTGGAGGCGCTTTACCGCCCGTTCCAGGAGATAGGGCTCGTCGCCGTAGAAATAATAAAGGGGGGAAATTTCCCCCCGTGCGATTGCCTTGTCGAATTCTTCGACTTTCATGGTTCAGAAATCCTCGACGACGTGCATGAATACGTCGCGCGCCAGCTTGCGGCAGATCTCCCTGATGGCGGTATCCTCGCTGTTTTGCTGGAGCACGAGATCGTCGTTGGCGGGAAAGTCCTGCGTCGCCGCCAGGGTCCCCTTCCAGAGAACCCGGCCGGTTTCCCGCTGCCGAATGATGACCTCGGTCGTTATGGTGGCGCGATACTCCTTGACCGTATCGGCGGCGGTATAGGAAACCGCTGTCGTCCCGTAGGAGAGAACCGTCCCCTCGATGACGGTTTCCCCCCCCGACTCGACGACGGAGCCCCCTTCCCGCCGGACGAATTCGTCCACCATGAGATCGGCGACTTTCGCCTCGATATTGGGACGGTAGCTCTTGTTGGCAAAGATGGCAATCTCCACCGTCTTGCCGGCGAGGTCACGGTTTACCTTCGCTACGTGATAGCCGCAACCGGAGATGAGAATCGCGCAAAACACCGTCGGCAGCCATGCACGCACCGTACGCACCTTCACCATGTTACCCCCGCCACTACCCGACCACAATATTGAAAAGCTTTCCCGGGACGTAGATCGCCTTCCGGACCTGCTTTCCATCGAGCCACGGCTTTACTTTGTCGTCGGCGAAGGCCGCCGCCTTCACCTCCTCCTCCGAGGCGGCGGCAGGGACTGTAATCTTTCCCCGCAGCTTGCCGTTCACCTGGACGACAATCAGGAGCTCCTCGTCGACGCAGGCAGCCTCGTCCCATGCCGGCCACCCCGCCGCCTCGACTCCCCCCTGGTGCCCGAGGGCCTCCCAGAGCTCATCGGCCATGTGGGGGACAAAGGGAGCAAGCAGGAGAACCACGCTCTCCACCGCCTCCTTCAGGACAGCGGCATGCTCGGGCGCATTTTTCGGCTCGAAGGAATAGAGGGCGTTCACCAGTTCCATGACCGCGGCAATGGCGGTGTTGAAATGGAACCGCTCATCCACGTCGTCCGTCACCTTGCGGATGGTCTTGTGGACCACTCGGCGCAGCGCCTTTGCATCGGTGGTGAGGAGTGCCGCATCAACGGGACCTGCAGTCTCGACAAGGGGAAGCGTCTCATACACCAGACGCCAGACACGGGAGAGGAAGCGGTAGCTTCCCTCCACACCCTGGTCGCTCCAGTCGAGGTCCTTTTCCGGCGGTGCGGCAAAGAGGGAGAAAAGCCTGGCCGTGTCGGCACCGTAACGGTCGATCAGGGCGTCGGGGTCGACCACATTTCCCTTTGACTTGCTCATCTTGGCGCCGTCCTTGATGACCATCCCCTGGGTGAGGAGGTTCCTGAACGGCTCGTCGACATCGACATAGCCGAGGTCACGAAGCGCCTTGGTGAAGAAGCGGGCGTAGAGGAGGTGGAGCACCGCGTGCTCGATGCCACCGATGTACTGGTCCACCGGCATCCAGTACTCGGCCCGGGCCTTGTCGAGGGGGCCGGCGGCAAAATCGGGGGAGCAGTAGCGCAGGAAGTACCACGACGACTGGACAAAGGTGTCCATGGTGTCGGTCTCGCGCCGGGCCTCCGCCCCGCACTGGGGACAGCTGACGTTGACGAAGGCAGGGACCTTCGCCAGGGGATTCCCCCCCTCGCCGGTGAACTCGGCGTCCATCGGCAGGACCACCGGCAGATCCTTCTCCGGCACCGGCACCACGCCGCAGATATCGCAGTTGATGACCGGGATCGGGTTCCCCCAGTAGCGCTGGCGTGAAATCCCCCAGTCGCGGAGGCGGTAATTGACGGTTTTGGTGCCGATCTTCTCCTTCTGGAGGTAGTCGGCGATTTTCTCCTTGGCCTCGTCGCTCCGGAGCCCGTCGAAGGGACCGGAATTGACCATGATCCCGGGTTCGGTGAAGGCGGCGGTCATGGTCGCGGGGTCGAGGGTTTCGCCTTCGGGGCGGATCACCACCTGGAGCGGGAGATCGTACTTGCGGGCGAATTCGAAGTCGCGCTGGTCGTGGGTCGGCACCGCCATGACCGCCCCGGTCCCGTAGTCGAGGAGGACGAAATTCGCCAGATAGATCGGCATCCTGCGGTTGGTCACGGGGTTGATGCAGTAGCTGCCGGTGAAGACCCCCTCCTTCTCGAAATCCTCGGCGGTCCGCTTCACCTTGTCGGTCTTCTTCACCTTCTCGATGAACGCCCCCACCTCGGCGCGACGCTCGGGGGTGGTGAGCTGCAGCGCCAGCGGGTGCTCGGGGGCAAGCGACATGAAGGTGGCGCCATACAAGGTGTCCTGGCGGGTGGTAAAGACGGTTATCTTCTCGAGTTTCCCCTCCACGGGAAAATCGATCTCACAGCCGAAGCTCTTGCCGATCCAGTTCCGCTGCATAACCAGAACCCGCTCGGGCCAGCCGGGAAGATGGCAGGTCTGCTCCAGCAGCTCCTCGGCGTACCGGGTGATCCGGAAGAACCACTGCTCCAGCTCCTTCTGGACCACCTCGCTGTCGCAGCGCCAGCAAGCGCCGTCCTCGACCTGCTCGTTGGCGAGCACCGTCTCGCAGGCAGGGCACCAGTTCACGAAGGAGCTCTTCTTGTAGACCAGCCCCTTCTCATACATCTCAAGGAATATCTTCTGTTCCCACTTGTAGTAGTCGAGGTCGCAGGTTGCCAGCTCCCGGCCCCAGTCGTAGGAGAGCCCCATCTTCTTGAGCTGGCTTCGCATGTAGGCGATGTTCTCGTAGGTCCATTTGGCGGGATGGCTCTTGTTCTTGATCGCGGCATTCTCGGCCGGCATGCCGAAGGCGTCCCACCCCATGGGGTGCAGGACGTTGAACCCCCGCATCCGCTTGTAGCGGGCGACCACATCGCCAATGGAATAGTTGCGGACGTGCCCCATGTGGATGCGGCCCGAGGGATAGGGGAACATTTCGAGGAGGTAGTACTTCGGCTTCGCCGGGTCCTCCCCCACCTTGTAGGCCTTCCCCTCCTCCCAGATCTTCTGCCACTTCCCCTCCACGTTCCTGGGGATGTACTTTTCTTCCACTAGTAACCTCCGCACCACATTCTCGATCTTTACAGAAAGCTCTGTTATTAGCACAAAAAAACCGGCCATGCAAACTGTTCGGCATGGCCGGCGGCCGGTCGGGCGGCTGCTGAAGACACGTGCTGCGGCCTTTCAGCGTCGATAGCTAGAACCGTTCCTGGTGGCACTTCTCGCAGTTGATCGGGTCGCTGACGCTGAACGCCATGCTGAACCCGTGACAGGCGCCGCACGACTCACCCTTCTCCATATCCTTCATGGTGTGAGGTTTGCGGCTGACCCCCGCCGTCACGATCTTGCCGTGACAGTCGAGGCACCCCAAGCCGCGGCCGGTATGGGATTTGTGGCTGAACACGACACTCGCCGTACCGGCAGGGAACTCAAACTTGATCGCCTTCGTAACGGGATGACACTTCTCGCAACTCCCCGTCACCGAAAAGGCACTCTTGCCGTCGTGGCAGGCACCGCACGACTGTCCCTTCTCCATCTCCGGCATCGAAACCCGCCGGTTTCCCGCTCCGGGCTTGTAGAGGGCGTCGTGGCAGTCGTTGCAGCGGAACATGCCGATATGGACGGAGTGGCTGAACCGCGCACCCGACGCCGCAAAGGTGATCTCCTTCACCGGATGGCACTTCGTGCAGTTTTCCCTGACGGTGAAGGCGCTCTTGCCGTCGTGACAGGCACCGCAGGACTGACCCTTCTCCATGTCGGCCATGGTATGGGTTTCCCGCGCCACTCCAGTGGTGAAGATGCCGTTGTGGCAATCTCCGCAGCCATAGGCGCCAAGTCCCAGGTGGAACTTGTGACTGAACCTGGTCGGTCCCGCCTGGGGAGAGTTGAACGTAACATCGGAGGTCGTCTTGTGGCACTTGTCGCAATCCCCCTTCACACTGAAGGCGGTCGTGCCGTCGTGGCAGGTGCCGCAGGAGTTTCCCTGCTCCATCTGGGGCATTGTCCAGCGCCGGTTGCCGGGACCCGCCTTGAACAGGGCATTGTGGCAGTCGCCGCAGCTGAATCCCCCGAGGTGCTTTGCGTGCGGAAACCGGGCATCCAGGGCCAGCGTTACGTCCCGCAGCGGGTGACACTTGGCGCAGGCATCGGCCGACGTGGCCGAAAAGGCGGTCTTGCCATCGTGACAGGCGCCGCACGACTGACCTTTCGCCATGTCGGCCATCGTGTACCGCTTTGCCCCCTTGCCGGCAGTGAAGATGCCGTTGTGGCAATCGGTGCAGCCGTACATCTGCCGGTGCACGGAATGGCTGAACGTCACCGTTCCGGCTGCGGTGGTCCTGAACGGGATATCCTTCGTCTTCACGTGGCACTTGTCGCAGTTGCCCTGAACTCCGAAGACGGTCTTCCCCTCATGGCAGACGCCGCACGACTCCCCCTTCTCCATCTCGGCCATGGTATAGCGCCTGCTGTTCACGCCGCCGATGAAGATGCCGCTGTGGCAGCTGTCGCAATTGAGGATCTTCGTGTGGACCTGGTGGCTGAAGAAGGCATCGCTCTTCTCGAAGCCGACATCCTTGACGTTAACGTGGCACGTGCCGCAGTTCCCCTTGACCGAAAATGCCGTAATGTCGTTGTGGCAGCCACCGCATGACGTTCCCGTTTCCATGTCGGCCATGGTGTAGCGCTTGCTGTTGGGGCCCGCGATGAAAAGCCTGCTGTGGCAGTCGCGGCAACCGAAGGTGCCGAGCCCGAGATGGTTGGCGTGGCTGAACTGGGCATCGGCCGCAAACCCTATGTTGCGCACTGTGTGGCAGCGGGTGCAGTTTTCCTTCACGGTGAAGGCGGTGCTCCCGTCATGGCAGGCGCCGCAGGACTTCCCCCGCTCCATCTCGGCCATGGAGGCGTGGGGGTTGTCGGTCGACGCCTTGAAGATCGCGTTGTGGCAGTCGCCGCAGCCGAACGCCCCGAGTCCGAGATGGAACTTGTGGCTGAAGGTCACGGCGCCGAAATCGGGGATGTCGACCGCCACCTCCTTCGTGATGTGGCAGCGGGTACAGGCCGAGAGGGGAAAGGCGCGCTTGCCGTTATGGCAGGTGCCGCACGACTTTCCCTTCTCCATCTCGGCCATGGTGACCGGAGCCGCCTTTGCCCCTATGGTGAAGACCGAGTTGTGGCAGAGGGTGCAGTCATGCCCGAGGGCACTCAGGTGGACCGGATGGCCGAACTGCACCTTTCCGGCATTCGCGGTGGAGAAGGTCACGATTTTATAGTCATTGGCGAACAGGAGTACGGGGATGAACAGAAGCAGGAGGGAGGGAACTATCAGGCGTTTCACGAATCTGACTCCTCTGAACGGCGGAAAAATCGGCCCCGATTCGGCCGAATTCCGCCGAATGGCGGGATGCAGCCGGATTTGCGGGTATCAGGAGATGCCAAGCAATTCCCTTGCCACCGCGAAGACACGGGTGGCCTGGATCGGTTTTGTAATGTAGTCGTTGGCCCCGAGAGCAAGTGCCCTCTCCCGGTCCTCAGCGGCACCTTCCGTGCTGATGATGGCGATGGGGATGGCGCTCAGGGCGGGATCGCTCCGCACGAGACCGACCAGCTTGAGCCCGTCCATGACCGGCATGTTGATGTCGGTGAAAATCAGATCGAAGCGCTCGCCGGAAAGCTTCTTCAGCGCCTCCACCCCATCGTTCGCCTCCAGGATCTCCACATTGGGTAGCCGTTTGAGGGCAAAAGCGATAAGTTGCCGCATGGTCGGCGAATCATCGACGATCAGAATCCTCTTGTCGGTCATGGTCCCATCGGCCCGGCCGTGATGCAACCCTTTCCCCTCATCCATTGCCACTAAACGTCCCCCCTGTGACAGGCCGACGACGCTGGCGTCGGTCCCGCCGGCAGCAGTCAGCCGATCCCGGCCGTTCCCCCGCAACGGAGCTTTATCTCCCCGAATATCCGTTCGAGGGGGAGCACCTTGTCCACCAGACCGGTGGCCGCCGCCTCTTTCGGCATGCCGTACACCACGGCGCTCTTCTCGGACTCGGCCAGCACCATCCCGCCTGACTCCTTGACCGCCCGCACCCCCTTGCTGCCATCGTTCCCCATACCGGTGAGGATGATGCCGAGGACCCTCGTCCCGAAGACCGCCGCACAGGAACAGAGCATGACGTCGACCGATGGGATATAGCGATCGTTCCTGGCCGGTTTCACGATGCGCACCACTACGGCGTCATCCTTCCTCACGAAGGTCAGGTTCCACCCCCCAGGAGCGATGAGCACCCGGCCAGGCCGAACCAGATCACCGTCGGCAGCCTCCTTGATCTCGAGAACCGACAGACGGTTGAGCCGCTCGGCAAAGGTACGCGTAAACCCCGCGGGCATATGCTGGGAGACGACCACGGCAAAGGGGGGCGGCTCCTGGAAGGAAGTGAGCAGCGACTGCAGTGCCGGCGGCCCCCCCGTTGAAGCCCCAATGGCCACGACGTCGAACCGCCCGCAGCCTGCCGGCTCGGATGGGAGCCCGGTCTTCTTGAGGGGCTGAGGCGCCGGTTCCGGAGCCGGCGACCGCTCCCTCCTGATGATTCCGGCCATGTTCAGGTGAAGGGCGCTGCGGACCTTATGCTGGAGATCCTCGGTGATTTTCAGCAGTTCTTCGGAAATGGCGCTGGTCGGCTTGGCAACGAAATCGATCGCTCCGAATTCAAGGGCCTTGAAGACTTTTTCGTCGTCGCTGTTGGCGCTGATCACGATTACCGGCGTCGGCCTGTACCCCATGATGATCCGCAGCAGCGTAAAACCGTCCATTTTCGGCATTTCGAGGTCGAGGGTGACCAGATCGGGCTTGAGATCGATGACCTTCCGGACCCCCTCCTCGCCATCGGCCGCGTATCCGACGACTTCCACCTCGGGCATATCCTCCAGCATCCTGGTGATGGCCCGGCGGTTGAAGGCCGAATCGTCAATGACCACGATCCTGATCTTCTTCATGGCCGACCTCCCGCCCCCGGCGACAGGGGTTTCTGGTAGACCATATCACTCTTGAGGTGCCTCAGGGTGAACGCCGTGGAGATGTTCATGAGCGATTCGGAGTGTCCCAGAAGCAGGAATCCGCCGTCGCGGAGCGTGCGGTGGAACGACTCGATCACCGTGCGCCGGGCGCATTGGTCGAAATAGATGATGACGTTGCGGCAGAAGATCACATCCATCCGTCCCAGCAGGGATATCCGGTTGCTGTCCAGAAGGTTCAGGTGATTGATGGTGACCAGCTCCCGGACCTTGTCGTTCACCCGGTGCATGCCGTCCTGCTCATTAAAATAACGCCGGATATAGGTCTCGTCGGTCACGCGGAACGACGACTTGCCGTAGAGCCCCTTGCGCGCCTGCTGGATTACCCGCTGGCTGATGTCCGTACCGATGATCTCGACGTTCCAGCCGGCAAATCCCCCCATCTCCAGAAGCAGCATGGCGATGGTGTAAGGCTCCTCGCCGCTGGAGCAGCCGGCACTCCAGATCCTGAGCGAACGGTCGCCGCTCTTTAGCTTGGCCTCGCGGATTTCGGGAATAATCTCGTCGGTGAACGCCTTGAGCTGGAACGCCTCACGGAAAAAGTAGGTCTCGTTAGTCGTGAGAATATCCATGATATCGGCGAGTTCCTGATCCTTGTTCCTGTTGTACTTGAGGAAATGATAGTAGTCGCGGAACCCGGAAAGATGGTGGAGCTCCAGTCGCTTTCCGAGCCGCTTCTCCAGCAGATAGGCGGCATCGGTGTCGAAGAAGAGGCCGCAGTGGCTGTAAATGAGGTCCCGAATGAGGCGAAACTCCTCATCGTTCATGGTGATTTCAGATTCGAAACCGAACATCAGACCAACCTTCCGATCAGATCGCGAAGCTGCACGCGAACCAGTTCGTCGCTCTCCGACTCCAGGGCACGCTCCAGATGCGGCAGCGCCCCTGCGCCGAGAAGTTGCACCATTGCGCGGACGAACGTCGCCCGCACCTCCCAGTGAGGATGGGCGAGGAGCCGCTCGAGATACTCCTCGATCCATCCCGCATCCCCTTTGGCGAGGATGTCGATGGCAGACTTGACCACTTCTTCATCGGGATTGTCGAGACATTGCTTCACGAGCACCGCAGCCCGCTCCCCTTCCATCGCGGCGAGGGTCTCCAGGGCGGTTATGAGCACCACCCCTCCAACCTCGGGGAGAAGCCCTTCGATGGCATCGAGGACCTTGCTCCCGCCGTATCTTCCCAAGGCCTTGAGAGCTGCGCTCTGCACCCACGGGTCGTCGTCGCGCAGGGCCAGCAGCAGAGGTTCCGGCGCCTCGTTTCCTCCCAGTCCCCCGATACCCGCAACGGCGGCAATTCGCACGTCGGGGTCTTCGTCCATGAGTGCCATCACCAGGCTGCCGAGGCACTCGGGATCGTGCAGACCGGCCAATGCGCATACCGCGCTGCGCCGCACGAGGGGATCCTCATCCTTCACGAGGAGCGCCAGGCGCTCCGTGTCGGCCAGGGCGGCGTAGAGGCGCGTCGCGGAGCGCCGCGTCTCGGAGGCCTCCGCCGAGGCGAGGGTCTGGGCAATTCCCCGGACGCGCTCTCCCCCGACGGTTGCCAGTTGGGCAAGGGCAGACACCGCTCCCTCCCGGACCTCGGGATCGTGATCGTCAAGCAGCGCCGCCACATTCTCCAGAAGAGCGACCAGCCCGATTTTGCCGGCAGCCAGCGCGGAGACCCGACGAAGCATCGGCCGCCCGCTGTGCATCCCTTCCGAGAGATGGGGCGCACAGCCCGCGAACCCGGTCTCCCCCCAGACGTGCATGATGTAGGCCCGCTCCTCGTCGTCGGCGACAGGGTAGAACTCCATCAGCGCGGCCATGCCGCGTTCATCCATGACCCGGAACCCCTGGAGGCAGAGACGCCTGAGCCGCTCGTCGCGGCACCCCTGCAGCAGGGCCACGGCAGCGCGTTCATCGCCGATGGTGCCGAGAATTCTCACGAGCGCCTCGTACACGCCATGGTCGGGGGTATCCAGCGAAACCAGCAGTCCGTCGACACAAGCCGACCCTCTGAGCGCCGCAAGCCGCATATCGACTTCCGACGTCGCGACCGGAGCGGGCAAACGTCCCCTCAGCCGAACAAGGGCCGTCGCCGCCGCCTCCCGCGTGGTACGCACCTTCTCCGCCAGTCCCTCGACCAACAGCGGAACCGCCTCCGCATCCCCCACCGCCCCCAGGCATTCGAAAACGGGACGTTTGAGGAGGGCATCCGCGGCAAGGGGGGCAAGCACCGCAAAGGAGACCGCCTCGCCGATCCGGGCGAGGGCGCCGAGGAGCGAATAACGGAACCAGACGTCGTTCACCGCCAGGGCGTCCACGAGATGGGGAACGGCGCGGGGATCTCCAATCTTCCCGAGATTCTCGGCAGCCGCGGCGGAGACATTGGCATCCTGGTCGCGAAGTGCGCCGACCAGAGAGGGGATGCACGAACGATCAGCGATGTTGCCGAGAATGTCGATGACAAACTTCCGGACATCCCGGTCCTGGTCGTTGATACGCCGCAGAAGCGCGGGAACCGCCCTGCTGCCGAGCCGCTCCAGCGCCTCCACCGCCGAGTTGCGAAGACCGGCATTGTCGGGGGAGGCAAGGAGCCCGACGAGCCCTTCCACTGCCGACTCATCCGGATCCGCGCCGAGAACGATGTTTACCGCCTCCTTGCGGACCCGCCAGCTGAGGTCTCCCATGGCGTCGAAGAGAAGATGCCGCACGTCGGCGAGCGGGCGGGAGGCGAGGCTGATCACCGCCCGGCGACGTTCCTCCTCATCCGGGGCGTGGAGGCGTTCGTTGAGACTGTGCAGTTGGTCCAATGAAAAGCTCCTTGTCTTACCTGCGGGGAGATTGCTGCCTGGTGTCAAGTGATGGCGACGGGAGAACCGGACCCGTTCAAAATGCCCTGACACGACGAAGCAGGAGGGAACCGGTCAAGGGGCACAGGAACGCGGCCACCCCGGGCGTAGGGGAGGCTGCCCCATCCGTCAATGCGCCGCAGCCCCCTCGCTCATCCCGGAAATTCCGGCGAGCACTGATGCCTCACGACTGCTGAGAATCCGGTCGAGATTGAGGAGCATGATCAGCGTCTCGCGCACCAGGCAGACCCCGATGAGGTACTCGGCGCCGACCCCTTCGACCACCTGCGGCGGCGGCTTGATGTCGTGAACCTGGACCGTGACGACCTCGGTGACGTCATCCACCACGAGCCCCACCAGCTGCCGCGCCACCGTCACCACCAGCAACCGCGATTCTTCCAGCGCCGCACGCTCGGGGAGGTCGAAACGCTTGCGCAGATCGACGACCGGAATCACGTTGCCGCGCAGGTTGATGACCCCCTCGACGAAGGGGGGGGCCTTGGGAAGCCGCGTCATTTTCTGGGGGCGGATGATCTCCTTGATCCGCATGATGTCGGCGGCAAAAGAGGCATCACCGATGCGGAAGCACGCGAGCTGAATTTCCTGGATGTCACTTTCCATCGTCATCCCTTTGGTGTTTGCGGTACGGTTGCGGGAATCAACCGGCGATGAGCCCCTGAATTATTTCCATGATGCGGGCAGACTTGAACGGCTTGGTCACGTAGGCGGCGGCCCCGGCGTCTAGTCCCTTCTTCTGGTCCTGGCTGCTCTTCTTGGCAGTCAGCATGATGATCGGGATATGGCTGGTTTCAGGATTCGCCTTGATCCGCCGGCAGACCTCGAACCCGTCCATTTCGGGGAGCATGATGTCCAGAATCACCAGATCCGGCTTGACGACGGCGATCTGCTCAAGGGCCGCCATGCCGCTGAGCACCCCCGTGACGGCATAACCGCGGGAGGAAAGGAGAATGCTCTCCAACTTGAGGAGACTCTCCTCGTCCTCGACGATCAGAATCTTCTTCCTGTTCATGGCCATTTACCTTTCCCCTCCGTTCAGCAGAGGGCCGCGTCCAGAACCTTATCGAGATTGAGGAGAATGATGATTTTCCCCTCGTGCCGCCCGATCCCGCCGACAAAGTCGCGATCTATGCCCTCAAGCACGGCGGGGGGGTGCTCGACCGAGCCGGCATCGATCCGCACCACCTGGGTCACCTCATCGACGAGAATACCGGAGAAACCGTCGCCGCGCTTGACCACGATGATCCGCTCCTTGCTCCGGACGGCGGCCTCGCCGAGGCCGAGCCGCTGCCGAAGAACGAAGACCGGGATGATGATGCCGCGCAGGGAGAGTACGCCGGCGACGAACGCCGGAGCATGGGGAACCTCCGTGGTTTCGCGCGGTTTGATGATTTCCCTGAGCTCCATGATGTCGATGCCGTAGACTTCATTAGCGACCCGGAAACAAAGGATTTCCAGCGCTTCGACTCCCTCCTGCGCCGTCTCTGCATCGGCGCTGGCAGGAAGAAGCTCCTCCACCAGGGCAGCCTTTCGCCCTTCCAGGATAATGGCCAGGGGATCCCGGGGAACCGGCAAATGCGTCGGCACTGTGACGGGAAAAGACCCGGACGCCGGCGAGAAGAAATCGTCGTAGTCTGGGACAGCCGCGGTCTCGAACTGCTCCGCCGCCGGAACCGATTCCTCGCGAATGTCCGATGCACCAGCCGGTCGGGGAGTACCTTTCCCCTGTTCCCGTTCCTTCTGAGCTTTTTTTCGTATTTCGGCAATATCCATCATGATCACTCGCCCCGAAGCCCGTAACACGAAGTCTTTTTGCAATCATACCATGGTTCAGCGACAAAGACGATGCAGTCGCGCCGGCAGCGGTTTCCGGGAGAGCAGACAACGCAAGAGCTCCCCTGCCGTCAGTACAGGCTTGCCTCGTCCCTCAACTCCTCCACCAGCGACGCATCGATCCAGGAAACATCTCTCCCGAAGCCCACAAGGAGCGCGTTGGTGGCGAGGATGTTGATCTTGCGCGGAACCCCCCCCGACAGGTCGTAGATCCGGCGTACCGCATCGGGGGAAAAAAGCCCCGGGGTCCCCCCCGCCACCTCGAGTCGAAAATCGATATACTCGAGGGTCTCTTCCAGGGTCAGGGGCTGGAGGTGATAATGCATGGCGATCCGCTGGCGAAGCGGCTCGTGGACCGGATCGGCCAAAATCTGCCGCAGCTCGGGCTGTCCCATCAGCACCACGCTCATCAGGTTCTGATCATCGAGCTGGAAGTTGGTCAGGAGCCTGATTTCATCGAACAGCTCCCGGTCCGGGATAAGCTGGGCCTCATCGATCACGATGACCGGGCAGCGCCCCTCGGCGCGGAGAACGAGTACCGCCTCGCCGAGCTGTTTCAGCAACTCGTCCTTGGCGGCGGCCGGGCTATCCACCCCGATACTGCGGGCCACGACACGGAGAAACTCCGGGGGGGTGAGCCGCGGGTTGACGATGAAGCAAAACCGGCACTCCTCCCCCATGGCATCCATGAGAGCACGGGATATGGTGGTCTTGCCGCAGCCGATGTCGCCGGTGAGCAGCGCCAGCTCCCGTTCCTCCACCGCGTACTGCAGACGGGCGAGCGCCTCCCGGTGCCCCCTGGAAAGAAAGAGGTAGCGCGGGTCGGGGGTCTTGGAGAACGGCTTTTCCTTCAGCCCGTAAAATTCCCGGTACATCTACCCTCCGCTCCGGAATGCCTCGCCGATGATCCCCCCCACGTCGAGAACGAGGATCGTGCGCTGGTCGCCGAGATCGGCGGCCCCCGAGATCCCCCGATAGCCTTTGAACATGTCGCCAAGGGACTTGATGACGATGTCCTGCTGCCCCGTCAGGTCGTCCACGATGATGCCGAGACGCTTTTCGGCAACCCCCACCACGACTATGTAAAATTCACCGGAAGGTGGCGCCTGGCGCGCAATGCCGAAGAAACGCTCCAGCCGGACCAGCGGCAGGGTCGTCTGCCGGAGCTGGTAGACCTCCTTGCGCTCCACGGTGTCGATGTCCGCGTCGGAAGCGATGATCGTCTCCAGCACCGAGGTTATCGGTATGGCGTAACTGCGTCCCGCCGTGGTGACGAGAAGCGCCTTGATGATCGCCAGGGTGATAGGGAGGGTGATGATGACCCGCGTCCCCCGGCCGAATTCGCTTTCGATATCGACCATTCCCGACACGGCGGCAATGTTGTTCTTTACCACGTCCATGCCGACGCCACGCCCCGAGAGCTCGCTCACCTTGTCGGTGGTGGAGAAGCCGGGGAGGAAGATGAAGTCGAGGGCATCCCTGTCGGCAACCCCTTCCAGGGTCTTGATGAGCCCCTTCTCCAGGGCCTTCCTCTTCACCTTCTCGATATTGATGCCGCGTCCGTCCTCGGCCACCTCGATGACGACATGGTTCCCCTTCTGGTAGGAGGAAAGCCGGATGGTTCCCCGCTCCGGCTTGCCGGCGGCGACACGCTCGTCGGGTGGTTCCAGTCCGTGGTCGATGGCGTTGCGGATGATGTGAACCATCGGATCCGAGATATCCTCGATGATCAGCTTGTCGAGTTCCGTATCGGCCCCGAACAGCTTGAGATCGATCTTTTTCCCCTGCTCCCGGGAAACCTTGCGGACGATCCGGGTAAGCTTCTCGAAGAGCTGCCCCACCGGAATCATCCTGATCTCCATGACCCCTTTCTGGAGCTCGGTCAGCTTCCGTTCCAGCCCCTTGGCCGCCTTGCCGAGCTCGATGGCGAGGGACGAAAACCCCTCAAGACGCATCCGTGTCCCCAGCGCCGAGATGGTGGAGTGGGAAAGGACCAGCTCTCCGACGATGTTCATCAGTTCATCGAGCTTGCCGATGTCAACCCGCACCGTGCGGCTCATGCTCTTGGCAGTCATCTCCTCGCCGCCGGGTGCGGGAACGACCGCCGGCGCGGGGGGGGGAGAAGCGGGAGAAATGGAGACGGCGGCTGCCGGCGAAGGGGTCGCGGGGGCCGGGGCAGCACCGAACGTGGCGATATCGACATTTTCGCGGTCGACGAGAGCGGCGACGGCATCGCGGTCGAGCTCAGTCCCGTAGAGGATCTCGAAGTCGATCATCGACTCGGGAGTGGCACTGGCGCTGGGCAGGGTACTCACCACCTCTCCCGCACCCTTGAGGGCTTCGGTAATCTCCCCCAGGTCCTGGTCGAAAGACATGAGGCTGAACGACGCATGGAGGGAATAGATCGTCCGTCCCTTCCTGACGTTCTCGAGGAGGCGGTGCTCTTCGTACTCGGTGAGGGAATTGAGGATCCGCTCGGGAATCCCAAGCTTCTGCAGGGGAGATTCCCCCCCGGCCGGCTCGGCCGAGGCACAGGCATTGAGACGGGCGACCGCCTCGGCAATGGCGGCCGAACAGTCCTCTCCGCCCCCCAGCCCCCGCACCACAGTGCTGAGGAGCTCCATGGCGTCGAACAGGACGGTCATCACCTCGGGAGAGAGCGTCACCTTGCCGAGGCGGAGCGAATCGAGGAGGTTTTCCAGGTTGTGGGAGAGCAGCTGGATGTCGGCGAAACCGAACATCCCGGCAAGCCCCTTGAGGGAGTGGGAGCCGCGGAAGATGGCGTTGAGGAGATCAGGGTCGCACTCTCCGCTATCCGCACAGTCACTCAACGTGACCAGATCGGTATTGAGCCTCTCGACAATCTCTTCGGCTTCGGCCAGAAAGTCTTCAACAGCTCTGCCGGACTCATCGTGTGAATTGGTCATGGGACACTCTGCACGCTGGAATGTGGGAAACCGCCCATTGTCAGGCGGTGTACTTCACGATCAGCTCCTGTAGCCGGGCGGGATCGAAAGGCTTGACGAGATACTCGTTAGCTCCGAGGGTGAGTCCCTTTTCCCGGTCCCGCTCGCTCCCCTCGGTGGAGATGATGAAGAGCGGAATGTGACGGTAGTTGTCGCTGGAGCGGACGAAGCTCACCAGTTCCAACCCGTTGATGTCGGGCATGTTGATGTCGGTGATGATCAGGTCCACCGGCTCCCGCGGCAGGAGACGCAGTGCCTCGAAGCCGCTGGCAGCCTCCACGATCTGGTATCCGCCGAGGGATTCGATAGTGGTGGCCAGAAGCGATCGCATGGTGGATGAATCTTCGGCAATAAGGATCTTCTTCACGCTCTCCCCCGGCTGTTTTCCTTGAGTTTTCGTTCCAGAAGCGCCTTTTCCATGGCAACGCCGGCCTGGGACAGGAATATCTCCAGCGGCTCGGTGCCGCCGATCGATTTGCGTCCCGGCAGATTGTCCCCGTACAGAAGCGCCACCACATTTCCCCCGCTGACGATCGGCCCGACGAACACCTCGTCCGGAATCCCGTCGCCGAGCCGCTCGAAAAGGAAGCTGTTCAACCCGGCCGGTTCCGGCCTGAGGACTGCCGGATGTCCCGCTTCCATGACCCCGCTGAAGAGCGAGGGCTCGTTGCGGGGAATCCGCAGATTCCTGATCAGGGCATCCGCAGGACCCTGCCGGTCGCTGATCCCGAATTGGCCGAGGCCGACGAGCTCGTCACCCCTAACCTGGAATATCACTGCCCGGTCCACGAATTCGGCAGCATAGCGCAGGACGAGGAGGGTGATCCCGCCTGCAAGGGCCGGGTCGTTGAGCTCCCTGAGCATGCTGTGGAGGAGGGCCATCCCGCTCCCCGTCTCCGGTCGACCGGCGGAGGCAGCCGTATCGTCCCCCAGTTCCCGGCGGAGCAGATCGCCGAGATTGACCAGCTCGCCCGGCGGAGCAGGCCCTTCAACCCGCCCCCCGGCACCCCTCTTCCCGCCGACCAGCCGGGACCTCTCCGTGAGCAGGTACTGGGGACTCAAGCCCTGCTCGAGCATGAACTGCATCGGGTCCATCAGCGCGGCATCAAGCGCCTCCGCCATATCCCGCAGCTCGAATTCGAAGGTTCCCTCAACCCAGCCGAAGAGGGCGTAGACCACATCCTCGATCAGTTCCCGGACCACCTCGTCGATGACGGCGGCGGACACATCGAAATACTGCACGAGGATCGTCCCGAGGCGATCGCGAAACCCCTCGCGCTCCTGCAGGGAAAGCGCACTTCGGAGCTTCGCCGGATCGATGGCTCCCCGGCGGATCAGGACCTCGCCGATACTCTCGTGGCGGGTGGTCGACGTTGCGTGGATGACCTGTCCCAGCCGAAAGAGGATCGTTCCTTCCCGGCCCCTGCTCCGGATCCGCAGGATTCCCGACTTGCGCGCGAGGCTGACGATCTGGAGGATCTCCCCCAGTCCGAGGTCTTCGAGGTTGCCGACAAGACTCATCCGATACCGTTGTGAAAAGACGGAAAATCAATGGATGAAACGGCGCCCATCATAAATCATCAACCCTTGCAAGTAAAGTGTTTTACAGCCTTTACGACCCCTTGCGCTCCCGGCCGCGGAACATGAGACGAAGCGGAGAACCGGTGAAATCGAACGCCTCCCGCAACTTGTTCATAAGATACCGCTCATAGGAGAAATGAATCCCCTCGGGACGGTTGGTGAAGATCACGAAGGAGGGAGGCTTCGTCCCCACCTGGGTCGCATAGTAGAACTTCACCCGTTTCCCCTGGAAAAGCGGCGCGTGGTGCTTCTCCACCGCCTCCGAGAACGCCCGGTTGAGATCGGCGGTGGAAACCCGCTTCGTGTACTGGGCCATCACCGTCTCCACCTCTTCCATCACCTTGTTGATCCGTTGCCCGGTCTTGGCCGACACGAATACTATCGGCACGAATGGCAGATACTTGAATTCGGTCCTGATCTGATCGACGAATTTGCCGAGCGTTGAGTTATCCTTCACCAGGGTGTCCCACTTGTTGACCACGAAGATGCAGGCCCGTCCCGCCTCGTAGGCATAGCCGGCGATCCGCTCGTCCTGCTCTGTCACCCCCTCCTCGGCGTTGATGACGATCAGCACCACGTCCGCCCGCTCGATGCTTCGGAGCGAATCGACGACGCTATACTTCTCCAGCTTCTGGGTGGTCTTTCCCTTGCGCCTGATCCCCGCGGTGTCGATCAGAAGGTAGCGCTTCGTGTTGCAGGTGAAGAGTGTGTCGACCGAATCGCGGGTCGTGCCGGGGGTGGGGTTTGCCACTACTCGCTCGAAGCCGAGGAGCCGGTTCACCAGGGACGACTTGCCGACGTTCGGGCGCCCCACCACGGCGATCTTCGTCACATCCTCGTCCACCGCGGCGCCCTTCTTCCGGGGGAGGGCCGCCACCACTTCGTCCATCAGGTCGCCGACCCCGCGGTTATGCTCGGCCGAGATGGTGTGAATGTTCCCAACGCCGAGGGTGTAGAACTCGGCCGCCTCGTTCTCCAGCTTTTCGCCGTCCACCTTGTTGACCACGTAGAAGACCGGCTTGTCGACGCGGCGCAGCATCTCCACCACCTCGGCATCGGAGGGGGTGAGCCCCGCCCGTCCGTCCATGAGAAACAGGATCACGTCCGCTTCCTCGATGGCGAGCTGGGACTGTTCCCGCATCTGCTGCAGGAGCCGGTCCTCGCTCTCCGGCTCGAAGCCGCCGGTATCGATCAGGATGAACGGCACCTCAAAGCGGTTGACGGTCTCGTAGTTACGGTCCCGGGTGACGCCGGGCGTGTCGTCGACGATCGCCTTGCGCCGCCCCACGAGCCGGTTGAAGAGGGTCGACTTTCCCACGTTGGGTCGGCCGACGATGGCAACTATCGGTATCATATGGTCTCCATGGTAATTAATGCAGTTTAGGGGAAGGAATCTCGCCCTCACTCGTAGCCGAGGTCCCTGAGCATGGCCGGGTTTTCGCTCCAGTCCTTCCTGACCCGCACGAAAAGCTCGAGAAAGACCTTGGCGGCGAGGAGCCGCTCGATTTCGAGCCGCGCCTCGGTGCCGATCCGCCGGAGCATCGTCCCCTTCCTGCCGATGACGATCCCCTTCTGGGAGTCGCGCTCCACCGTGATGGTGGCGGCAATGGAGACGAGGCTCCCGTCGGGGCGCTCCTTGAAGCTGTCGACCTCCACGGCGGTGGCGTAAGGGATCTCGTCGCGGGTCAGGCGAAAGACCTTCTCGCGGATGATCTCCGCCACGATGAAGCGCTCCGGCAGGTCGGTCAGGATGTCGTCGGGGAAATAGACCGGCCCCTCCGGAAGGTGGCCTTTGACCAGCTCCACAAGCCCCTCCACCCCGAAACCGGTCTCGGCGGAGACCGGCACGATCTCACGGAACGGAAAGAGTTTCCGGTAGCTGTCGATCCTTTTGAAGACATCCTCCTGCGAGGCAAGATCCGCCTTGTTGAGGACCAGGAACACCGGCACCGTCACCCCGCCGAGCAAACCGACGATCTCCCGCTCCTGCTCGCCTGGGGCCCGGTGGGCCTCGGCCAGAAAAAGGATCAGGTCGACCTCCTTGATGGACGAAAGGGCGACGTCCACCATGTACTTGTTGAGGCGCGACGTGGCCCGGTGGATTCCCGGCGTGTCGATGAAGACAATCTGGGCGCCGGGAAGGTTATGGATCCCCTGGATGCGGTTGCGAGTGGTCTGGGGCTTGTCCGAGGTGATGACGATCTTTTCGCCGAGAATGCGGTTCAGCAGGGTCGACTTGCCGACATTGGGGCGGCCGATGATCGAGACGAATCCGGAACGAAACTGCGTGTCGGGCAATGGATACTCCTTGGAGCGGATGCGATGGTGCAAATCAGGGAAACAGGCTTCCGGCAACGGTACCGCCGGAATATGAGATTTTGAGCTCGAAGGGCGAACATTGCGGGTCAGCGACAACCCTGGCAACCGTCAAGCCGCGCTCCGTGGCAAGCCTCTCCAGGTTCCGCCGCCGCTGGCCCACCACGTCGGAGATCCGGGCCGGGGCGCAGGCCAGTTTCACCTCACTACCCTCCGGGATATCGACGGTCAGACTAAAGAGAAGCTCCCGCCACAGCTCACCTTCGACGAGTTGGCGAAATGCGGGATGCCAGGGTCCGGCCAGGACCGTCCCCGGCGCCTCCAGCTCCGCCGTCGCCTGGAGCCCGATCCGGATCACCGGCACGCCGGCCCCGGTGGCGACGCGAAGCATTAGGGCGCAGAGGGATACCGCCCGATCGAGTTCCATCGGGGAGTAGCTCCCCCGGCGCCAGAGCTCCGCCAGCTCCGTCCCTGCCACCACCACCGTCGGGTAGATGCGGAGAAACGCCGGCCCGAGGACCAGGACCCGCTGCAGCGACTCCAGAGACGTCTCCGCCGTATCGCCGGGAAGCCCGGGCATCAGTTGCGCGCCGACCGCGATTCCCGCCCCCTTCAGGAAAGCGAACGCCCGCTCCGTGGCGGCGGCGCCATGTCCGCGGCCGGCGGCGGTCAGGACCCGGTCGTCCATCGACTGCACACCCAACTCGACGGTCGTCACTCGGTGCGCGCGGAGGAACCGGGCCGTTTCGCCGTCGACCGCGTCAGGACGGGTGGAGAGGCGCACGCCGGTGATTTCTCCCGAGGCAAGCATCGGCTGCAACGGTTCCAGCAGTCGCCGCTGGTCGGAGAGTGGAAGGCTGGTGAACGTCCCGCCATAAAAGGCAACCTCCACCCGCCGTCCCTTGCCGGAGGCAGCGGCGGCGATGGCGGCGCGCATCTCCTCGCTTCCCGGAAGATCTCCCCCCTGACCGCTGATCGTTCGCTGGTTGCAGAACACGCAGTGCCGGGGACATCCCTGGTGCGAGATGAAAAAGGGGACGATGAGCGGTTTCATTGCTTCCCGGCGCGATCGGAGGGGGCCAGCCGGTCAAGCCCTTCACGGGCGGCCGCCTGCTCGGCCTCTTTCTTGCTGCGACCGCACCCCTCGCCCACCTTCTCTTCCCCGACGAATGCGGCCACCGTGAAGCGCTGGTCGTGGGGGGGGCCACTTACCGCCAGCAGCCTGTACGTGGGGGGAGCGCCGCAGAGCGCCTGGACCCTCTCCTGGAATTCGGTCTTGTGATCCCGGCCCGACGTCCCGTTCGCCACCCCGGAAAGAAGCGGCCCGAAAGCGTCTTCCACCATGCGGCCGGCGTGCTCCGCGCCCCCGTCCAGGTAGACTGCGGCCAACAACGCTTCGTAGGCGTCTGCGAGGAGGGACTTGCGCTGCCGCCCTCCGCTTCGCTCCTCGCCACGCCCGAGCCGAAGATACTCGCCGAGCCCCAGCTCCCGCGCCAGCTCCGCCAACGTATCCTCGCCGACCAGCGAGGCCTTCATCCGCGCCAGCCCCCCCTCGCGGCTTTCGGGGAAGCGCTCCAGCAGGAGCTGGCCGACAAGAAAACCGAGAACGGCATCGCCGAAGAACTCGAGGCGTTCGTTGTCCTTCACCCCTGGTTCCCGTGTCTCGTTCAGATAGGAGCGGTGGGTCAGCGCCTCGACGAGAAGGGCGCCGTTCGAAAATGTATAGCCGATGCGCCGTTCCAGGTCGGCCGGATCGCCGCCCGTCCCCGCATCGGCTGTCTGGTTTGACGGTTCACTCATAGCAGTAAAACACTATAACCTGAATCTGTCGTCTTTATCAATAGATATGCCGTCACACGGGGATTTTTGCCTTGATTTGTCCCCCCCTCTTCCCTATAATTCACCTTTTACAAAACCAAAGGATGGCGCCGCCGGCATGGGCTTTTTCATCACATTCGAAGGGATCGAGGGATGCGGCAAAACGACCCAGATCCGGCGCGCCGCAGAGTGGCTCTCCGCCGAGGGGTACGAGGTGGTCGTGACGCGCGAACCGGGGGGATGCCCCATTGCCGACGCAATCAGGGCGATTCTTCTCGACGCGCGCAACAGCTCCATGGTCCCCCTCGCCGAGCTACTGCTCTACGCAGCGGCCCGTGCCCAGCATGTCGCCGAAGTCATAGCGCCGGCCCTGGTTGCAGGCAAGGTGGTCCTCTGCGACCGGTTCACCGATTCGACCCTCACCTACCAGGGGTATGGGCGAGGGCTGGACCGGGAGCTTATCGGCCACCTGAACACCCTTGCCGCCGGAGATGTGCAACCGGACCTTACCGTAATCCTCGACTGCCCTGTCGAGCTGGGGCTCTCCCGGGCCATGGCACGGATCAACGGCACCACCGCCGCGCGGGAGGAACGGTTCGAACAGGAATCGCGCCTCTTCCACGAACGGATCCGCGACGGTTTTCTGGCGCTTGCCGCCGCCGCACCGACCCGGTTCGTGGTGGTGGACGGTAGCCGCGGCATCGAGGAGACCGGTGCCGCGATCCGGAAGCTGCTAACCCGGCGCCTTCCGCAGAGATGACGATGTCCTTCTCCCGCATCCTCGGCCAGGATACCGCTGTCGACGTCCTGCGGCGGGCGCTTCGCACCGGCAAGCTGGCCCACGCCTACCTCTTCGAGGGTATCGAGGGGTGCGGCAAGAGGACCACAGCCCTCGCCCTCGTCGCAGCGGCTTTCTGCAGTCACGGCGAAGGGTGTGGAAGCTGCCCCTCCTGCCGGAAGATGGCCTCGGGTCAGCATCCCGATCTCCACTCCGTGGGACCTGACGGCGCCTTCATCAAGATCGACCAGATTCGGGATCTCCAGCGGGAGCTCGTGCTGCGCCCCGTCGAGGCCCCCTTGAAGGCGTGCGTCATCGAAGAGGCGGACCGGCTCAATCCGGCCGCCGCCAACGCGCTTCTCAAGACCCTGGAGGAGCCCCCGGGCAACGCCCTGATGATTCTTCTCACCTCACGCCTTGCCGGCATATTGCCGACCGTCCGTTCACGCTGCCAGCTCCTGCGGTTCGGGGAGCTTCCCGAACGGACCATCGAGGACGAGCTCCTGCGTCGGGGGACCGCCCCTGCCGCGGCCCGATTGGCCGCTTCGCTCGCCGGAGGAAGTCTCGGGCGGGCACTGGAGCTAGGAGAGCAAGGCGATACCGCCGGCCGCGGCGAACTGCTGAAACGGCTTGCCACCCTTTCCCTAGCCAGTATCACCCCCCTCTTCGAGGCCGCAGAGGAGCTTTCCGCCGACCGGGAAACGGCGGTCGGAACCCTCGATGAGCTCACCTCGCTCCTGCGGGACGTCATGCTCATCCAAGGGGGAGGAGGCACGGGGGTGGTAAATCGCGATCTGCTGCCGCTCCTCGAACAGGAGGCCGTCCGTACCACGCTTGAACAGAGCGGGGAGCGGATCGCACGGATCATGGAGGCCCGTCAGGCACTGGGCCGCAATGCCAATCCGCGGCTCACGCTGGATGTGCTACTCATGCGCCTTGCCCGGTAACGACATACAACGGGGATCCCCCGGGAGGATATAGAATTGGCAACAATCGTCAAAGTACAGTTCCACACCGCCGGCAAGCTCTACGACTTCGGCGCCGGTTCGTTCGAACTCAAGCCGGGTGACCGGGTCATCGTGGAAACCGAGCGGGGCCGGAGCATCGCCACCGTCGTCACGCCGCCGCGCGAATACGAGGAGAGTCAGCTTCCCGAAGGGCTCAAGAACATCATCCGCCTCGCCGAGGCATCCGACGTGGAGTCGGCGGCCCGTAACGCCGCCCGCGAGAAGGACGCCTTCGACTTCTGCCTCCGCAAGATCAAGGAGCGGGGGATGGATATGAAGCTCGTCAGGGTGGAGTATCTCTTCGACGGCAGCAAGGCGATCTTCTACTTCACCGCCGACGGCCGGGTCGACTTCAGGGAGCTCGTGAAGGACCTGGCCCACCAGTTCCACACCAGGATCGAGATGCGCCAGATCGGAGTTCGCGACGAGGCGAAGATGATCGGCGGCATCGGCATCTGCGGCCGCGAGCTCTGCTGTTCGTCGTTTCTGCGGGACTTCGAGCCGGTATCGGTCAAGATGGCCAAGGAACAGAACCTGGCCCTGAACCCCACCAAGATCTCCGGCCAGTGCGGCCGGCTTCTCTGCTGCCTCGGCTACGAGTACGAAACCTACTGCTCCCTCAAGAAATGCCTCCCCAAGTGCGGTAAACTGGTCAAATGCGGCGGCGTCGAAGGCGAAGTGGTCAAGATGAATGTCCTCGAAGGATCCGTGACCGTCCGGACCGATGACGACCGCGAAGTGGAAATCAAGGGTGACGACATCAGGCCGGAAAACATTTCCGACCGCCCCAAACAGCCCCGCAAGGAAGGGCCGAAGGAGCGGGAGCAGAAAGCGGGGACCGACCGGGAGCCGAGGGAAAAGGGACAGCGGGAACAGCAGCGTCCCGAGGGCCAGGGACGGGAGCGTCGCAGCGGCCGGGGCAAGGATCGAGAGAAAAAGGAGAAGAAATGAGCCGGACCTTCTATGTCACGACACCGATCTACTACGTAAATGACGTACCCCACATCGGCCATGCCTACACGACCCTTGCCGCGGACGTGCTCGCCCGCTACAAGCGGCTCAAGGGATACGAGGTCTTCTTCCTGACCGGCACCGACGAGCACGGACAGAAGGTGGAGAAGGCGGCCAACGCCGCCGGCGAAACCCCGCTGGAACTTGCCGACCGGGTGGTGAAACGCTTCCAGGCGCTCTGGGACAAGCTCGACGTCGCCCCCACCGACTTCATCCGGACCACCCAGGAACGGCACAAGAAGGGGGTCACCCACATCTTCCGCCAGATCCTGGCGCAGGGAGACATCTACCTGGGGGAGTACGAAGACTGGTATTGCACCCCCTGCGAGACCTTCTGGACCGAGACCCAGCTCATCGACGGCAACTGCCCCGACTGCAACCGCCCCGTCGAGAAGCTCAAGGAAGAATCGTACTTCTTCCGGATGAGCAAGTACCAGGATCGGCTCCTGGCCCACATCGAGGCCAATCCCGACTTCATCCAGCCGAAGAGCCGGCGCAACGAGATCATCGCCTTCGTCAAGGAGGGGCTACGCGACCTCTCCATCTCCCGCACCTCCTTCAACTGGGGGATCCCGGTGCCGGACAACGAGCGGCACGTGATCTACGTCTGGTTCGACGCCCTCACCAATTACATCACCGCCCTCGGCTACCCGGAGCAGGGGGGGGATTTCACCAGATACTGGCCGGTGGATGTCCACCTTATCGGCAAGGACATTCTCCGCTTCCACGCCGTCTACTGGCCCACCTTCCTCATGGCCGCCGGGCTGCCGTTGCCAAAGAAGGTCTTTGCCCACGGGTGGTGGACCGTCGAGGGACAGAAGATGAGCAAGAGCCTCCAGAACGTTGTGGAGCCGAACATGCTCGTCGACAAGTACGGGATAGACGCCGTCCGTTATTTCCTCCTGCGCGAGGTTCCCTTCGGGCTCGACGGCGACTTTTCCCACACGGCCCTCGTCCATCGGATCAACTCCGACCTGGCCAACGATCTTGGTAACCTCCTCAACCGCTCCACCGCCATGGT
This sequence comes from Deltaproteobacteria bacterium, assembly GCA_021847245.1. GTDB lineage: Bacteria > Desulfobacterota > Desulfuromonadia > Geobacterales > Geobacteraceae > Geobacter. The sequence continues at coordinate 57,524 of JAJZUC010000004.1, read as the reverse complement.
GAACAAGTATTTCGACGGCGTTCTCCCCCAGCCGGGCCCCCTTGCAGAGCTCGACGCCGCGTTCAGGGGAAAGACCGAAACGATGGTCGCGCAGCTCGATGCCTGTCTCGACGAACTCGCTTTCAGCAAAGGGCTTCAGGCCATCTGGGAGGTAATCTCGGCCGGCAACAAGTATATCGATGAGACGGCCCCCTGGACCCTCGCCAAGGACCCGGCCCAGAGAGAACGTCTCGGCACAATCATGTACACGCTCCTGGAGGTCCAGCGCATCGTCCACATTCTCCTGACGGCCTTCATGCCCCGCACGGCGGCAAAGGCGCTCGGCTACCTCGGCTGGAGCGCCCCTCCCCGAGGCGAGGACCTGCGATGGGGGGGGCTTGTGGCGGGAACACATATCGCCAAAGCCGAAGCGCTCTTCCCGCGGATCGAGGAAAAGGACGAATAGAAACGACGAAAGGGCAACCACAGCAGGTTGCCCTTTCGCATTCGGCAGCGCAAATCCCTCCCTGTTACAGAGGCGAGGCGCCGGGCCGCATCTCCCCCGAATCGAAGAGAAAGAAGAAGCGAAAGAGACAGTATTTGTAGAACTCTCCGAACAGGAGCCGAAAGCTCCCGCCGTGGCTCCACCATTGTTCCCTAAGGTTCTTGCTGTCGACCGGATAGGGGTAAATGGCAACATCCTTCGGCAGCAGGTGCCGAAAGATCAGGGTCGCCCGCTTCATGTGATAGCGTGAAGTTATGAGGTGGAGGGAACGGATATTCTTCTGCATGATGAGCTCACGTCCGTAGATCGCGTTTTCCAGGGTATTGCGCGAGGCCTTCTCCAGGTACACGTGCCCCGCGAGATTCTCTCCCTCCCGGTCGCGGAACAGATCCTGCTTCTGCACCAGGGGATCGACACCAACGAGAAAGAGAAATGCTCCCCGTTTTTCACGAAAGAGCCTGACCCCTTCCTCCACCCTCCCCCGTCCTCCTGCGAGCACCACTACCGCATCGGCGCGAAAGTCGCGGGGGTGGAGCGAAAAACTTTTGTAGACGAAGTCCACGAAAAGAACCGCCATCACCACGGAAAAAACCAGGAAAAGCGAGACGAGACCCCGGAAAAATACCGCCATTGCACCACCTTATCGAAACATTTCACTTGCAACCAACGTCACAGTTTGATATAAAAAAGAGCTTCAGACACCATAGGAGGGAGTAGAACCATGTCCAGGAAATGTGAAATCTGCGGCAAAGGTCCCAGTTTCGGTAACAACGTCAGCCACGCCAACAACAAAACCCGCACTGTCTGGTACCCGAACCTTCAGAAAGTTAAGGCCATCAGAAACGGGAGCGTCCAGACCATTAAAGTCTGCACCCGCTGTATCCGTTCCGGCCACGTAACCAAAGCCCTTTAACAGCCCGGAATCTCCGAGCCCAAGAATCAAAGCCGCGACACGCTGGTGTCCTGCGGCTTTTTTCGTTCGCACCCGCCAACCCGAACACAGATCAAACGGCTGCGACAACCTCGATCTCCACCATGGCACCGCGGGGCAGGCCTTTCACCTCGACGGTGGAACGTGCCGGGGGATTGGCAGCAAAATAACCGCCGTAGACCTCGTTGACCGTGGCAAAATTGCCGAGGTCGGTCAGGAAGATCGTAGTCTTTATGATCTCCCCGAATCCGAGGCCCGCCTCGGCCAGGACCGCGCCGATGTTCGCCATCACCTGGCCGGTCTGCGCCCTGATATCACCCTCCACCAGTTCGCCGGTCCCGGGAACGAGCGGAATCTGCCCCGACAGAAAGAGAAAACCTCCGGCCCTCACCGCCTGAGAATAAGGTCCGATCGCCTTTGGAGCCTTGTCGGTTGCAACGATTTCTTTCATCCCATCACTCCTTTCGCCTCACCCTTGTTTTTCACTAGCTCTTCATCCGCTCCACCTTGATCACCCCCTTCACCTTCATGATGTTGTTCATCACGCGGCTGAGGTGATCGATGTCGGTGACGTCGACTTCGAAGATGTTAACCCCACGCTTGTCGACGGTGCTCTGGATGGACGCGCTGGAGATATTGGCCTCGCAGTTGGTAATCGCAAGGGTGATGTTCGCCAGGATACCTTTCTGGTCATGACAGGCGACCTTGATCTTCACCGGCAGAGCCGCCTTGCGGTCCCGGTTCCAGGCGACCGCGATCCGCCGTTCGGGATCGTTCTCCAGGGCGACGGGGCAATCGGCCGTGTGAACGGTCACGCCACGCCCCCGGGTAATGAACCCGACAACGTCGTCCCCGGGGACTGGATTGCAGCACTTGCCGAATCTCACCAGCACATCCTCGACGCCGCCGATCTGGATGGCACTCGTCGACTTCCCGGTAAGCTTGCCGAGCACCTTGCCGAGCCTGGACTCCTTCTGCTCCTGCCGTTCCGCAAGCCGTTCCTCCGGAATGAGCCTGCCGAGCACCTGGGCGTGGGAAAGCTTTCCGTACCCCACGGCGGCCAGGATATCGTCGTCGGTAATCAGGCCGAATTCGGAGGCCACCCGTTTCAGTTCCCCTGACTTCTGCAGCTTTGCCAGATTGAGGGAGTAGCGCCTGAACTCCTTTTCCAGGATCTCGCGACCGAGGGTGATACTCCGGAGCCGCTCCTCGGTCTTGATCCAGACGCGGATCTTGTTCCGCGCCCGCGAGCTCCGGACGATCTTCAGCCAGTCCTTGCTCGGCGTGTGGTGGGGAGAGGTGATGACTTCAACGATGTCGCCGTTTTTCAGTTCGTATTTGAGCGGCACGAGCTTGCCGTTCACCTTGGCGCCAACGCAGCGGTGCCCGATATCGGTGTGAATGGTGTAGGCAAAATCGATGGGGGTGGAGCCCTTGGGAAAACTCTTCACGTCCCCTCTCGGGGTGAAGACGTAAACCTCCTCGGGGAAGAGCTCCACCTTGACGGTGTTCATGAACTCGTGGGAATCCTGCAGTTCCTGCTGCCACTCGAGGAGCTGGCGTAGCCAGGCAAAGCGCTTGACCTCCTTCTCGTCGTACCCCTTCCCCTCCTTGTACTTCCAGTGGGCCGCAATCCCCGCCTCCGCCACCCGATGCATATCGGCGGTGCGGATCTGCACCTCCATCCGCTCGCCATGGGGGCCGATGACCGTCGTATGAAGGGACTGGTACATGTTTCCCTTCGGCATGGCGATGTAATCCTTGAAACGCCCCGGAATCGGCTTCCAGGTGGAGTGGATGATCCCGAGGACCTCGTAGCACTCGCGGATGTCGTTGATCATGACGCGAATGGCGATCAGATCATAGATCTGATCGATGTCGACGTTGCGGTTCTGCATCTTCTTCCAGATGGAGTAGAGATGCTTGCTCCGCCCGTAGACCTCCCCCCTCAGCTCGTGCTCGGCGAGCTTGGAGACGATTATGGAGCGGACTTCCTCGACGTAGCTTTCCCGCTCCTTTTTCTTCTTGGCAACCTTGGAGGCAAGGTCGTAGTAGATCTGGGATTCCAGGTACCGGAAGGAAAGGTCCTCCAGCTCGCTCTTGATCCAGGAGATACCGAGACGATTGGCAAGGGGAGCGTAGATGTCGAGGGTTTCACGCGAAATCGAGCGCTGCTTGGGTTCGGGCTGGTACTGCAACGTCCGCATGTTATGGAGACGGTCGGCAAGCTTGACGAGGATAACCCGGATGTCGTTCGCCATGGCGAGGAGCATCTTGCGAAAGTTCTCCGCCTGACTCTCCTCCTTGGTCTTGAAGTGGATCTTGCTGATTTTTGTCACGCCGTCGACGAGGTTTGCCACCTCGGCCCCGAACATCTGCTCAAGCTCTTCATGGGTGGTCAGGGTATCTTCGATGGTATCGTGCAAAAAACCGGTCACGACCGTGGGAGCGTCCAGCCGCAGATCCGCCAGGATCCCCGCCACCTCCATCGGATGGACAAGATACGGCTCGCCCGAAAGCCGGGTCTGCCCCTGATGCACCTTCGCGCAGTAAACATACGCCTTGCGCACCAGATCCAGGTCGGCCTGGGGATTATACGACGCCACCTTGTCGAGAATATCGTTGAGCCTGATCATAGGGGAAAAAAGACAAAAAAAGGGCGGAAGCTTGGTGCTTCTGCCCTCGTGGAGAGATGGATCAGCGGCCTTTGCGTGAGGTCAGTTCGTACTGGGCTTTTCCTGCCGCAATCTCGCGCAGCGCCAGGACGACATTCTTGTTCCCCCCCCTGTTATCGATGAGGGGGGAAGACCCCTTGTAAAGCTGCTTTACCCGCTTCGATGCCAACATCACCAGCAGAAACCGGTTATCCACTTTCTCGAGGCAATCCTCGACCGTAACGCGTGCCATGAAACAACTCCTTTCCTGATTCGGAGACCTAGAGCCGAGGGAACGGCTGCCGGTCAGCATTATTGATCCTGCAGGGAGAAACCTTCAATCGGCGGTGCCGATATCAAACAGTTCCGTCACCGCCTCCAGAACGCGAAACGTCCGGCACCGCTCGGCAATGACTATCGACTTGAGCTCCTCGACTGCCCTTGGAAACTGATCGTTGACTATGATGTAATCATACCAGCGGGATTCCCGGATCTCGCCGGCAGCGGCATCGATGCGCCGGCTGATCACCTCGTCGCTGTCGGAAGAGCGGCCGTTGAGCCTGCGACGCAATTCATCATAACTGGGAGGGAGAATGAAGATATAAACGCCGCCCTGATAGCGCTCCTTCAGCTGGCGAGCCCCTTGGATGTCGATGTCAAGGATGACGTCTACGCCGTTGGTACGGCATTCCTCCAGCGTCCGGATTGCGGTGCCGTAACAGTTGCCGTGGACTTCAGCCCACTCGGCAAACTCACCCGCCGCTGCCATCCTCCGGAATTCTTCCGGAGTAACAAAAAAATAATCTTTTCCATGGACTTCGCCGGCCCGGGGTGCCCGTGTCGTGTAACTGACAGAATGCCGCAAGGCAGGGAATATGTCAATTATTTCCTTGCAGAGCGTGGTTTTGCCCGACCCGGATGGAGCCGAAATTATGAAGATTGCACCTTCGCGTTTCATGCGTTTCCCTGTCCTTCCCCCCTCACTCGATGTTCTGTACCTGCTCGCGGATCTTTTCGAGCTCTGCCTTGAGTTCGACCACGACGGCGGCAATCTCGGCATCGTTTGCCTTGGAGCCGATGGTGTTCACCTCCCGGTTCAACTCCTGCATCAGGAAATCGAGCTTGCGTCCGACCGGTTCGTCCATCGTAAGCGTTTCGTCAAACTGCGCCAGATGGCTTCGAAAACGCACGAGCTCTTCGGTGATGTCACCCCGATCCGCCATGATTGCCACTTCCTGGAGAAAACGGGCATCGTCGAGGGAACTCCCCGCCAGGAGCTGGTTGAGCCGCTCCCGCAGCCGGGCTGCATACTCCGTCACAACCGCCGGGGCGCGTCCCGCCACTCGTTCGATAAGCACGGAAAGATTCTGGCGCCGGGACAGCAGATCGGCCAGAAGCGTCTCACCCTCACGCCGCCTCATCGCCTCTAGGGCATCGACCGCACCGCGCACCGCGCGACCCAGCTCCTCGCGAAGCAGCTCCTCGTCTCCCTCCTCATCGCGGGCCACCATGACATCCCGCTGGGAGAGGATGAGCTGAAGAGTAACCGGCTCGGAGAAGAGACCGAGCTCCTCGCGCAGATGGTCGAAGGCGTCACGGTAGGCCTTGGCGAGGGGGAAGTTCACCATCGGCAGATTCGCCGCTCCCGCCACCTCCTCCCGCTGCACGAACACATCGATCTTGCCGCGCTTGAGCCGATCTCCCACCGTCTTGCGAACCTCGTTTTCGAAGGCGAGGAGCGAGCGCGGCACCTTGACCGCGATCTCGCCGTAGCGGTGATTCACCGAGCGAATCTCGACGGTCGTGCGGCCATGTTCGGTCTCGACCACGGCCTTGCCGTAGCCGGTCATACTCTTTACCATATAAAGACTCCGTATTGAAATCCGGGACAGGAACAAAAGGGGGCGGTTAATCCACCTGATTCACCCCCCCGGTCCCAGGTTCCGAAGCTTGCTTTCCCACCGCCACGCATCGGCAACAATGGTCTCCAGGCTGTCGAAACGCGGCTTCCAGCCGAAGAGCGTGTGCACCCTCTCGGCCCTCGCCACGAGCGTGGCGGGATCGCCGGGGCGGCGCGGCGCTTCGTCGGCGGGAAAATCGACCCCGGCGACCCGGCGCACGACCTCCACCACCTCCCGCACGCTTGCCCCCTTGCCGTAGCCGACGTTGACGACGGTCGGCTCCCCACCCTGTTCCAGGTACCGCAGGGCGGCCAGATGGGCAGAGGCCAGATCCTCCACATGGATGTAATCGCGGATGCCGGTGCCGTCGGGGGTCGGATAATCGGTCCCGTAGATCGAAACCTTTTTCCGCAACCCCAGGGCCGCCTGGCAGCAGACCTTGATCAGATGGGTTGCCTCCGGCGTCCGCTGTCCCATCCGCGCCTGCGGGTCGGCCCCCGCCACGTTGAAATAGCGGAGCGCAACATACTTCATGCCGTGGGCGGCGGCAGTGTCGCGCAGCATCCATTCACTCATCAGCTTGGAAGTGCCGTAGGGATTGATCGGAACCGTGGGGCTATCCTCGGCGGCAATACCGTTGTCGGGCATGCCGTAGACCGCCGCAGTGCTCGAGAAAACGAACCGCTCGACGCCGTGCTTGACGCAGGCGCCCAGGAGATTCAGCGTATTGCGCGTATTGTTCGAGTAGTACTTGAGGGGAAGCGTCACCGATTCGGGGGCCACGATGGATGCCGCAAAGTGAAGAACCGTCCGGAAACCGTACTCGACAAACAGTGCATCGAGACGTGCGGAGTCCGACAGATCCCCCACCACGAGCTTCTCGCCGTGAACGAGGGCATCGGCAAAACCGGTGGAGAGATTATCATAGACCACCACCGTGAATCCGGCCTCCGAGAGCTGCCGGACCACATGGCTCCCAATATAGCCAGCACCGCCGGTTACCAGTACCGTCATTTTCTGTTCTCTCCTTTGATCATCATTAGCCCTCCATCACCCGATATACTCCATGATGCGCCTCGGTATCGGCCCGATGGGCGGCCAGGTCGGCGGCAACAGCGTCAATCTTGTCATTCAGCTCTTCACGGGTCTCACGAAGCTCTCCCCGGACATCCGTCAGCTCACCCCGAACCTCCGCCAACTCGCCGCGGATTTCGCCTATCTCACCCCGGACCTCCGCCAACTCGCCGCGGATTGCGTTTATCTCCCCGCGGATTCCCGCCACCTCGGTCCGGAGTTCTTTCTGCCCATTCGCCAAAATGTCGGTAACGAAATTTAGATGCTCGATCTTGGCTTCGAGTGTTTCCCGGGTATCCCTGATCTCCTGCCGAAGCGACTCATGCCCCTCGAGAACAAGTTCGAACTTCCCCCGGATATCTTCCAGAATTATTTCAAGATGATCCTTTTTCATTTGTAATACTCCCGATACCAGGCCACGAACCTGCCGATCCCCTCCTCGATGGAGGTGGCCGGCCTGAAGCCGACGTCCCGCATCAGGTCGTCCACGTCGGCACAGGTGGCCGGGACATCCCCCGGCTGGATCGGAAGGAGGTTCTTTCGCGCCGTCATGCCGAGACAGCGTTCGATGGTTTCGATGAAGGTCATGAGTTCCACCGGGCTGTTGTTGCCGATGTTGTAGATGCGGTACGGCGCGTAGCTCGTCCCCGGATCGGGGCTGGAGCCGCTCCAGGCGGCATCTGGCGCGGGAATGCGACCCATGACCCGCGTCACCCCGTCGATGATGTCGTCGATGTAGGTAAAGTCACGCTGCATTTTGCCGTGGTTGTAGACATCGATCGGCCGGCCATCCAGAATGGCGCGGGTGAAGAGAAAAAGCGCCATGTCGGGACGCCCCCAGGGGCCATAGACGGTGAAGAACCGCAGCCCCGTCGTCGGCAGCCCGTAGAGGCTCGAATAGGTGTGGGCCATGAGCTCGTTGGCCTTCTTGGTGGCGGCGTAGAGGGAGACTGGGTGATCCACGTTGTGGTGGACCGAAAAGGGCATCGTGGTATTGGCGCCGTAAACGGAACTGGATGAAGCGTAGACGAGGTGCTTGACACCATGGTGGCGGCACCCTTCGAGGATATTCACGAACCCGACCAGGTTGCTCTCCACGTAGGCGTGGGGATTAGTGATGGAATAACGGACCCCCGCCTGGGCGGCGAGGTTCACGACCACATCAAACCGCTCGGTGGCGAAAAGCTGCTCGATCGCCTCCCGGTCGGCCAGGTCTCCCTTCACGAAACGGAACCTTTCGTCCCTTTCCAGGAGCTTGAGCCGGTCGAGCTTGAGATTCACGTCATAGTAGTCGTTGAGGTTATCGAGACCGACCACCCGGTCTCCCTGCTGCAGGAGCCTGGTGGCAAGGTGAAAGCCGATGAAGCCGGCTGCTCCGGTCACAAGTACGGTGCGCATGGTGGACATGTCCCTCCGGGAAGTGGCACGGCAAAAGAAAGTGTGCAGTGTATCACATCACCCCGTCGATGGGAAGGAGGATGAGAGGAGCCTTACGATTCCGGCCAGCAGGAGATCCACCGTGATGCTCCGGCGGCATTCGGCGTCGCGGGGGCACTCCTTGCGAAGACAGGCATGACAGTTGAGGGGAGACTGAATCATGACGTGCTGCTCTCCCCGGGGCGCATTGCGCCGCCCGTCGGTGGCCCGGTAAAAGGATACGGTCGGGGTGCCGACCACCGCAGCCATGTGTATCGGTCCCGTGTCCCCCCCCACGACGAGGTCCACCTTCTTGAGGAGGGCGCAGAACCCCTTGAGGGTAAGTTTCGGCAGCACCCGCACGTTCCGGCCGATACCGCGCGCGATCGCCTCCGCGGCGGTCCGCTCGCCTTCGTTTCCCCATGAGAGGAGAATCGTGGCATCGGGGAACCGTTCGAGAGTGCGCCGGCCCAGTTCGCTCCACCCCTCTTCGTGCCAGAGTTTGGTCGCCCAGGTGGTGCCGTTATGGAAAAGGATGGCGAAGCCGTCGGACAGGGTTGCCAGGAGGACCTCGGCCGCCGCGTCATCTTCGGGGGACGTGTAGATGTCGGAGGCGATGGTCATCCCCCCGTAGTCCTTGCCGAAGGGAACACTCGCGACCCGCAGGGAGCGGCAGCTCACGTGATTATCCTGGCGGCGGAGCGGAACCTGGTTGGTGGTGAAGAGGAGATTCAGCGACTCCCTCACCCCCTCCCGGTCAAAGCCGTAGCGGCGCCGGGCCCCCGACAGCCAGGTGATGAGGCCGCTCTTGAAGTTACCCTGGATATCGAAGGCAATATCGTAGGATGCCTCGCGAAACGCCTCCCGGAGGGCCATTACCTCCCGCCGGGTCTCCGCGGAGAAGGGATGCCGTCGCCACGCCCTAGTCCGAACGACATGGACCTTCCGCAGCAGCGGGTGCCCGTCAAGGATCTGCCGGTTCCCTTCTTCCACCACCCAGTCGATCTCGGCACCCGGCACCGCCTGACGGAGATAGTCGAGCACCGGCAGGGCGTGAATGACGTCGCCGAGGGCGGAAACTTTGACGATAAGGACTCGAATAGCCATGCCTGTTGTCTTCAAACCTCAATTGGGCGATTGCGGGCGATTTACGGCCCGGAAAAGCATGAATTCTTCTTTTCTGTTCCCCGGCCGGCCGCCACGCCATACCAGCGTCCAGTCCGACCCTATGTTATCCTTCAAGGTCCCTCGCCTTCCCCCCATGAGCAGGTAGCCACACGGGACATCGGCAATGCTATCGACCATGCGCGTTTGGATGCCGGCAAAATATTCCAGCATGGCCCGTTCCGACTCGCCGATGGCGATACTGGCAATGCACGGCCGGGTTTGGGGAAGATGCGCCTGAAGGGACGCCACCATCGAGCGGTAGCTTCTCATGGCATCCGTCCAGGGGAGCCAGAGGCTCATGCAGAGCCCCCAGATCATGGTCATACCCGCAGCCCACCTGAGGAGCGAATTGTTCCATGATGCCGGCGCACGGAGCGCAATGACTCCCCAGCCGACCGTGTAAACCAAGGCTACGACAAAAGGAAGTACCGCAAAAGAGGGAACATACGCCGGAGATATCGCGCGAAGCTTTGCCGCGACCCCTGCGGGATGGCCGGAAATGAGGGCAATCCACCCGAGCCACAGAACAAGTGCCGTTATCGCAAACAGAAGCGCCCCTGATCTATCAATAATCCGGGAGGCACGGTGGAAATTCCCGTCGAAGGCCGGCACGGCCAGAAGAACCACAGGGACAAGCATCGGTAGCGTGTAAAGACTTCGTCCGTCGGATGCAACCGAGAAAATCACGAACATCACAACCAGAGCGACGGCGGGAACGCTGCGGCGAAGAGCTCCGGCACGATCGCGCCACTCCTTCCAGATGGCCCACCCTGCCAAAGGCAAGGCGGGCCAGGCAAACCACGGGAGGGTGTAAAAATAGAATGCCGGCTTGTTGGGTGGACCCTGCTTGGAGGTTCCCAGGAAACGCCCGAAATTCTGGACCCAGAGCCATTCGCTGAACAGCCGGGGTGCCGTGCGATACAGAGAGAAGGGCCAGATCATAATCCAGGGAAGCGCCGCGGCACAAATCAGGACGAGCGTAACGGCATAATCCCGCCGGCGCCACTCCCTGGACACGAGCGGAAGAATCAACGCGATGATACCCAGGATGCCCGGAGCCAGCAGCCCCTTGGAAAGAAAACCGATCCCGATCCCCGTACCGGCCCAAAGACCACCGAGAGCGGGACGCCGCCGACTGAGGACGAATCCGTAGAGGGCAACTGCAAAGCCGGATAGCAGGGCAATGTCGGTCAACAGCTTGTGGGCATGGCTCTGAAGCCCCACACAGCTCAGGAGGAGTAAAATCGAGACCCTGCCCCGTCCCGTGCCGTACAGCTCCCTGGCTGTCAGAGCGGCAAAGGCAAACGTAATGCCCATGTAGAAAGCGCACGCAATGCGCGCTGCGTCGTGGGGTGCCAGGGCGAAAGAAAAAAGCTTCGTGAAGATGGCCGCAGTTAGATAGAACAGGGGGGGCTTTTCCATGAACGGAACGCCGGCCACCGTCGGAACCACCCAGTCGTGCGTGGCAAGGATATGGCGCACCATGCTGAAGCTGTAAGGCTCATCGGCTTTCCACGGATCATGGCCGAACAGTCCCGGGAGCATCCAGCAGAGGGAGACTATGACCGTCAAGGGCCAGGAAATTTGATTTTCTGAAAGAGCAGCGTCACTTTTCATGGTTCAAATTCCGCCGTAAGATCAATCAGCCGTGCGTCGACAACTTCGCGGCGACCGCGGCAAAAACCTGCTCCACACTGATCTCCTCCATGCACTGCAGGTGAGGAGTGCGAGTGCAGCTGCGGCTGCGACAGGGGACACACGGCACCTGCCGGGCTTGCAGCACCAGGTGTCCCTCTCCCACCGGTCCGGTCCGGTCCGGGTCGGCAGCCCCAAAAAGGGCAACGACCGGGGTGCCGACTGCCGTTGCCAGGTGCATCGGACCGGTATCACCGCTCACCACGACCGAGCAGCGTCGCAGCATCGCCCCCAGCTGCAGCAGCGAAGTATGCCCCACCAGATCCACTACCGGCGAAGATATCCGGCTCAGTACGGCGTCAGCCAGCTCCCGGTCCGCTCCGCCCCCCACCAGCAGCACGACAGCATCAAGCTCCTGCGACAGCCTCCCGGCCAGGGCGGCAAAATGTTCGACCGGCCAGCGGTTCACCGGGTGACTGGCGCCGAGGTTCAAGGCCACCAGTTGCCGGTTACCCAGCTTTTCGCGCGCGATCATCTCCTTAGCCCAACGCACGTCGTCAGGCCCAAGCGGAAGCTCCAGCCGGCGATCTGCGGTTCGCGGGTCGATTCCCAGCGGCGCCACCGCCTCCAGGTGGTTTTCCACGGCATGGACAACACGCCCCTTGGCCCGATGGTACACCAGCACCCGACAAGGAAAGGCAGCGGCTGCGAGCAGCCATGCCTTCATATTGCTCCGCTGGAAATTGACCACCAGATCGAAGCGCCGCTGCCGCAGTTCCCCCCACAACCGGGCGAACGCCCGCCACGAACTGTGGGCGCCCCGCTTGTCGAAAATCAAGACCTCGTCCACCAGGGGGTTATGTCGGAACAGATCGACCGAGGCGGCGCTGCCGACCAACAGGGAGATCCGCGCCTGCGGTATCCGTGCCCTGAGCGCCCGGATTACCGGCGACAGCTGCAGCAGGTCGCCAATGGCGCCGGGCTTGATGAGCAGGATTCTCATGCGGGCAACGCATCCTGCAGCAGAATTTCCAGCAGACGCCGCGGATCGTGCTCCCGGGCGAGAATGCGCGCTGCGTCACAGGCGCGAGCAGCGTAAGAGGGCCAATCCGCCAGCACCCGATCGACAGCGGCAGCAAGGGCGGCAGGGGTTCGCTCGGCAATCGTCTCGCCGGCGCCGAAACGCTCCACCTGGGCCCCCGGCCAGGTACCACGGGTTGCAATGACCGGCGATCCGTGCAGCAGGGCATCGAGCACGATGCCGCTCACCTGGCTGGCAAACTGTTCCCGGGCATAGGGAGCCAACACCAGCGCGCCTCGAAAACGGGCCAGATACTCGGCACGGTCCGGCGCCGACTCATCGGCGCGCAGCCCCAGGTAGCCCGACGAGAGGAGCTCCTGCACCACTGCCCCCTCCCGATGACCATGCCGGTCTGCATGCTTCTGCGACACCTGCACCACCAGGGGAACGGCACGCCCTTCGCTCGCCCATTGCGACGCGAGTCCGGCAACCAGGTCCAGCCCCTTGTTGATGCGCGCCGCCCCTGCCATGAGCAGGTGCGAAAACGGCACCGGCACCGGCGGTTCTGCCGGCGCGAGCGCCGGATAGGGGACGCAGGCGACTCGCCTCCAGCCACTGGCGCGAAGCTCATCAGCAACCGGTTCAGTCGAGGTGATCGCAAGCGCATGCCTGCGGGCCGGACCGGCAAGCGGCAGAAAACACTTATCGCGAAACGTGGTGGGTGGGCGGTGGAAAAAGAGTCGTGCACGGTCCGGTATGCAGCCGGCACCGGCAGCCGCCATGGAAACCGCCGCAGCATGGCGGCCATCGGCGGTCAAAACCAGGAAAGGCAATCTCTTGCGGACTGCTCGAAGGATCGTTCGCCACTCGGCAAGCGGTTCACCGACTCGCGGCTGCTCCCGACAGACCTGCACCCCCAACATGGCCTCCAGCATGCCGTCTGCAGCGGGATGGGCGAAGACGCCAAGGCTGGCTTCCCTGCAACGGGCTCCGACGGCCCGGACAAAATCGGCGTAGTGGCCGCTGGGGGAGCGGAGGTTGGGTTCGATGATAAGGAGTTGATTCATTAGTCAATCAAGCCGACAAAGTCACAGTTATAATCTATCGTTATTTCCACTGCTTAACAAAACGTGCAGGCACTCCGGCATACATTGTTCGTGCAGGCACATCTTGTCGCACAAATGCACCACCACCAACCATGGACCAGTCGCCGACTACCGTTTTTTCCTTTATTGAAGCACCGGTCCCAATATATGCACCTTCTCCAATGTAAACATTGCCGCTCAGATTTACTCCTGGGGCAATAGTTGAAAAGTCACCGATCACGCAATCATGACCAATATTGACAATTCTATTAATTACGACATGATGTCCAATGTCAATGTTCACAGTCATTACAGTGCCTTCGCATACCACACAGCCTATCCCTAGACGATTCCTCTTAGACACAGTAACTGCAGGGTGCACTATGGGTTCGGCAATGGTAAAGGATGCGGATCTGGTTTTCTCAAAAAACTTCTTTTTCAAACTCGGACTACCAACGCCGGCGCAGACAACCTCAACCGTACCACGCAAACTGAGCACATCTACGATGTCCCCCAGTACCGGTACGTCATCAATCACAACACCCCGCATTTCCGGCCGCTCATCAAGAAAACCAACCACCTCGATTCCAGCCTGTTCGCAGAGCCAGTTAACCTCACGACCGTGCCCGCCACAGCCCCATATAAGTACCGATCTCACTCAACCAATCCTCTAACCACGAGATTGATGTCACGATCAGTCATTTCCTCCCACAACGGCAAGCTTAATATACGTCCCTCGATCCGCTCGGTCACAACCATTGTTGTGCGTGGGCAAGAATTGAACTGGTCGTGATGGTGACACGCTGGTGCGAAATATGTTCTGGCCTCTATCCCTCGGCGGGAAAGACGCTCAACAACTTCCCTGTTTCTCTCCTTTTCATCGCAAAGTATGGGAAAAAACTGATGCGCGACCGAACCATCCAGTGATTGCAAACACCAGCCTCCCGTCAGTAGCCCGGCCTGAGTAAGCAATTCCACATACATGTCGTGAATTTTCTGCCGTATTTTCACCTTATCAGGAAAGCACTCCAAGGTGACCAAAGCAACAGCAGCAGAGTATTCAGACATTTTGGCATTTAGACCAAGCACTGATGAAGTCCGATTGGCAGAGAAACCAAAATTGGAAGACTGGCGAAGCGCTTGAATCAATTCTACATCTGCAGAGTAAACCAGTCCTCCTTCGCCGATACCAAAGGATTTTGTAGCGTGGAAGCTGAACACCACCAAGCCGGGAAATCCGTCGCCAAAATTCCCGGCCGCTCCGGCACTGCCAAAACAGGGCGCAGCATCAACAACCACAGGTATACCCTGCTCATGCAATCTTACGTAGAATTCCAAATCAATACATGAACCAAAGGTTGCATAGGGAACAACCACAGCTAGGTCATCACCAAGTTGCGCAACCAATGAAGTGACCATGGCCGTATCCATGCACCATTTTTCAGGATCAATATCTACAAAATACGGCTCAAGTCCGCACCATTTTGCCGCCAGCGGTGTAGCGGCAAAAGTGAAGCTAGGCATCAACGCGTAGCGTCCGGAGGGCCGTTTAACCTGGGATATGGCAAGCATCAGACCAGTTGTGGCGTTATTGACCGTAGTCAAAGCGCCAACACCCTTGAAGTACCCTTCGAGAACCAATGATTCGAAATGACAGTTCAGTGGGCCAAAATTACTGTACAGCCTTGAGTGATCGATGCGCTCTAGATACGGAATCAACTTATCGCTAGTTACCAAGTTAGGACGCAGGAATGGTACCATTATTTGCTCCGCTGACTACGCTCTCGATAGTGCTTCAACAATGGCTCAGGGAATCGAGCAACTCGCGCCCCAAGGTATTTTACCTTTCTCAGACGATTCCAGTCGCCAGGCTCATGCAGACGATAAGCATTAATGTCCCAAGGGATCTGAGCGAACCAGCGATGATAAAAAATGGATGATGTTGTAACTTTGTTTACCGCAAACTCAGCAGCTTCGTTCAAACGCCAACGCTCATCCGCGCACTCATACATAAACGGATGCCAGACTAGGTCTGCCTTGCTCTCTTGAATAAATCCAACAAGTTTTTCCGTCCTGTCGGGAACAAATTCATCATCATCATCCAAGTGGGTGATGAAATCTCCTTTAGCGATTGAGAGCGCATAATTGAACGGCACCGTACCTGCAACACGCCAGCGATGAATAGGCTCTTCCGGGTAATTTCCGCGTTTAGGCAAATTGATGAATTTGAGTCTATTGTCTCTTATGGTTGAAATTAGTTTCTCCGTATCATCAGTGCAGCAATCGCCTACAACTATGACTTCGATGTTCTCATAGGATTGAGCCAATGCAGACGCTACCGACCTTTCCAACAATAACCTTCCGCGGTTATATGTGCCTATACATATTGTGACCAACGGTTTATGCTTCTCATATACTGAGTTATATACATGAGTATTCCTATCGCATACAAATAAATCTAGAAGCTCATTATCAGTATCGATTTTGGATTTCAAGATATCAACTTGGAATTGTAACATATCTAACTCTTTATACAATTTTATTATTCTTCTTATTTTCAAAAATAATTTCTTCATTTTCCTGGCACCGTAAGATTGTTATTTAAATCCTGCTACCGTTTTTTCTGCAAATAAAAATAGAATCACGTAACCGTAATTTATTAACTATGTTTGTATTTATTCTATCTACACAAGAAGTATTTACTGTAAATCCAACTTTACTCAAACGATTGATAAAATCATCAGACGAGTATTCTCTGACATGATCGGTTTGCTTATAGGCCGCGAGACGCCTTTGCGCAGTATTTACCTGCGGGTCTTCAATGGTATTATCAACATTGCATGGTACCATTAAAAAAGCAACACCATTTGGTTTTAATACCCTTAGCAGTTCACGCATTGCAGTAATATCGTCAATGATATGTTCAAGAACATGCGAGCAGATAATAATATCAAAAAAATTGTCTTGAAAAGATAATTTAGTTATATTTTCAATATACAAAGTGTCTCTTCTGAATAAATCACAATCATAGTAGTGAATATTTTTGTTAGACAAGAAAAAGTCCTTCATAAATTGTTCTGGTGCAAAATGCAGCAACTTGACGTCACTGGCTTCGCAAGTATATTCTGCAGACAGCTCATTTATATAATAAAACAGATGTCTGTGTTGCCCTAAAGAGAAACAAACTGGGCAAACTTCATTTTCAAGTTTATAAACTGGTTTATTTAGATGTGGCAGCAATACCTTTAGAAGTTTTTGTATTTTAATATTGCTGGCGTACAAGGCAACTTTGCGCTCGGCTTTATACGTAAAAAAACTATCAAAGGAATATCCGCAACAAGCACATTGAACAGAGTCGCCTTTCAGCATTGGCTTACTCCCAACAAGCCGTTCATACAATACTCTGTATTTATTATTTCTTATTAAGTCTTTTGCTACCAAAAAGCTACTTAACAACATAAACGGTAACCTCGTGACATAAACAATACTGGCATATTGACAAGTACAAATATCGGCTGACAACCATCAGACTATAAACTCTTATAAGGTTAAAAGTTGGACTCTTATAATCAATTCTACTGAATTGTTCACCCTTAGTAGCACTCCCCCCCACGCCGGCATTCAGTCTCATTATCGGGGCGTGCCTCAGCGCACGCTGGCAATGATTGTTCCGTCACGCCGTGAAAATGTCGGCCGGCGGCGGCGACGCTCCCTCACAATTGTGGCAAGACGCTCTAGAGCCATAAACATTCCCACCAGCTTGTACTTCCTGAACGACAGCACGTCCCACACGAGCGACGGCAGCAAAAAGAGGAAATACCTGAATATCAGGACCGGATCCGTAATATTCACCCACATGAAAATATGCTTGTTCCGTGCGATCAGAAACTTGATCTTCCGTTGACGATGGTACTTGCGGATAGTCGAATTTACCGGGTGCCACACCGTTGCAGCCGGCTCCATCACACACTTCCAACCCCGCTTCCAGGCATGATAGGAAAGGTCTACATCTTCCACGTAAAACGGCGCATACAGCAGCGAAAACCCACCGAGCTCCCACAGTTTTTTCCGGTCATAGCAGCTCGATCCGCCAGAGGCGAAAAAAAGCGGAATTTCATCGCCGTTCGGCGGCGCAGGCAGGCAGGTATCCCGAAACCAGCAGAATCCGGGCCGTAGTTTATAAATCGCCTGCTGGTGCTTGGTTGTCGGATCAAGCACGTTAGGGGTCACGGCAAAAATCGATTCATCCCTGAATCGGGGGAGAATTCTTTGCAGTACGTCCGGCTCAACTACCACGTCGTTGTTGAGCGCAAATACAATTTCATGCTTTGCCGCAAAGATGCCGCGATTGATAGTCTCGGCAAATCCAAGGTTGCGATGGTTACGCATGACGACAACCGTCGGGAAGAGATCCTGGAGCATCCGCACAGAGTCATCGCTGCTGGCGTCATCCACGACAATTATTTCCCAGGTAGTGTCGATGCGCTCTAACGCCTCGAACAACGGCGGCAGGTTTTTCAGCAGGAGATCCCTACCGTTGAAGGTAGGGATGACGACCGAGACCGAAAACATTACAACCTTTTCCCTATGGCGCAGTAGGCGGTTTCGTATGCGTCGACCATGCGGTCCAGCGTGAATCCGGCCGCAACCGACTGACAGACTTTCCTGCGTGTGTCGCCGGAGACAGAGAGCTCGCCCAGCATCCTGATGATCCCATCCTCCAACAGATGCGTCCCGCCTACGAGACAGCCGGCTCGTTCATCGACGACAATCTCCGGATATCCCCCGGCCCGATATCCCACAAAAGGAGTTCCAACCGCCAGTCCCTCGACTACGCTAAGGCCGAATCCTTCATTACGGAACGCACTGACAGTCAGGTCGAGACCGGCTAGCGCGTCCTTCATCCGCTCCCGGGGAATCCGGCCGGCAAAGACCACCGCATCAGCCACCCCCAGCCTGGCAGCCAGATCCTCCAGCGGCGCTTTTCGATCATTGTCCTCGCCGATGAGGATGAGAGTCAGTCGGGGGAAAACATCCCGCAAGCGGGGTAACATGGTGATCAATTCCTCCTGCCCCTTGTAGAACGCCCCCACCACTCCCAGCAGTGGGCCCCGCTGTCCAACCAGCGGGTACCGCTGCCAGAAGCGGCAGTCCGGATCGGTAAACATGGCGGGATCGATGCCGTTGACAATGACGTCGACCCGGTCACCGATGGCGGGGAGCTTTGCGCGGATGCCGTTGGCGATGTATTCGGAAACGGCAACAACCCGGTCCGCCAGCCCGTAGGTGACGGCACTGGGCCTGTTGGGCAGACAGTGCTGGGTCAGCAGCAACGGCGCCCGGGCCACAATGGCCAGCAACTTACCCAACGGCAGGTCATGGTCCCGGTGACAGTGGATAACGTCAAAGCGTTCCCTTCTCGCCCGGGCCGCAACCCGAAAAGGAGCGGCCAGCGCCGCCGGGCCCGTGCGGGCCACGGGGAGCACTTGGTGATTAGCGCGAGTGAATCGTTCGTACGCCGGTCCTCCGCTCCGGGTGATGATCGTAACCACGTGCCCGCGTCGCTCCAATTCGGGTATCATGGCCAGCATCTGTTCTTCGGCGCCGCCCCACCCACGGCTGGTATTGACGAAAGCTATCCTCATGCAGACTGAATGCCCAACAGTTGCCGGTAGAACTGCAGATAGGTCCGCCCCATGGCCTGGACGGAATAGCGCCGTTCCACCAGCTCATAACCAGCGCGCCCCAAGGTAAAGCGACGCACATCGTCCTTGAGGAGATCGATCGTGGCAGCAGCAAATTCAGCCGTTCCGCCGTCAACGAGCACACCAACCTCCTCCCCCTTGAAGATATCAACGAAGCCTCCCTCGTTGTAGGCAACCACCGGCGTACCGACAGCCAGACTCTCCAGATGGACGATGCCAAACCCTTCATTGCGGTGCGTGGTCACCGAAAGGTCCATATCGTAGAAGACATCGCCGATCCGCTCCCGTGGAACCAGGCCGGTAAAAACTAGATGCTGCTCGACGCCGAGCTCTCTGACCCTTGCTTCAAGCGGCTCCACCAAGGCGCGGTCTTTGTTGTTCCCCACGAAGGCTACTGTGATGTCCGGAAACTCCCGCCTCAACAGAGGGAGCATTTCCACCAGCTCGATCTGATTCTTCCAGAACTCCCCTACCATCCCGATGACCGGAAAGGGGCGCCCCTGCAGATACCGGCGAGGCCGGTCGGTTGTGAACTTCGCGCCGTCGGGTAGCGGCGGCACCACAATCCCATAATAGAGGACCGTCGTCTTGGCAGCCGCGGCCGGCATGCGCTGCAGCAACTTTGTCTTCACGTGCTCCGAGATACAGACGACGGCGTCGACGGCACCAAGGAGCGGCTGCTGGCGCTCCGTCGGCAGATGGTAACTCATCATCAGCCGGCCCCGCCGCCCGAACGGAAAGGCAAGCCGGTACACCAGGACGGTCAACGGCAGATCGTGCTCCCGGTTGATGGAGACGATGTCGAACCGCTCCCGCCGCATGATCGAGATGAGATTGCGGACCGCCTTGACGGTGTTCCAGCCGTGCTTGTAAGGCATCAGATGCACCGTGAAGCCAAGTTCCGTGAACCTGGTCTCGTTGACCGTGCCACCACGCACCAGAAAGTGAACCTCAACCCCGTTGTTGCGCAGTTCAACAGCAAGATCCTTGAGATGCTCCTGGCCGCCGCTCCACCCCTTGCCGTTGTTGATAAGAAGAATTTTCATGGCGTCACCTTGCTCGGTTCGTCGGCTACCGGCAGTAGTGTAGCGATCTCTTCCAGCACTGTGTCGACGGTAATGGCCTCCATACATTCCGGCTTCCCGCGGGGCGACGGTGTGCATTCCTTGAAAAAGCGCTGCCGGCAAGGGCTACAGGGAAAAGCACGATAGACCACGCGGCACTTTTCCCCCCACGGGCCGAATTTGGCCGGCGATTGTGGCCCGAACAGCGCCACCAGCGGCACCTGAAGCGATGCGGCCAGATGCATGATGCCGCTGTCGTTGCAGACCAGCAACCGGCAGCGGGCCAAAAGCGCCATGGTTTGCCGGAGGGTGGTGCTTCCCACCGCCTCCAGCGGCGGTTGCGGCAATGCCGCCCGGATCCCGGGCAACGCCTCCTTGTCGCGGGGGCCGCCGAAAAAGAGAATGCGGGCGGCATACCGCTCCTGCAACCGCCGGGCAAGCTCCATGAACATATCCAGATGCCAGCCTCGGGACGGATTGGCAGAAAACGGATGGATGCCGATCAACCGATCCCCTGGGGCAAGTCCGGCAGCAGCCAGGTAATCATCGGCAAACTGCTGCTCCTCCGGCGACAACCACGCTTCCAGATAATCGTCCACGATCGGCACGCCGTCTGCGCGAAGGACTTCCAGGAAATTCTGCACCTCATGCCGGTCATGATGGTATGGAACCTCCCTGGTCAGCAGAAATCCCCGCCCCTCGGTGGCGAACCCCACCCGCTGCCGGGCGCCGGCAAGCCACGCCATCATGCCGCTGGATAAGGACCTTTTCAGGACATAGACCTTGTCGAACCGCTTTCCCCGAAGGCCTCGGATGAAGGTGATTTTTGACGAAAGGGTCCCGTGGGTTCCGGTGCTGTCGGCATGAATGGTCACCGGGTCCCAGTAGATGAGCTCATCCACATAGGGGACCCCCTTGATCACATCCGACGACCCCGGAGCAACCACCCACGCAATGTGGGCATCGGGCTCGGCGCGACGCAGATTCCTGAGAAAGGGGATCGTCAGGATGGTATCGCCGATGAAGCGATAGCGGAGGACCAGGATCTTCTTCTGTGCTCTACCGGTTACCACTCCCTAATCCTCGATCTTTTCCGCCTCATCGGCAAGCATGACGGGAATACCCTCCCGCACGGGGTAGATCAGCATGCACGCCGGACAAACCAGGCCACCGCGGTGCTCGTGAGGCCTAACCTCTCCCTTGCACGCGGGACAGACAAGAATATCGAGGAGTTCCTTTGTGATGACCACGCCCTTTTCTCCCGAAGTTGCGAAAGCATGAAATTGCGTTATTGTGCCACATTTGGCCGTTAAAGTTGCATCAATTTTTCCAATCCCTTCTCCAGTGCCCGGGAATCAAGAAACTCCATCTCCAGTGGGACGGAGAAGCATCCCCCCAGCAGGTCGGCATAAGCACCGAGCTTCACGGCGTCCTTTTCGGTAGTAACGAGAAAAGCCGCTCCGGATTCATTTTTGAGTTGGCAGATAGTATCGATCTCACGTTTTCCGTAGCGTGCATGGTCGGGAAAGGAGAGCGTAGCGGCAAGCTCCACCCCCTCCCCTTTCAGCGCGGTGAAAAAGGAGATCGGGTCCGCGATACCCGAGAATGCCAGCACCCGCTCGCCCTTGAGCATTGAGAACGGAACGGGGGTGCCGCCCGCAAGCGGGACAATGGCTGTGAGGCGGTGCGTGACCCGGGAGCATGGCAACCCCGCGACGGGGCTCCCCTCCCTTTGCACGCCGCCGCACCGGGTTAATACGACAACGTCGGCCCGTGACGCCGCCGAGGTCGGCTCGCGGAGCAGCCCGGCCGGAAGGGTACGGCCGTTTCCGAAGGGGGAGCGGCAGTCAAGCAGGAGAATATTGAGATCCCGCCGCAGGCGAAGGTGCTGGAATCCATCGTCCAGAATGAACAGCTCCGGCGAAAGTCTCTCGATGGCCAGGAGCCCGGCGGCATGGCGGTCGGCACCGATGACGACCATCAGACCCGGCACGCTCCGCGCGAGAAGATAAGGCTCATCGCCGGCCTCTTCCGGAGTGAGAAAAAGCGTTTCGCCATCGGAGACGATCCGGGTCTTCCCCTCGGCGGTACCGCCATAGCCGCGGGAAATGACAGCAACTCTCTTCCCACGGGCAAGAAAATAGCGCGCAATCCAGGCAACCATCGGAGTTTTTCCTGTACCGCCAACGGTAAGGTTCCCGACGGAAACCACCTTCCGGGGCAAGCAGCGGGATGGCAGAATCCCGGCGGCGTACAGCGCGGCACGCACCCTGACCGCCAGAGCGTACGGATATGAAAGAGCCGAAAGAAGCAGCAGGAGGAGCCTGTCGAACACACTGCGGCGCCTCCCCTCCACCAGCTCCCGATAGTACCGTTCCATTCCGGCCATTCGTTCTCCGTGCCCGAGTATCACCTGTTCACGAGATCTACGATGACCCCGATATGGCGAGCCGTCGCGCCGCTGTTCTCCTCCAGGATGCGCGCCCCCCGCCTTCCCATTTCGCCCCTTTTCTCCTCATCGTCCAGGAGCGCCTGCAGGGCGGCCGCCAGCTCTCCACCCTCCGCAATCCGGATGGCGCCCCCCCTCTCCAGGATGAGGGCAGCGCTTTCCCGGAAATTGTGCATGTACGGCCCAAAGACCATGGCAAGGCCCAGCGAAGCGGGCTCCAGGATGTTATGCCCACCGACCGGGACGAGGCTGCCGCCGACGAAGGCAAGGTCTGCCGCCCCGTACAGCGCCATCAACTCACCGATCGTGTCCACGATGAGCACCTCGCCGGACCCGAACGTGGCCGACCGGTCGGAGAGCCGCGAGCGGAGCTCATGGGGAAATCCGCTCTTCGAAAGAAGCTCCGACACGGCCCCCGCCCGCTCCGGATGGCGTGGAACTAGAATGAGGAAAAGGCGGCGTCCCTGGGCGAGAAGGGTCCGGTAGGCGGCAACCACCGCCTCCTCCTCCCCCGGATGGGTACTGGCGGCAACGACGACCGGCACGTCGGACGGAAGGTGATAGCGCCCCCGCGCCGCATCCCGCTCCTGACCGGAAGGAGTCCTAGCGGCGATGTCGTACTTGAGGTTGCCGGCCACGAAGACCCGCTCCGCCGGGGCGCCTATGGCCGAGATGCGCCGCGCGTCCTCCGCACTCTGCATGCAGAACGCGTCGACACCGGCGAGAACCGGGCAAAAGAGCCCCTTGAGCTTGAGATACCGGGGGAAGGAACGGTCGGAAATGCGGCCGTTGGCGAGAACCACCGATGCCCCCCCTTTTCGGGCATACCGGATGAAATTGGGCCAGATCTCCGTTTCGACAATGACCACCAGGGAGGGTTTGATCCTGCGCAACGCACCCTTGACGGCAAAGCCGTGATCAAAGGGGAAATAAATGCAGAGGTCTACCTCCGCGATCTTCTCCGCCACTTCACGGCCGGTTTCGGTCACGGCGGACAACACGAGCCTCATCTCGGGAAAACGATCCTTCAGCGCCTTCAGGAGGGGTTTTGCGGCCTGGGTTTCCCCCACGGAAACCGCATGTATCCAGATAACGTCCTTGCCGTCCAAGGGGACGAGCCGTTCCTCATCGATGAGACCGAACCGCTCGATAAAACCCGAGACTCCGCGACCGCGCTTCAGGGAGCGATAGAACTGGTACGCGAAGATGAGCGGCGCAAGGAGCGCGAGGAGTATGTCATAGACAAGGTAGAACAACGCCTTTCCCGTCAACCGCTGAACTGCATTTCGTAAAGTTTTTTGTAGAGCCCGCCGCGGGTGAGGAGTTCCTGGTGTCTTCCCGTCTCCACTACCTTCCCCTTTTCGATCACCACGATCTTGTCGGCATGAAGGATGGTGGAGAGGCGGTGGGCGATGACGAAGGTGGTTCGGTTGGCCATCAGGTTGGTAAGGGCCTTCTGGACCATCTGTTCGCTTTCGGTGTCGAGGGCGCTGGTTGCCTCGTCCAGGATGAGGATCGGGGCGTTTTTGAGGATCGCCCGGGCGATGCAGATTCGCTGCCGCTGCCCTCCCGAGAGTCTGACTCCCCGGTCGCCGATGTTGGTGTCGTATCCCTCTGGAAGCTTCATGATAAATTCATGGGCAAAGGCGGCACGTGCCGCTGCTTCGACGTCCTCAATCCCCGCATTCTGCTTGCCGTAACGGATATTGTTGGCAATGGTATCGTTGAAGAGAATCGTCTCCTGGTCCACCAGCGCTATCTGCCTGATCAGGCTCTGCTGACTGATCATCCTGATGTCAATACCGTCGATCAGGATCTCCCCACCAGTCACATCGTAAAAACGGCTGATAAGGGAAACAAGGGTCGTTTTGCCGCCGCCGGAAGGTCCCACGAGGGCGATGACCTCTCCTTTCCCGGCCGAAAGGCTTATGTTTCCGAGAACCGGCTCGTCATCGTAGGCAAACGCTACGTTGCGGATCTCGACCTCGCCCCGTGAACGCTCCATGTCGACGGCCGCGGGATGATCGACGATCTCGGGTCTTTTGTCTATGACCTCGAAGACCCTGATGGCGGCTCCCAGGGAATACTGAACGGAATTGTAGTTGTTGTTGAGGCTTCTGATCGGCTTGTACACCAGGGCCATGGCGGTAAGAAAAGAGAAAAACTCAGCGGCCGTCATGCTTCCGCGGATGACCATGCTCCCCCCCACCCAGATGACGACGGCAATCCCGATCGAGGTTATGAGCTCGGTGATCGGCGACGAAAGGCTCGTGTACTTCACCCCTTTCCGGATGGCGTAGTAATAGTCTTCGTTAACCCTGCGGAACCTCTCGATCTCCCACCGGGCGAGATTAAAGGCCTTCACGACCTTTATCCCGGAAAACGTCTCCTGGAGGATGGAAGAAATGTCCCCCATTCTGGATTGGCTCTGGGTGGAAAACCTCTTGATCTTTTTCCCGATTATCTGGGCCACATACACCGTAAGGGGGATGATCACAAGGGTTACGAGCGCCAGGCGCCAGTTGCGGTAGAAGATGACGGCCAACAGCGAAATCGCGGAAAAACCGTCGCGGCAGACACTCGTGACGATGTTGGCGATGCCGTTCTGCATCACCGTCACGTCATTGA
This sequence comes from Deltaproteobacteria bacterium, assembly GCA_021847245.1. Classification (GTDB taxonomy): domain Bacteria; phylum Desulfobacterota; class Desulfuromonadia; order Geobacterales; family Geobacteraceae; genus Geobacter. Next base: position 32,310 of record JAJZUC010000004.1, on the reverse strand, counting down.
TGATCCGCGACATGAGCTCGCCGGTCGGCTGGGCATGAAAAAACTTGATGTCCATCGACATGGCATTCTCGTAGACGTCCTGCCGTATCTGCCTGATGGCAAGCTCTCCGGCGGTACGGATGAAATAGTCGTTGACGAAGCGGCATACCGCTCGGAAAATAAACAAGGCCACCACGCCAAAGGGAAGCATGGCGAGAATGGTCAGATCCTTGCTGGCAAAGATTTTTCTCAGCAGCGGCTCCACGTAGAACGCAAAGGCGCCGTCCATGCTCCCGACCGCAACGGAAGCGAGCGTCGACGCCAGAATGCGGCCCCAGTAGCGTTTGCTGTACTGTATGATTCGCCCGAAACCTGTCATGATTCCTTCCTGACTGCTCCAATCATTTCACACACCAATGCGGCCACCCGCGCCGAACACCCGCCGGCCCCAAGCTTCTCTTTCACCAGCGAGAGCCTTCCGCGCACCGCAGCTGCGTATTCGCCGTCGTCCAGATAGCGGCCGATCTCCGCCGCAATCCGCTCCGCCGACGCCTCGTGCTGAATCAGTTCCGGCACCACCCGTTCTCCCGCCACGATGTTGCAGATGCCGATATGGTCGACCCGGATCAGCCGCTTCCCCACGTGATAGGTGAGCGGCGACACCTTGTAGATGATCGCCATCGGCACCCCCATGAGGGCGATTTCCAGCGTCACGGTGCCGGAGACGGTGACGATGGCGTCGCAGACCTGCATTACGTCATAGACCGTATCCCGGATCACGGTTACTTCCAGCCCCGAGGCCGCAAGCTGGGGTTTGATATCTGCCGAGGAGAGGCTGGGGGCCAGGGGAAGGATGAACTGGAGCTCCGGATTGCGCTCTTTGAGGAGCGCCGCGCTTTCAAGGATGACCGGAAACAGCCGGGCGATCTCTCCCCGGCGGCTGCCGGGAAAAAGCCCGACGGTGCGCCGGCCGGGGTCGAGCCCGAAGGCGGCGACGGCCTCTCCGCGGGCCATGGTCGGCCGGACGATATCGGCCAGGGGATGCCCCACGAAGGTGACCGGGACCCCCTCCTTCTCGTAGAACGGCACCTCGAAGGGAAAGACCACCGCCATATGATCGACGAGACGGGCGATCTTCTTCACCCGCCCCACCCGCCAGGCCCAGACCTGGGGGCTGATGTAGTAAAGTACCTTCACCCCCGCCCGGCGGGCGACGCTGGCGAGCATCAGGTTGAAATCGGGGTAGTCGATGAGAACAAGCAGATCCGGGGGGTCGCTCCTGAGGATCCGCTTCATCGTCGTGAAGGCGCGGGCGATGACATCGAAGTGGGCGAGGACCTCCACGAGGCCCACCACCGCCATCTCGGACGCATCGACGAGGGTCTGTACCCCCGCCTCCCGCATCCGGGAGCCGCCGATGCCGAAGAAGGAGAGCGACGGATCGAGGCGCAGGGCCTCCTTCACCAGGTTGGAGCCGTGGAGATCGCCGGACGCCTCGCCGGCCACGATCATGACGCGTTTATTTGAGGTCTCGCCCATAACAATACAAAGAGACGCCCACAGGAGGCGTCTCTTCCGTTTCTGCCCGAAAAGGTCTTGTTCTGTTTACGCCTTTAGCGCCGCCGCGACGACACCTGCCACTTCCCGTACCTGCGCCTCGGTCATCTCCGGGAAGATCGGCAGAGACATGCAGCGGGATGCCACCTCCTCTGCGATCGGAAGCGAGACCCCGGCGCAGTCGGCGGCGAAGACTTCCTGCTTGTGAAGCGGAATCGGATAGTAGACCGCCGACGCGATGCCGGCCTCGGAGAGGGCCTTCATGACCGCGTCGCGGCGCTCGGTGAGGATCGTGTACTGGTGGTAGACGTGGGTCCCCTTCCCGTCCTCGAAGGGGGTCACGGCACCGGTGCCGGCCAGCAGTTCGCTGTAGAGATGGGCGACGCGCCGGCGCCCCGCGTTGTACTCCTTGATGTGCTTGAGCTTAACCCGGAGGATGACCGCCTGGATCTCGTCGAGACGGCTGTTGTAGCCGATCACCGAGTGATGGTAGCGGACTTTGCTCCCGTGGTTGCGGAGCACCTTGACCCGCTCGGCCATTTCCGGGCAGGGGGTGGTTACGAGGCCTCCGTCGCCGTAGCAGCCAAGGTTTTTGCTCGGGAAGAAGCTGAACGAACCGAGCGCCCCGATGGTACCGGTCATCCTGCCGCCGAAATCGGCGCCGAAGGACTGGGCGCAGTCCTCGATCAGGAGCAGACCATGCTTCGTGCAGAGCGCTTCGATGGCGGCCAGATCGGCCGGCTGGCCGAAGAGGTGGACCGGAAGGACCGCCCGGGTCTTCGGGGTGATGGCCGCCTCGACCTTGGCCGGATCGATGTTGTAGGTTTTCGGGTCGATGTCGACGAAGACCGGCGTCGCCCCCACATAACGGATCGCCTCGGCGGTGGCGATGAAGGTGAAGGGAGAGGTGATCACCTCATCACCCTCTTTCACCCCGGCAGCGGCGAGGGCGAGGTGGAGTGCATCGGTCCCCGACGCGACCCCGACGGCATACTTGACGCCGAGACAGGCGGCAGCCTCTTCCTCAAAGGCTGTCACATTGGGTCCCAGGATGAACTGGGTCTTCTCAAGGGCGTCCAGAATACCCCGGTCAATCTCCTCTTTTATCTGCAGGTACTGAACCTTCAGGTCTACCATCGGAATCATGTCAATGTCCTCCATCAAATGTAGGGGCGGGGTTCCCCCGCCCTGGGCGCGGAAACCGCGCCCCTACAGTTTCCTGCTGATCATGAGCGCCGTCTCCAGCGCCCGCTTGCCGTCGCGTCCCGAAACCACCGGTGCTTTCCCCGTTGCCACACAGTCGAGGAACGAGGCGATCTCGCTCTTGAGGGCATCCCCTTGCTCGAAGCTCTTCTCTTCCATGTTCACGTTGGGAACGCCGGGGAACATCTCGCCGCTCCCTTTGCGGAAAACCGCGAGCTTCTTGTTCTGGAAATCGACGGAGATGTAGGAGTCGGGCTGGAAGATCCGCATCTTCCGCTCGCTCTTGAGGCTGATCCGGCTGGCGGTGACGTTGGCCACGCAGCCATTCTCGAACTGGATCCGGGCATTGGCGATATCTTCTTCGTCGGTGAAGACCGGCGCTCCGATGGAGTTAATCTGACTCACCGGGGAACCGACGATGGTCTGGATGATGTCGATGTCGTGGATCATCAGGTCGAGCACGACGTTCACATCGGTACCGCGCGGCTTGAAGGGGGCAATCCGGATCGACTCCACGAAGCGCGGTTCGGTGAGAAGCCCTTCAAGGCCGATCACCACCGGGTTGAACCGTTCCAGGTGCCCCACCTGGAAGATCGCCTTCTTCTCGTCGGCAAGCCGGATCAGCTCGTCGGCCTCTTCGACGGTGGTGGTGATCGGCTTTTCGAGCAGGACATGGACGCCACGCTCCAGGAATGCCCGGGCCACCTCGAAGTGGTACTGGGTCGGCACGACGATGCTGACCGCGTCGACCTTGTCAAGCAGCTCCCGGTAGTCGGTGTAGCCGACCGTACCGACCTTGGCTGCCACCTCGTCGACACGGGCGCGGTCAGTGTCCACCACCCCGACCAGCTCGGATTCCGGCAGTTGCGCATACTTCTCGGCATGGAACTGACCCAGGTAACCAACACCGATAACTGCGGTTCGAATCTTGTCACTCATCGACAGAGTCCTCTCTCGGATTTCTCGGCAAATGCCACAAAATGGGCAATCTCCGGCAAATCGGGCACCTCGGCCCTGATCCGGCGCAACGCCTCCTCCAGCCGGAGGCCGGAACGGATAATGAGCCGGTACCCCTTCTTGATGGCGGCGATGGTCTCGGCCGAAAACCCGCGGCGCTTGAGCCCCACGGTATTCAAGCCGGAGGAGGTGGCCCGGTTGCCGCTGGCGACGGTGTAGGGGAGCACATCCTGCCCGACCATGGCCCCCCCGGAGAGCATGGCGCTCTCGCCGACGCGGGTGAACTGGTGCACCGCCGACAGACCGCCCAGGATGGCGAAGTCCTCCACCTCCACGTGCCCCGCCAGGGTGGAGCCGTTGGCCATGATGACCCGGTTGCCGACGATGCAGTCGTGGGCCACATGGCAGTATGCCATGAACAGGTTGTTGTCGCCGATGACCGTCTCGCCGATGCCGGTCACCGTCCCGGGCTGGAGCGTCGTGAACTCGCGGATGATGTTACGGTTGCCGATCCGCAGCCAGGTCTCTTCGCCCCGGTATTTCAGGTCCTGGGGAATCCCCCCCACGGAGGCCATGGAGAAGATCTGGTTATCCTCGCCGATCTCGGTCCAGCCGTCGATGACCGAATGGGGGCCGACCTTCGTCCCCCTGCCGATCCTGACGTGCTCGCCGACGATGGCGTAGGGCCCGATCTCTATCCCTTCGGCCAGCTCGGCCTTGGGGTGAATGAGTGCTGTCGGATGAATCATGGTGCCCGAGCGCCTGTGCGCTACTTCTCCTTATCCGCGAAGGTCGCCTTGAGCTCCGCCTCGGTGACGAGCTTGCCGTCCACGTACGCCTTGGCGCTCACCCCCCAGATCCCGCGCCGGTTGAGGGTCGTCTCCACCTCGATCCGGAGTTGATCGCCCGGGAATACCGGCCGGCGGAACTTGGCGCTGTCGATCGCCATGAAGTAGCTAACCTTGCTGCGGGTCTCATCGTCGGAGGCGAGATAGGCCATGATCCCGGCCACCTGGGCCATCGCCTCGATGATCAGAACTCCCGGCATGACCGGATGCCCGGGAAAATGCCCCTGGAAAAACGGCTCGTTGATCGTGACGTTCTTGATCCCGACACACCGCTTTCCTTCCTCGATTTCCACAATCCGGTCAACCAGCAGGAACGGATAGCGGTGCGGCAGAATCTTCATGATATCGTTGATGTCAAGCATTTCCCCCTCCTGCAGAGAATAAAAAATAGAAACCTGAAGCGCGACATACGGGAGAAGACAACGGCCATTTTACCCCGCGGCGAGCTTCTCCTCCAGTTCCATCACCCGCTTTTCCAGGGCAGCGACTGTCTTCTTCAGATCGGGAAGCTTCGGCACCACCGCCATGGAGCGGAGCCACTCCCGGTGGCCGAAGGCCGGGATACCACTCACGAGGGAGCCGGAAGGGACGTTTCCGGGGATACCGGATTTTGCACCCACCATCACGTTGTCGCCGATGGTGAGATGCCCGGCAACCCCCACCTGCCCGGCGAGCGTGACGTGATTGCCGAGCCTGGTGCTGCCGGAGATGCCGACCTGGGAAACGATGGTGCAGTTCTGGCCGATGACGCAGTTATGGGCGACCTGGACCAGGTTGTCGATCTTGGTCCCCCTGCCGATGACGGTGGCGGTCAATGCCGCGCGGTCGATGACCGTATTGGCACCGATCTCCACGTCTTCCTCGATCACCACGATCCCCAGCTGGGGGATCTTGTAATACCCATCCCCGTCGGGGGCATAACCGAAGCCGTCGGAACCGATGACCGTACCCCCGTGAATCGTGACCCGGTTGCCGATCCGGCACCCCTGATACACGACGGCGTTTGCGTGGATGGTCACGTCGTCGCCGATCGTGACCCCTTCATACACGACCGCCCCGGGGTGGATGGTCACCCGGTCGCCGAGCGTCACCCCGTCGCCGAGGGTGGCTCCCGGATAGACCGTCACATTCTCCCCGACCTTTACCCCCTGGCCGACCCGCGCCCCGTCCAAGATACCTCTCGATGGGCGGGAGGCGACATGGAACAGGGTCAGTAGCTTGGCGAAGGCGAGATAGGGGTTCGCCACCACGATTGCATTGCGGCCGTGGCGTTCGGCCCCGGGAGGAAGGACAACGGCCCCGGCCCTCGTCGTCGCAACCTTGGCGGCATACTTGGGATTGGCGAGAAACGTAATCTGTTCGCTACCGGCATCGTCGAGACTTGCCACACCGGTGACGGTCTTCCCCACGTCGCCGGCCACGGTCCCGCCGAGGTACTCGGCCAGCTCCTTGAGCGTCTTTCCCGTTGCCATCGGTTACTTCTTCCGGGACGCGTTGAAATTCTTGAGGACTTCGTCGGTCACATCGGCCTTGTCGTCCGCGAAGATCATCCCCTCGTTGCGGACGAAGATGAACGTATATCCGTTCTTGCGGCCGAAATCCTGGATCACCCGCTCCAGTTCCTCGATGATCTTCTTGGTGAACTCCTCGTCCTTGGCCTGGAGCTCGTCCTGGGCATCCTTGGTGAAGCGCTGGAACTCCTTGAGCTTCTGCTGGTAATCCTTCTCCTTGGCGCTGCGGGCCGATTCGGAGAGCAGGACGCTCTGCTTCTCCAGGTCGTCCTTCAGCTTCTTCAGCTCTTCCTGCTTGGAGTTGATCTCGTCCTGGTACTTCTTGACCTTGGCGGCGAGCTGTTCCTTTGCTTCCTTCCCCGCATCGGAAAGGTTGAGCGCCTTCTGCATGTCGATATAACCGAGCTTGGCGCCATCGGCTCCGAATGCGGCGGAAACGGCCATGAGCGACAACGAGACGAGAACTGCTGCAACGATCCTTTTCATTGTTTCTCCTTTTGCGCAATGCATTCCCGTGGTCGGGTAACCATGCGTATATTCGGCGAACGGTAGGCTGATTTAGAAAAAGCTTCCGATGGAAAACTCGAAGCGACCGCTCTTTTTGTCGATCCCGTCGCGCGGATTGAGCGGAATGCCGTACTCCAGCCGCAGCGGCCCCAACGGAGAGGTCCAGCGGATCCCCCCCCCGTAGCTCATCCGGAAGCTCGACATCATATCCTGGTTTTCACCGTAGACGTTGCCGGCATCGAAGAAGAGGACCCCCTTGAGCCCCGCCTCCTTGATGAGCGGGAAGGTGTATTCGGCGTTGAAGATCGCTTCCTTGTCGCCGCCGATGAACGCGCGTTCGGGCGTGGTGGTCTTCTGGCCGTTCTGGTCGACATTCTCCACGTTGGTGATGATCGACGGGCTGACGCTTCGCCCCTGGTATCCCCGAAGGGTGGAGATGCCGCCGGCGAAGAACTTTTCGTCGATGGGTATATCCTTGCCGATTCCCTGGATGTAGCCGATGGCCCCCCTCAGGCTCAGAACCGTATTCCATTTCAGGGGGAAAAAGACCGAGGTGTCGCCGAAATAGCGCACAAAGCGGTTCGTCCCTCCGAGCCCGGCGAACTCGACCGAGAGATTGTTCACCATCCCGACGGTCGGATCGAGGCGGTAGTCGGTGGTGTTACGGGTGAGGCTCGCGTAGATGGAGCTCGTGGTCGTCGTGGTCTCGGGAACCACGCGAAGCGCCTTGGAAACGTTGAGAATCTTCTTGTCCTCGTACTTGTACACCCAGAGGGTGCTCATGGTGTCGCCGAGGAGGTGACCCGCCTTGATGTCGCCGCCGGTCGACCGGCGCGTGAAGTCGAGGTAGACGCGCTCGGTCCGGTAGATGTCGCCGCCGAGGGTCCAGCGGGTGTCGAGGAAGTAGGGATCGGTGAGACCTGCGTTATAGGTGGAAGACTTGCCGCCCAGGGATGCGGCGAGATTTCCCTTGAGGCCGAGCCCGAGAAAGTTCCCCTGGGAGACCGATCCCTGCCCGATCAGTCCGTCGAGGGAGCTGTAACCGGCCCCGATGCTGAAGGTCCCGGTCGGCTTCTCCTTCACCTCGACGTTCACGTCCAGCTTGTTGTCGGCGCTTCCCTTGGTGGTGGAGATGTTCGCCTCCTCGAAGAAGCCGAGGTTCATGAGGCTCTGCTTGCTCTTCCTGAGGCCGGTGCTGCTGTAGGTCTCCCCTTCGGCCACCTTCATCTCGCGCCGCAGAACCTTGTCGCGCGTCTTGGCGTTGCCGGAGATGTTGATGTGGTCGATGTAGACCTTCTCCCCCTTCTCGAAGTCGAAGGTGATATCGACCGTCTTCTGTTCGGGATTGACCTTGGTGAGAGGGTTGACGTTGGTGAAGGCGTACCCCTTGTCGGCATAGAGATCGGTGAGGGTCTGGACGTCGGTCCGCAGGTTTCCCCTGCTGAAGATCTCGCCGGGCTTCAGCTTGAGGGCGGCGGCGAGGACGCTCTCCTTCTCCAGCAGGTCCCCCTTGAACGAGATGGAGCCGGTCCGGAACTGTTCTCCCTCGGTGATCCCGATGGTCACTTCCAGACCGTTCTTGTCGGGGAGGAGCCTGACCTCCGGCTCGCCCACCTTCACATTGATGTAACCGTTGTTGAAGTAAAGGTCGGCGATCAGCGCTACATCGTTCTTGAGCACCTCGTCCTTGTAGGTCCCGGCACCGGTCAGCCAGGAGAGGAACCACTTCTCCTGGGTCTCCATGACGCCGCGCAGCTTGCGGGCGGTGAAGGCCCTGTTTCCCTCGAACCTGATGGTCTTGATGAGGACCTTCTCCCCCTCGGTTATGGAAACCACCACCCGGATGTCATTGCCGCGGGTCTCGCTCCGGGTGTTTACTTCGGCGAGATAGTACCCCTCGTCGTTGTACAGCTTCTTGACCTTCTTCGCCGCCAGGGAGAGTTCCTTCTGGGAAAAGATGGTGTTGGCCTTGAGTCCGAAGGCGTCCCTGACCTTCTCGGTGGAAAGCTCTTTGTTCCCCTCGATCTTTATCTCGCGGATGACCGGCTTCTCCACCACCGCATAGACGAGCACCACGCCGCCGTCGGCCTTCTCCGTCTCGGCCTTGACATCCTGGAACTGCCCCAGTTTGTAAATGGTGCGCAGATCGGCATCAACCTTCTCAGCGTAGAGGATATCCCCCGCCTTGAGCTTGATCGCGTTCAGGATGGCGGCGGTCTCCACCCGCCGGTTCCCCCTGACCTTGAGGTCGACGATCTTCTCCCCTTCCGCATGGGCACCAGGGACGCCGATAACGCATGCCGCCACGATTCCTAATGTTGTCGCGTGTAACCGTCTCACTTCTCCCCCGGGAGAACGTTGGATTTGGGATGCGTCGGAGACATCCGCGGCTCATCGGCCTCGATCCGGCCGTCTACGAGGCGGACCGTCCTCCCCATGCGGGAAGCCAGAATCTCGTTGTGGGTGACGATGACCAGGGTAATTCCCCGCCTGCGGTGAATCCCCGCCAGGGTCTCATGCACTTCGTCACTCGTCTTCATGTCAAGGTTGCCGGTCGGCTCATCGGCGAGAAGCAGGCGCGGCGAAAGGACGAGGGCACGGGCGATGGCCACCCGCTGCTGCTCTCCTCCCGAAAGCTCTCCCGGCTTGTGGGTCAGCCGGTGGGCGAGCCCCACCTCTGTCAGGAGCTCCTTCGCCGGACCGACCGCTTCGCTGTGACGGGCACCTCCGATCAGGGCAGGCATCATCACGTTCTCGAGGGCGGTGAACTCGGGAAGAAGGTGGTGAAACTGAAACACGAAGCCGATAGAGCGGTTGCGAAACGCCGCCAGGGAAACATCTCCCTTGCGGAATATCTCCTCGCCACCGAACAGGACCGTCCCCGAGGTGGGGCGATCGAGGGTCCCCATGATGTGCAGAAGGGTACTCTTCCCGGCGCCCGAAGCACCGACCAGGGCGATGGTTTCCCCCTCCTCCACCGAGAGGTTCACCCCCTTGAGCACCTCGACGCAGGCAGCGCCGGTGCCGTAACTCTTGTGGAGATCGACCACCTCCAGCAGCTTACTCATACCGGAGCGCCTCCGCCGGCGGAAGCCGCGACGCCTGCCACGATGGATAGAGGGTCGCCACCAGGGAAATGAGGACCGCCGTCACGGAGATGAGCAGCACATCCGAAGGGACCACCTTTGAGGGGAAATGGTCGAGATAGTAGACATCCTTGCTGAAGAGTTCGAACCCGGTCATCCGCTGGATGAAACCGACGATCGGCTCCAGGTTCCACGCCACGGCGAGCCCCCCGGCCACGCCGATCGCCGTCCCGGAGATGCCGATGATGAGCCCTTCGAGGACAAAAATCTTCATGATGCTGCGCCCGGTCGCCCCCATCGACTTGAGGATGGCAATGTCCTTGGTCTTCTCGAGGACCACCATGAAAAGCGTCGAGGCGATGCCGAAGGCGGCCACCAGCACGATCAGGGTCAGAATGATGAACATTACCATCTTTTCGGTCTTCAACGCAAAAAGAATGTTCTTGTTCATCTGCATCCAGTCGCGGGCGTAGTACGGAAAGCCGAGCTCGCGGTTGATCTCGCGCACCAGGGTGCCGGTGTGATAGACGTCGGCGACCTTCAGCTGAATGCCGGTCACCGCATTCCCCATGGAGAGGAAATCCTGGGCCTCGCCGAGGCTCACGTACGCCAGGGTCGAGTCGTACTCGAACATGCCGGTGTTGAAGATGCCGACCACCTTGAACTGCCGCATCTTCGGCACCATCCCCAGGGGGGTGATGTTTCCCATGGGGGAGATGACGTTGATGGTGTCGCCGGTGAAGAGATTGAGGTTGCGGGCAAGCTCCTTGCCGATGATGATGCCGGGTTTCGCCGGGGGCTGGGAGGCCAGAGGCGATGGAGCGATGTCCAGTTCGGAGAGCTTACCTTCTACGAGGGAGCGGCTGAGATTGGTGACGAGGGGATCGGTCCGGGTGTCGATGCCGCGGAGGACGACGCCGGAAACATTGTTTCCCGACGAGAGCATCACCTGGCTGTAGATGAACGGCGTTTCGGCCACAACTCCCTGCACCTTGCCGAGTTGCGCCAGAAGCCGGTCGTACTGTTCGATCATGCCACCGCTCTTCAGGACGACGATGTGGGCGTTGGTCCCGAGGATCTTGTCCTTCAGATCCTCCTCGAAGCCGGTCATGACCGCCAGGACGATGATGAGAGCCATCACGCCGAGAGTCACACCGGCGGTGGAGATGAAAGTGATGATGGAGATGAAGGTCGACTTCCGTTTTGCCTTCAGGTAGCGGAGGCCGATTAATAGTTCATAGGGCATGGGTGAGTCCGGTATTGGAGACCAGGGACCAGGGGCCGGTATTATGATTGCATCCGGTCCCCGATCACCGGTCCCAGGTCCCCGCTTTTCCTATTTTTCCTTCCTCAACTGGGGGAAGAGGATAACGTCTCGAATTGACGGAGAATCGGTCAAAAGCATGACCAGCCGGTCGATGCCGATCCCCTCCCCCGCCGTGGGAGGGAGGCCGATCTCCAGGGCACGGATGTAGTCTTCGTCCATGTAGTGGGCCTCCTCGTCCCCCTTGGCCTTCTGGGCCACCTGGGCGAGGAACCGCTCCTTCTGGTCCACCGGGTCGTTGAGCTCGGAGAAGGCGTTGGCCATCTCGCGACCGGCGCAGAAGAACTCGAAACGGTCGACGATCTCCGGGTCCTGGTCGTTCTTGCGGGAGAGCGGCGACACCTCCGTCGGGTAGGCGGTGATGAAGGTCGGCTGGATCAGTTTCGGCTCGGCCACCTCCTCGAAGATCTCGGTGACGAGCTTGCCGTACCCCACGTCGGGAGGGAGATCGAGCCCGAGCCGCTGGGCGTAAGCGAAGGCGAGATCGCGGTCCTCCAGCGACCTGGCATCGATGTCGCCGTATTCGAGGATCGCCTGTTTGACGGTCAGCCGTTTCCATGGGCGCCGGAAGCTGATCTCCACCCCCTGATAGGTGAAGTCGAGGGTCCCGAGGATCTCCTGGGCCACGTGGCAGAGGAGCTCCTCGGTGAAGTCCATCAGTTCCTCGAAGGTGGCATAGGCCTGGTAGAACTCCATCATGGTGAACTCGGGGTTGTGGCGGACCGAGATCCCCTCGTTGCGGAAATTGCGGTTGATCTCGAAGACCCGCTCAAACCCGCCGACCACGAGACGCTTGAGATAGAGTTCCGGCGCAATCCGCAGGTAGAGCTCCATATCGAGGGCGTTGTGGTGGGTCACGAAAGGCTTCGCCGTGGCACCGCCGGGGATCGGCTGCATCATCGGCGTCTCGACTTCGAGGAAGTCGTGCTGCACCATGAAGTCGCGGATCAGGTTGACGATCCGGGAGCGTTTGACGAAGACGTCACGCACCTCGGGGTTGACGACGAGATCGACGTAACGCTGGCGGTAGCGGGTCTCCACGTCGGTGAGACCATGGAACTTCTCGGGGAGCGGCAGCAGAGACTTGGTGAGGAGCCGGATGGCGGTGGCGTTGAGGGTCAGCTCGCCGGTCTTGGTGCGAAACGGGGTGCCGGAGGCGCCGATGATGTCGCCGATATCGAAGGACTCGAAATTTTCAAAGGCTTCGTCACCGATGGTGTCCTTGCGCACGTAAAGCTGCATCCGCCCCTTGCGGTCCTGCAACTGGATGAAGGCGGCCTTGCCGAAGGAGCGCCGGGCAATGATCCGGCCGGCGACGGTGAACGTCCGGGGGTCTTCCTCGATGGTCTCCACCTGGCCGTAGGCGGCCAGAAGATCCGCAGAGGTATGTTCGGGCCGGTAATCGTTCGGGTAGGGGTTGATCCCCGCTTCCCAGAGGGCGTCGACCTTGCGCCTTCTCTGGAGCAACAGCTCGCTCAGTTCTTCCATGGTAGGTACCGTGTAATCCCTTTCCTGTGGCCTCATTCAGCCGGTTTCACAAACCGCCAAATTAGCCCACTCAACCTGCCAAGTCAAGACAAAATCAGGGAGCCACAATAGGGCTCCCTGCCTGACTTCGCGGGGTTATTCTGCGGTTGCACCCCACGTCGGGACGGCACCCCTCACGGAAGCGTGATCTGCCGGGGGGCGAACCGATTGGTGGTCGTTCCGTCGCCGAGCTGGCCGTACGCATTGTAACCCCAGACCCAGTAGGTGCCGTCACCCTTTTGCACGATGGTGTGATGGCCACCCACCAGGACGATCCTCGCAACATTGTCGAACGGGTTGCCATTCTCGTCGGTCTCGATCCGGGTTGGTAACGCGAGATACAGATTGGGCAAGGTCGCGTAACCGAGCTGGCCGGCCAGGTTGTACCCCCAGGTCCAGACCCGCCCGTCGGCGGTCAACACCACCGAATGATCCAGGCCGGCGCCGATGTCGATCACCGTGAGATTACCGGGAATCACAATCAGCTCCGGAGCAGTGCGGTCAACGATCGTCCCGTCGCCGAGCTGGCCGAAGCCGTTGTAGCCCCAGACCCAGAGCTGCCCACTGCCAACGAGGGCCAGGTTGTGGCTTCCCCCGGCCGCGACCTTTGTCACGCCGGTAAGCCCCTGCACCAGCACCGGCGTGATGGAATCGGTCGTCGAGCCGTTTCCGAGCTGGCCGTTGACGTTTCGCCCCCAAGCCATCACCTGGGTGGCGTTATAGGCGATGCTGTGACTCCCGCCTGCCGCAATGCCGGTGGCCGTAATGCCGAGGCCTGGCACCATCGCGGGAACGGAACGGACCGTCGAGAGGTTGCTGAACGCCGCCTGACCGTAGGTGTTCCCCCCCCACGCCCAGACCGCCCCGTTGGCGTCGAGGGCGAGGCTGTGGGTCCCGCCGGCAGCCACGGCCGTGATCGGGGCGGAAAATCCGCCGACCTTCACCGGCGTCGAACTCGTGCCAAGGGAAGCGGGACTGCGGCCGAGCTGGCCGGCGCCGTTGCTTCCCCAGGCCCACACGGTGCTGTAGTTGGCCATTGCCTGCCGCTGGAAGGCGAGGGTATGACTCCCGCCGACGGAGACGGCGCTACGGTTTCCGTCGAGGGAAAAGGAGAGCTTGAGCACCGCCGGCGTGGCGAGATTGGCGGTGGCGCCGTTGCCGAGCTGCCCCGAACCGTTGTTCCCCATGATCCAGGCGGAGCTGTTGTTCTTGAAAACGACCGACTGGGCGTTAAAAGGGGCGGAGAGTTCCGTCGAATCCTTGGCCGACGGCTCCCCGCTGGCGCAGCCGGCCAGGATTGCGAGCCCGAGAAGTGAAACCAGCCTGCACAGACCATTTTTCATAACGTTCTCCCGAACTGGAATAGGCAATTCACGTTTCCTCAGTCGCGACTCCCCGCTGCGGCAGCTTCGGCCCGCGCCCCGCTCCACGATCCGGCGGCAATCTTCCCCGCCTCCCCCGGCGCGGCACCGTCGAAGCGGACCGCCCCGAGGTACTCTCCCTCCAGATAGCAGGCCCCCTCGCCGGCAACGAGCCGATCGGCGGTCGCGTTCCGAAACGAAACGGCTATGCCGTGCTGAAGGGAGGAGAGCAGCTCGCGCCGTTCGACCGGAAGCGAGTAGTTCGCCACCGGGGCGAAGTTGCCCGAAACCGCGACTACGCGTGGTTGCACGCCGGCCTCGGCAAGGCGTGACGCGGCGACCGTCACCCTTCCCCTCTCGCCCCCGGGTAACACAGCCCTTACCGCCACGGCGATGTCACCCTTGCCGGCGAGCCTGAAATCGTAAAACGGGGTCCATCCGCCGCCGGAAACCAGAAAGCTGTACCTGACGTGCCCTTTTCCCTTCAGCCAGACCCGCGCGGTGCTGCCTCCGGCACCGCTCTTCCGGCGCAGGGCCGCGAGCCGCTGGTCGATCTCCTTCAGTCCTTCCTCGGCGCGACGGCGCCCCCGGAAAACCTCTTCGAGCTGCGAAACGGCGTATTCGGTACCCTTGCGGATCGTATCGAGCGGTTCCGGATTGTTCTTGGTCTTGCGGGGGGCCTTGCTGCTCTGGGACCTGGCTGCCGCCCTGAAAATCTCCTCCCGGACCTCCAGCGCCCGGAGCCGGTCTTCGACCCCCTTACGCCGTTCGGTCAGCGCCTTCAGCTCCCGGGACGTCCTGGCATCCGTGGGGGACGCCACGATCTCGATCCGGTCGATGAGACTCCCCGCATCCCCCTTTGCCCGAAACGAGCCGGGGATGAAGGCGGCGGGAAGCGGAATCTCGACATACCCCTTCGACGCAACCGCGTCGCGCTCGAACCGCGCACCGTCCAGAAAATAGCAGACCTCACTCCCTGCCGCCGCCGCTGCCGCAGACGCAAAGAATACAAGAACGACCAAGAAAAACCGCATACGCCCTCCCTGGCATCACAATCTGACATTCAAAAACGGCACCGCCGGCCACCATGACCGGCCGTTGGCCGGCAAACCGATCACTTCGCCACGTCGAGAAGTTCCACCTCGAAGATGAGGGTGGCGTTGGGGGGGATGACACCTCCCGCCCCGGCGGCGCCGTAGCCCAGCTGCGGCGGAATGACGAGCCTCCGCTTCCCCCCGACTTTCATCGTCATGACCCCCTCGTCCCAGCCGGGGATCACCTCGCCGGCGCCGATGGTGAAGACGAACGGCTCGCCCCGGTCGACGGAGCTGTCGAACTTGGTGCCGTTCTCCAGCCATCCCGTGTAGTGGACCTTAACCGCTTTCCCCCTGGTCGGCCCGGCTCCCGCTCCGACCACCAAGTCCTGGTAAGCGAGCCCCGAGGGAGTTTTGGTCAAGGCAGTGGCGGAAACTTCCGGCCTGGCACCCCCTGGCGACCTCGTCTCCTTGTCCGAACAGGCCGCAATGGCGACAGCCGCCACCAGAAGCAGCAGGACGAGCAACCTTTCAACTGATCTCACGATTACCTCCCCCAATGATCTATCCCGTTAGCTCCTACGAGAGGCGATGGACGAAGAGCCCGCTCCTTAGCTTCGGCTCGAACCAGGTCGACTTCGGAGGCATGATCTTCCCGGCGTCCGCCAGCTGCATCAACTCCGCCATGGAAGTCGGGTGGAGGGAGAATGCCACGCGGTAGCCCTCCCCCGCGACGAGCCGTTCAAGCTCGTCGACCCCCCGAATGCCGCCAACGAAGGCGACCCGCTGGTCGGTGCGGGGGTTGCGGATCGCCAGATCGGGGCTCAGGAGGTTATTCTGCAGGATGGAGACATCGAGGCGGGAAACCGTGTCTTCCTCGTCGTAGCTCCCTGGTTTCGCAACGAGCCGGTACCAGCGACCCTCCAGATACATGCCGAACTCGTGCCGCTGCGCTGGGGCGAACCCATTCTCCACCGGCGTGATGTCGAAGCAGCCGCCGACCCGCACCATGAAGTCGGCCACGGACAGGCCGTTCAGGTCTTTCACGACCCGGTTGTAAGGCATGATGTTCATCTCGGAGTCGGGAAAGATGACGGTGAGAAACCAGTTGTACTCCTCGGTTCCGTCATGGGCCGGGTTCGCGTCACGGCGAAGCCCGCGCACCCGCCCCGCCGCCGCACTCCGGTGATGGCCGTCCGCCACGTAGAGGGTCGGAATGGCGGCGAACCGGGCGGTCAGTTCGGCAATGACCGCGGGGTCGCGGACCATCCAGAGCGTATGTCCCACGCCGTCGGAGGTGACGAAGTCGTACTCGGGCTCCCCTTCGGCAACCCCGGCTACCATGGCGGTGATCGCCGGTTCGTTGCGGTAGGTGTAGAAGACCGGCTCGTCGTTGGCGTCCAGGCGGTCGATATGCTTTACCCGGTCTTCTTCCTTGTCGGCACGGGTCAGCTCGTGTTTCTTGATGACGCCGCTCTCGTAGTCGTCCACCCCGGCACAGACCACGAGCCCTGTCTGGACAATCATCCCCATCCGCTGGCGATAGACGTAGTAATGCTCCTCCGGATCCTGGGCGAGGATCCCCTCCTCCATGAAGCGTTCCAGGTTCTTCCGCCCCGCTTCGTAGACCACGTCGGCGTAGGGGTCGGTCTCCGCCGGGAGATCGATCTCCGGCCGGGAAACATGAAGAAAGCTGAAAGGATTACCCTCGGCCATCCACTTCGCCTCCTCGACGTTCATGACGTCGTAGGGGAGCGCCGCCACCTTCTCGGCAAGATGCTTAGGCGGGCGAAGCGCCCGGAAAGGTTTGATCAGTGCCATGTATACCTCGAACGAAACGAATTGCCCCCGGACAAACCGAAACCTCCATCGTCCGCGCCATCATGGCCGGCGGCGGTCGGTTCCCCGTCCGACGGGGAGTCAGAAATACCGCCGTCCCCCCATGAACTTCTTCGCGAAGTAGCTCTCGTCGAGGGACGAAATCTTGATGTCGTCGCCACGGCGCGGGGCGTGGACGAACTTGCCGTCGCCGACGTAGATCCCGACGTGGTTGATGCTCTGCTCCGAAGTGCCGAAGAAGACGAGGTCGCCGTCCCGCAGGTCCTCGCGCGCGACCGTGTCACCGGTCCGGAACTGTTCGCGGGAGGTGCGGGGAATGCTCACACCGCAGAGGTTATAGACCGCACGGGCAAAGCCGCTGCAGTCCATGCCGTCCACCACCGTGTTACCCCCCCAGCGGTAGGGGATGCCGACGAAACGCTCGGCGGTGCGGGCGGCGATGGCTCCCATGTCCCGGTCGCCACCCGTTGCTTCTTCGCGTTTCTTGCGGGTTTCGTCCGGAAGGCGGGACAGCGAAGGCGCCGGCGCCTTGCGGATAACGGTCTCGCTCTTTGTTGAGGGGAGTTGCCGGGGAGGGGCGATGAAATAGGCGCCGATCATCCCGTCCGACACAAGCTTCCGGGCGTTGGCTAGGGCTGCGGCCCTGGTCGGAAAATCACCGAAGCGCACGGCATAGAGGCCGTTCTCCCGCTTGAAGTAGAACGCCTCGATGCCGCGGACCTGCAGCCGGGCCGTCAGCCGTTCGGCGTTCGTCACCTCGGAGAAGGCACCGACCTGGATGGCATAACCGAGACGGGAGATGCCGGCATGGGGGGTGGCGCAGCCGGTGGCGGCGGAGAAGCAGATGAAGGCGAAAAAGATAAGGTTGAACAGCGTTCGTGCCATCAATCCACGGTATCCTTCACATCGCGCCGCACCCCCATCAGGAAGGCGACGATGAATTCCTCCAGCTCCCCGTCGAGCACCGCGTCGGGGTTGCCGGTCTCCACGCCGGTGCGCAGATCCTTCACCATCTTGTACGGATGGAGTACGTAGGAACGGATCTGGCTCCCCCAGCCGATCTCCTTCTTCTCACCCCCCAGTTCGGCGGCCTGGGCCTCCCGCTCCTGGAGCTCCTTCTCGTAGAGCTTGGCGCGGAGCATCCGCATGGCGGTCGCCTTGTTCATGTGCTGGCTGCGCTCGCACTGGCTGGCAGCCACGAGGCCGGTGGGGAGGTGGGTGATCCGGACGGCCGAATCGGTGGTGTTCACGTGCTGGCCGCCGGCGCCGCTGGAACGGTAGGTATCGATCCGCAGATCCGATTCGACGATCTTGATGTCGATGTCATCCTCGATCTCGGGGAAGACGAAGACCGAGGCGAACGAGGTGTGCCGGCGGGCGTTGGAGTCGAAGGGGGAAATTCGCACCAGGCGGTGGATGCCGGCTTCGGCCTTAAGATAGCCGTATGCGTACTCACCGTCAACCGTAAAGGTGGCCGACTTGACCCCCGCCTCGTCCCCCGGCTGGTAGTCGGTGATCTCGGTCTTCCACCCCTTGCGCTCGCAGTAGCGCAGGTACATCCGCAGCAGCATCTCGGCCCAATCCTGGGCCTCGGTGCCGCCGGCGCCGGCGTTGATGGAGAAGAAGCAGGCGCTCTTGTCGTGGGGACCGGAGAGCATCCGCTGGAACTCGGCCCCCTCCACCTCTTTCTCAAGCTGGTCGTTGAGGCCGCGTACCTCTTCCAGGGTCGCCTCGTCTTCCGCCTCTTCGCCAAGCTCGATCAGGACCCTGACATCCTCCGCCTGGCGGTTGATCCGGTCCCAGAGCTCGACGGTCTTCTCCAGGCGGGTTCGTTCCTTCAGGACCTGCTGGGCCTTGTCGTTGTCGTCCCAGAAGCCGGGAGCCGCGATCTCGGCCTCCATCTCCCGGATATCCTCACGCTTGACATCTATGTCAAAGAGACCCCCGAAGCTTGGCAATCCTCTCGGCGAGGTTTTCGACCCTTGCGATTTCTTCTCTGAACATGGAACTGCTCCTTTATGAAAAAAGTATCCCCTTCCCCGAGAGAGGAGAAGGGGGGACCATGAGCGGTGCCGCCTACCGGCTTTTCCGCTTTCTGAAGGCGAGGAGGGTTACCGCTCCCCCTGCCGCGAGACAGATGATAACAAAAAAATCTCCGAAGCGTGTATAGAGAGTTTCCTCTTCGCCGAGTTTTACCTCGCCGTTGAGGACCGCCTCCGTGAAGAGCGGCGTCATCCCCCGGATATGCCCCTTGCTGTCGATGATGGAGGTAATGCCGGTATTGGCGGCCCGCACCAGCGGCACCCGGTTCTCCACCGCGCGGAAGACGGTCATGGATAGGTGCTGGTAGGGAGCGGAGGAGCGGCCGAACCAGGCATCGTTGGTGATATTCACGAGGAGACGGCTCCCGGCCCTGACATAGGCCCGGGAAAGCTCGGGGAAGATCCCCTCGAAACAGACCAGGATGCCGATCTCCCCCTTTTCCGTCCTGAGCGACGCGATCCGGGCCCCGGGGGAGAAGTCGCCGATGCCGGCCACCAGCTTGTTGACGAACGGAAGGAGCTTCGCCATCGGGACGTATTCACCGAAGGGGACCAGATGGATCTTGTCGCTGCGCCCCACCACCTCGCCCCAGGGGGAGAGGAGGAAGGCGCTGTTAAGGTACTTCACCTCCGCGCCATCCTTCACGTAGGCGGGGCTGCCGACAACTTCGCAGCTTTTCAGCTCCTTCGCCAGGTTCCTGATCCGCGAGGCGTACTTTTCTTCGTCCTGGAAGTAGAACGGCGCGGCGCTCTCCGGCCAGACGACGAGGTCGACCGGGCCGGTGGCGCACGCCTTGCGGGAGAGCCGTTCATAGATGGAGACCGTCGCCTCCTGGAACGCCGGGTCCCACTTGATGTTCTGGTCGATGTTCCCCTGCAGCAGGGCGACGGTAAACGGGGTGCCGTTCTCGGGACGGTGGAGGCGGTTGAACCCATACCCCACGGTCGCTCCCATCAGCACGAGGAGCAGCGCCACGCTCTTCAGCGGATAGGGGGCACGCTCCTTCCCGACGAAACCGCGGATGATCCGGTAGAAAACCGCGTTGGCAAAGGCGATGAGGAAGCTCAGACCATAGACCCCGGTCACGTCCGCGATCTGGATGAGGGGAAGGACCTTGTACTGGGAGTAGCCGAGGCTTGCCCACGGAAACCCGGTGAGGATGAAGGCGCGGACGTACTCAAGGGCTACCCAGAGGAGCGGGAACGAGACGAGAAGCGAGATCCCCCGCTCTTCGCCACGGCGCACCAGGTAGGCAACTACCGCCGGATAGAGGGCGAGGTAGGCCACCAGCAGCGAGAAGAGGCAGAGGCTCACCCCCCAGGGGAGTTTGCCGTAGGTGGTGACGACAATGTTGATCCAGTAGAGGATCCCGGCATAGGCGGAGAGACCGGTGACGAGGCCGAGACGGAATGCCTTGCGGGGGTCCTTTCGGCCGCAGGCGAGCAAAAGCGGCACAAAGGCAACCCAGGCGAGGATCGAGATCCCGGGGGTCGGAAACGAGAGGGCGAGGAGCACCCCCGAAAGCAGGGCCATCAGGTAATCGCGCCGGGGGACGGCTCTGTAATCGGACATGGGGAACCTGCGATAATCCACTACGCCTCGGCCTCCCCGGTCTCGTCGCTTCTGCGGACGATCCGGACCTTCTTGATGTTTCGCTCGCCCGCTTCGAGGACCGTCATCCGGAGGTGGTCGCTCTCGATTTCCTCACCGACCATCGGAATGCGCCCCGTCAGGTGAAAGATGAGCCCCGCCACGGTGTCGAACTTCTCCCGGGCGATCTCGACCCCGAAGTGCTCCTCGAGGTCTTCGATCGGCAGACGGGCATCGACCACGACCGCCCCCCCGGGCTCCTCCACGAGCCACTCTTCCTCCAGGTCGTACTCGTCCTGGATGTCGCCGACGATCTGCTCAAGGAGATCCTCGATGGTGACCAGCCCCGAGGTGCCGCCGTACTCGTCGATGACGATGGCGATATGGACCCGCTTGCGCTTGAATTCCTGGAGGAGCTCTTCCAGGTTCTTGGTTTCGGGAATGAAGTACGGCGCCCGCATGATCCGCTTCAGGTTGATGGCGGCGTCGCCCATCCCCCAGTACTTCAGGAGGTCCTTGGCGTAGATCAGGCCGATGATGTTGTCGACGGTGCCGTCATAGACCGGAATGCGGGAGTGGCCGCAGCTGATGATGGTGTTCAGGACCTGCCCCACCGATGCGTCGACCGGAACGCTGGCCATGTCGGTGCGCGGCACCATGATCTCGCGCACCACCGTATCGCGCAGCTCGAAGATGGAGCGGATCATCTCGTTCTCTTCCTGGTTGATGATCCCCTCTTCCTCGCTGGCGTCCATGATCTCCTGGATTTCCTCCTCGGTGATCCGCTTTCTCCCCGAGAGAAACCTGCCGACCATGTCGATCAGTCCGGGACTTTTCCTGCCGGAGCCTTCGTCCAAGGCCTCATCTCCTCCTTCAAGCATTCTTGGTAGCTAGTTGATTTACCTGACGAAACGGAACAGCATCATTACCACCACCGTGATCGCCGTGCCGGTGATGGCGCCGAGGACCACCTCGCGCAGGGAGTGGATACGGAGCAGCAGTCGCGAGTGGCTCACCATCACTGCCAGACAGATGGTCAGGATCGAGGAGATCGGGTCCTGGGTCGTCAGGGAGACAACCGTGGCGATGGAAAACGCTATGGCCGCATGGCCGCTCGGCAGCCCCCCCTGCAGCGGCGTCCCCCGACCGGAGATCGACTTGAGGATTACCACCACGATAACAACCGAAAGAAGGGCGACCGCCGTCCCCATCTCCGTCGGGGTACCTATCATGCCGAGCATCTCCTTGTAAATGGGAAAAATATACTTCGAAAGAATCAGGTACCCCATCACCGCGGCACCGATGGCGGCCACGAGGACCCCACCGGCAGCCACGTCCTTGGCGGTCCTGGCGACGGGGTGGTAGCCGGGGGAGACGAGGTCGACCACCGCCTCCACCGCCGTGTTCAGGAGCTCGGCGAAGAGGACGAAGGATACCGAAACCGCCAGCAGCGTGAACTCAAGGGGGGAGACCTTCAGGAACAGGACCACGAAGAGGAGGACGAGCGCCGAGATGAAATGCCGGCGCATGTGCTTCTGCGTCCGGGTGGCCCAGAAGATCCCCTCGATAGCGCAGTTGAGCGAATCGATAAAACGGGTCGGCTTCACCGGCTCGCCGTTCGGTCCCAGCGGCTCGGGGGGGTCGACCCTAGACAAGCCCTTCCCTCCCGAGAAGCGCGAAGATCTCCCGCTCCCTCGCCTCCATCCGCCGGGCCTCCGCCTCGCCGCTTCGCTCGTGGTCGTAACCGGTGATGTGGAGGATGCCGTGGAGGAGCAGGAAACAGAGCCGCGACCAAAAAGTAACCTCCCCCTCCTGCGCCTCCCGGGCCGCCGTATCGGCCGAAATGATCACGTCGCCGAGGATATCGGGGTTGATGCCGCCGAACTCCCCCTCCCCCATGGCGAAGGAGATGACGTTCGTCGGGCGGTCCTTGCCGAGGTAATCGCGGTTGACGCGCCTGATGCCGAGATCGCCGGTGATGACCACCGACAGCTCGCTATCGGGATATCCCAAGGCGTCTAATATCTTCTCCGCCACCTTTCTTAGGCGTCTCGTCCCGATCGGATGGCGTCTTTGGCGGTTCGTGATCGCTACCTTCACTCGGTTTCTTCCCTCCGGTGGTTTTGTCCTTCTCTTTGTACGCCGGCTCCGGATAGTCGATGCGGTGATGATAGATGCCGGCGAGGATCCGGTTGAAGCTTTTGGCGATTTCATGGAGGTTCTTGAGGGTCAGCTCGCACTCGTCGAGCTGGCCGTCGATGAAGATGTTGTTGATGATCTTCTGCACCATCCCCTGGATACGGTCGGGGGTGGGGTTCGTGAGGGTGCGGGAGGCCGCCTCCACGCAGTCGGCCAGCATCACGAGGCCCGCCTCCCGCGACTGGGGCTTGGGGCCGGGATAGCGGAAATCGCGCTCGTCCACCGTCTGCCCCTCTCCCGCCTGGTTTTTCGCTTTCTGGTGGAAAAAGCTCATGAGGGCGGTGCCGTGGGACTGACGGATAATGTCGATGATCGGACGCCCCAGCCGGTGCTCCTTGGCCAGTTCCACCCCTTCCTTGACGTGAGAGATGAGAATGAGGGCGCTCATGCTCGCGGCAAGGCGGTCGTGGCGGTTCTCGCCACCCCCCGTGTTCTCGATGAAGTACTGGGGCTTGCTTACCTTGCCGATATCGTGGTAGTACGCCGCCACCCGGGCCAGGAGCGGGTTGGCGTTGATCGCCTCGGCCGCCGCCTCGACCAGGTTTCCCACCAGAACGCTATGGTGATAGGTGCCGGGCGCCCGGACCATCAGCTCCCGCAGGATCGGAGAATTGAGGTTCGAGAGTTCCAGGAGCTTGATGTCGGTGGTGTAGTGGAACAGCGTCTCGATGAGGGGAATCGTACCGGTCACGATGGCCGAGCAGACGAGCCCGCCGACCACGGCGAAGCCCGCGCTCCAGAGGGTCTGGATCGAGAGGAGACTGTCGTTCATCGTCTGGAAGGCGAGCGCCATGGCGAGGTTCACCACGCTCACCTTCAGCCCGGCCGTGTAAATGCGCGTGCGGTCCTTGCAGTGGCGTACGCCGTGGGCGCCGACGATCCCTCCCAGGAGGGCATACAGCACGACGAACAGGCTGTTGTTGAACATCACTCCGAGCAGCGGCGCCGTGATGGCCGCAAAGACCATTGCCACCTCCGAGTTCAGGAGAATCCGGATCAGCATCGGCCCCACGGCAAAGGGGAAGAGGTAGTAGTAATCGGCGGTGTCGATGGTGGGAAACGGCGTTCCCATGGCGGCCGAGATGGTGAAGGCGATCCTGTGGAGGAAGAAGATGCCGACCGTGACCAGAGAGATGAGTAAGAGGTCCTTGCTGGTCGGATTGAACTTGCGGATGTTCTTGCGGGCGAACCGGTACGGAAAGTAGAAGACCACCAGCACGAGACCGAAGAGGCCGAACCCGACGAAGAAGCGGTTGATTTCCTGCCGGGCGGAGGAGAGCATCTCAAGCTTCTGGGCCTGTTCAGTTGTGATCCGCTCCCCCACCCGGACGATCATCTCGCCGCGCTTGACCTGGAGCAGGACGGGGCTCACCGCTTCCCGGGCCCTCTTGCGGGCACTCTCCGTCATTTCCCGGTTGAAGACGAGATTGGGGCGGACCGCCTTGGCAATGAGCCCCTTGATGACCGCGGCCTCACGGGGAGAGAGTCCCGGAACGGAGAACTTCATCCCCTCCAGCGACTTTGCCGCGTCGCCCACATCGAGGGGGGCTGCCGCGTACTCCATCTTGCCGAGGGGCTCGCCGCTCATCTGGTCCACCAGGACGACCCCGCGGGCGTTGTCGGCCGCGAACGTCCGTCGGTCCGCGACGATCTTGTGGGAATGGAGCCTGGCGGCAACCTGCCGCACCTGGTCGAACACCGCCGGGTCGGCACCGACGTGCATGAGTGCGGCCATCTCCGGCGGGGAAACAGCGCTTCCGAACACGTTCTGAAGCGACTCCTTCAGCGAAGAGGTATCGGCGCCGGCGGCAGCGTTGCGCAAAAGTTGCAGCGACTGCTCGAAACGTCCCACAAGCTCCGCATCCCCCGCCTGGTTGAAGTTGTAGGCATAGGGGACCGCCGCCTCGGCCTCGTTTCGCTTCTTCTCCGTAAGGCCGCGGTCTTCCAGGAGATAGTCGCGCGTGGCACGGATATCGGCGGTGGCGATGTCGCCGGCCTTGTACCGCACGGACATGAACTCCTGCCGGGGAAGGATGAGAAGGGTCAGAACGAGGGCGGTCAGCAGAAGGAGGATGCGCCGGTTCCTCTGCTCGTGGCGCGGAGAGGAGAAACGTTCGGAGAGATTGTCCAGGATGCGTCTCAGGGGACGCGTCAGCGAACCCTGTATATCCCGCTCGGTGGTGCCGCTTTGTGAGGGCATGATATGATCTGGCGCTGCTCGGGTCTGTGGAATGTTAAACGGCTGTGTAACTTGCGATATACGGCTCAATGTTGAACTATAGCGTTGTCCCGGCGCGCATGTCAACCACCATGAACATTGATTAAATCTGTTTCCATTTCCCGCGCCCTTTGCTATATAGTTTGCTGTTTTTGCGCAGGGTAGCACAACCTGTCCACATTTCTGCAAGGGGGCAATGAATGAGCGAAATTACCGATGTTTACGCAAGGGAGATTCTTGATTCCCGCGGCAACCCGACCCTGGAGGTGGAGGTTTTCCTGGAGTCCGGCGTGATGGGACGGGCCGCGGTCCCCTCCGGGGCATCCACCGGCGAACGCGAGGCCCTGGAGCTCCGTGACGGAGATAAGTCCCGCTACCTCGGCAAGGGGGTCCTCAAGGCGGTCGACAACGTGAACAACGTCATCGCCGAGCAGATCATCGGCATGGAAGCCACCGACCAGGTCGGCATCGACCAGAAGATGCTGGAGCTGGACGGCACCGAATTCAAGAGCACCCTCGGCGCCAACGCCATCCTCGGCGTCTCGCTGGCCGTGGCCAAGGCCGCAGCCGAAGAAGTGGGGCTCCCCCTCTACCAGTACATCGGGGGCTCCAATGCCAAGGAACTGCCGCTGCCGATGATGAACATCCT
Organism: Deltaproteobacteria bacterium; assembly: GCA_021847245.1. Taxonomy (GTDB): domain Bacteria; phylum Desulfobacterota; class Desulfuromonadia; order Geobacterales; family Geobacteraceae; genus Geobacter. The sequence continues at coordinate 6,878 of JAJZUC010000004.1, read as the reverse complement.
GAACGGCGGCGCCCATGCCGACAACAACGTCGACATCCAGGAGTTCATGATCATGCCGGCCGGCGCCCGCAGCTTCTCCGAGGCGCTCCGGATGGGGGCCGAAATCTTCCACGCCCTCAAGGCGGTCCTCAAGGCCAAGGGATACAACACCGCCGTCGGCGACGAAGGGGGCTTCGCGCCGAACCTCAAGTCCAACGAGGAAGCGCTCGAAGTGATCATGGAGGCGATCAGCAAGGCCGGCTACAAGCCGGGCGATGACGTTCTCCTCGCCCTCGACGTCGCATCCTCGGAACTCTACAAGGACGGCAAGTACATCCTGGAGAATGAGGCAAAGCCCGAAAAGAGCGCCGACGAACTGATCGACTTCTACGAGAACCTCGTCGACAAGTACCCGATCATCTCCATCGAGGACGGCATGGCCGAGAACGACTGGGACGGCTGGAAGAAGATCACCGAGCGCCTCGGCAAACGGATCCAGATCGTCGGGGACGACCTCTTCGTCACCAACCCGAAAATCCTGAAGGAGGGGATCCAGAAGGGGATCGCCAACTCCATCCTCATCAAGCTGAACCAGATCGGCACCCTCACCGAGACCCTCGACGCCATCGAGATGGCCAAGCGGGCCGGCTACACCTGCGTCATCTCCCACCGCTCGGGGGAGACCGAGGACACGACGCTGGCCGACCTTTCCGTGGCGGTCAACGCCGGCCAGATCAAGACCGGGTCGCTGTGCCGCACCGACCGGGTCGCCAAGTACAACCAGCTGCTCCGCATCCAGGACGAGCTCGATGTCACCGCGGTGTTCCGCGGCAAAGAGGTCTTCTACAACCTGCGCAAGTAAGAACTGCAGAGGATTGTCATGTAAGGGGCGAGAGGCGGGAGCGATCCCGCCTCTTGTCGTTTCCGGCCGCCGGCCGTTATCCGTTCTCCCTGTACGAATGTTTGACCGCGGCAACAAAACGAACGGCAGGGCAAACGGGTGTGATTTGCAGGCTCTAACTCGGCGAGAGTGTGCTATACTTGCCCATTCATAGCCATCCGGAGAGGACCATGCGCTATTCGCCGCTGCTGACCGACCTCTATCAGCTCACCATGCTCGCCGGCTACCTCGAAGAAGGGATCTCCGACACCCCCGCGGTATTCGACCTCTTTTTCCGCCACAACCCGTTCCATGGCGGATACGCGGTCTTCGCCGGTCTCGACACGGCACTCTCGTACCTCGAAGGGCTCCGTTTCACCGAGGAGGAGCTCGAATACCTCCGGGGGCTGGGGCTGTTTCGCCCCGCCTTCATCGACTTCCTCCGCTCCTTCCGCTTCAGGGGAAAGGTCACGGCTATGCCGGAAGGGACGGTGGTGTTCGCCAAGGAGCCTCTCCTGACGGTGGAGGCCCCCCTCGCCCAGGCCCAGCTGGTGGAAACGGCGCTTTTGAACATCATCAATTTCCAGACCCTCGTGGCGACCAAGGGGGCACGGATCGTCCACGCCGCGGCCGACGGCACGGTGCTCGAATTCGGGCTGCGCCGCGCCCAGGGACCCGACGGCGGGGTGAGCGAGGCGCGCGCCGCCTATGTGGGGGGGGTGCGAAGCACGAGCAACGTCCTGGCGGGGAAGCTCTTCGGCATCCCGGTGAAAGGGACCCACGCCCATAGCTGGATCATGGCGTTCCCCGACGAGCTGACCGCCTTCCGGAAGTACGCCGAGGTCTTCCCCGACACCTGCATCCTGCTGGTCGACACCTACGACACCCTCAAGAGCGGCATCCCCAACGCCCTGATCGTGGCGCGGGAGCTCCGCGAGAAGGGGTACGAGCTCGTGGGGGTCAGGATCGATTCCGGCGACCTCGCCTACCTCTCCCGCGAGGCGCGGCGCATGTTCGACGAAGCCGGCTTTCCCGAAGTCAAGATCGTCGCCTCCAACGAGCTTGACGAATACGTGATCGAGTCGATGCGCAGCGAAGGGGGGAGGGTCGACATCTACGGGGTCGGCACGAGGCTCGCCACCTGCGCCGGCGAGGGTGGAGGCGCCCTGGGAGGGGTCTACAAGCTCGTGCGGATCGGGGACCGCCCGCGGCTCAAGGTGACAAGCGACATCGCCAAGGCGACCCTCCCCGACCGCAAGCGCCTGCTGCGCGCCGTAGCCCCCGACGGATCGTTCATCCAGGATGTGATCTGTCTCGACGGGGAGGAGGTCCGCCCCGGGGACATGGTTTACGATCCGGCCAACCCGCTTCAGCACGTCGTGCTACCGCGGGAAGCCAGGCTGGTGGAGCTCCGCTCGACCGTCATGGCCGACGGGGTCCGGACCATGCAGAGCGCACCGCTCGACGAACTGGCCGATCGCACCGCGGACCAGCTGGAACGGCTCCCCCTGGGGTGCCTGCGCTTTATCAATCCCCACCGCTACAAGGTCTCCGTCAGTCACAGGCTGAACCAGCTGCGCCTCGAACTCATGGAAGAGGTGCGACGAGGGTACGAGAGCTAACGAACCGTTGTGCGGTCTGATTCCCATTGATCGGGAGGAAACCATGAACAAGGACTCTGCCCTGTTGATCGTCGATGTCCAGAACGACTTCTGCCCGGGAGGGCTGCTTCCGGTTCCCGAGGGAGACGTGATTATCCCGGCGCTGAACCGGTATCTCGCCCTGTTCAGGGAAAGGGGATTGCCGGTCTTTGCCTCCCGCGACTGGCACCCGCCCAAGACCTCCCATTTCCGCGACTACGGCGGGATCTGGCCGGTACACTGTGTGCGCGGCACCGACGGAGCGCGTTTCCACCCGCTTCTGAAGCTCCCCTACGATGCCATCATCATCTCCAAGGGAATGGACCCGGCGCGGGACGACTATTCGGCCTTCCAGGGGGCGACCGAAGGGGGGATCCCGTTCTCGGTCGTCCTGAAGGAGATGGGGATCTCGAGGCTCTACGTGGGGGGGCTCGCCACCGACTACTGCGTCAAGGAATCGGTACTGGAGGGGCTGCGGCACGGCCTGTCGGTGACGTTGCTGGAAGACGCGGTCCGGGGGGTCGATTTGAACCCGGACGACTCGTCAAAGGCGGTGAAGGAAATGACGGTGTCCGGCGCCCGGCGCGCGACCCTCGCCACCATCGCGGAACTGTTGTCCACCTGATTTGTCTGCATTTCACCATTCGAAAGGGCACCACCAACCATGATCAAAACCAGCAACCTCAAGATCAAGAGCATCACCCCCATCATCGCACCGGCGGAACTGCGCCAGGTCTTTCCGCAGTCCGATGAGGCGGCCGAGTTCGTCAATGCCAGCAGGGCCCACATCAAGAACATCCTCAAGGGGAAGGATCGCCGCCTCATGGTGGTGGTCGGCCCCTGCTCCATCCACGATCCGAAGGCGGCCCTCGATTACGCGGGAAGGCTTGCGAGGCTGGCCGCCGAGCTCTCGGACCAGCTCTTCATCGTGATGCGCGTCTACTTCGAAAAACCCCGCACCACCGTCGGCTGGAAGGGGATCATCAACGACCCGGACATGAACGGCACCCACCAGATTTCCAAGGGGCTCGGCATCGCCCGCAGGCTCCTCTGCGAGATCACCGACCGGCTCCTGCCGATCGCCAGCGAGATGCTCGACCCGATCACCCCCGACTACCTGGCCGACTTCATCTCCTGGGGGGCCATCGGCGCCCGGACCACCGAATCCCAGACCCACCGCGAGCTGGCGAGCGGCCTCTCGTTCCCGATGGGATTCAAGAACGGCACCGACGGCAGCCTCCAGGTGGCGATCGACGCCATGATCGCCGCACTCCACTCCCACAGTTTCCTCGGCATCAACCGCGAGGGGAAAACCTCCATCATCCAGACCACCGGCAACCCTGATGTCCACATCGTCCTGCGGGGTGGAAAGAAGCCCAACTATTCTCCCGAAGATATCAGGAAGTCCGAGGAGATGCTCGAAAAGGCCGGACTCTTCCCTACCCTGATGGTGGACTGCAGCCATGGCAATTCGGAGAAACGGCACGAAAAGCAGCCGGAAGTGCTGGAGTCGGTCATCGACCAGATAGCCGCCGGCAACCGTTCCATCTCCGGCGTCATGATCGAGAGTTTCCTGGAGGAGGGGAACCAGTCGATCCCGAAGGACCTCTCCCAGCTCCGGTACGGGGTCTCCATCACCGACAAGTGCATCGACTGGAAGACGACCGAAGCGGTGCTGCGCAGGGCCCACGACCGGCTGAAGAGCTGCGGCGGTCGTCCTCTCCACGGCTGACTTCTCCCACGCCTCTAACCAAACGCGAAAGCCCCGGCAGGTTAATTCCGCCGGGGCTTTCGCATCTCGGATACCTGAACTTCAAACCATTTCAGACCGGGTCATCTCCTCGGGCCGTACCAGTGCGTCGAACTCCTCAGCCGTAAGATAGCCGAGCTTCAGGCACGCCTCCCGGAGCGTCGTTCCCTCCACGTAGGCGGTATGGGCAATGCGGGCGGCCCGGTCGTAACCGATTCGCGGCGAAAGGGCCGTGACGAGCATAAGGGAGTTGCGGAGGTAGTGGTCTATCCGCTCCCGGTCGAGGGTCATCCCGACCACCAGATGGTCGGTGAAGGAGCGGCAGGCGTCGGCCAGGAGCGACGCCGAACGGAGGACGTTATGGATGATGACCGGCTTGAAGACGTTCAGCTCCAGGTTCCCCTGTGAGCCGGCGACAGCCACCGCCGTGCCGTTGCCGATGACCTCCGCCGCCACCATAGTCAGCGCCTCGCACTGGGTCGGATTCACCTTCCCCGGCATGATGGAAGAACCGGGCTCGTTCTCGGGGATCCGGAGCTCTCCGATGCCGCAGCGGGGTCCCGAGGCGAGAAGGCGGATGTCGTTGGCGATCTTCATGAGGGAGCCGGCCAGGGTGGTGAGCGCCCCGTGGACGAAGACCAATTCGTCGTGGGCCGAAAGGGCCGCGAACTTGTTGGGGTGGGAGCGAAACGGAAGGCCGGTCAGGGCGGCGATCCGCTCCGCGGCCCGCTGCCCGAACTCGGGGTGGGCGGTGAGACCGGTGCCGACCGCCGTGCCGCCGACGGCCAGATCGTAGAGGCCGTCGAGGCACTGCACGAGCCGGGTGATGTCTCGTTCCAGCAGGCTCGCCCATCCCGAGATCTCCTGGCCCACCGTAAGGGGGGTGGCATCCTGCAGGTGGGTGCGGCCGATCTTCACCACATCGGCGAAATCCCTCCCCTTCGCGTCGAGGGCATTCCGGAGCCTCGTCACGGCGGGGATCAGATCCCCGTGAATCCGGAGTGCGGCGGCGATGTGCATGGCGGTCGGGAAGACGTCGTTGGACGACTGGGACATGTTGACGTCGTCGTTGGGGTGGATCGGGGTTCTGGAGCCGAGGACCCCGCCGGCGAGCTCGATGGCGCGGTTGGCGACCACCTCGTTCACGTTCATGTTCGACTGGGTGCCGCTGCCGGTCTGCCAGACGCTCAAGGGAAAATGGTCGTCGAGCTTGCCGTCGATCACCTCTTCGGCAGCCGCCACGATGAGCCCCACCTTCTCCGGGGGGAGCCTCCCCTGCTCCCCGTTTACGAGGGCCGCCGCCTTCTTCACCATTGCCAGGGCGCGTATCACCTCCATCGGCATCCGGTCGGCACCGATGGCGAAATGAATGAGCGAGCGCTGCGTCTGCGCTCCCCAGTACGCCCGGGCCGGCACGCCGATTTCTCCCATGCTGTCCCGCTCGATCCGGCTCTCACCTGCAAGCGTCGCTTGGCCTCTCACCTCTGCATCCCCCTCTCCCCGATATGTGCCGACTCCCATAAGCCTAGCATCTCTCTCGCCCCGCGCAACGAAAAAGCCCCGGCGGTCCGGGGCTTTCCGATGGGCAGGATTCGGGCAACGCTTCAGATGCCGCAGCCGCAGGCACGGCTGCAGCGGGCGCCGGGCATGTGGATCGGCTTGATGAAGGCTGCTTCGGTCGCCGTGCGCAGCTCCTCGACCACGGGGGGCGGCACCGCCGAATCGAGGGAGAGGATGACCATCGCCTCTCCCTGCTTTTCCCGGCGTCCCAGGTGCATGGAGGCGATGTTGATGTCGTGGGTGCCGAGGATGGTGCCGATCTTGCCGATCATTCCCGGACGGTCACTGTAGGTGAGAAGGAGCATGTGCTCCTCGGGAGCGAAATCGACCTGGTAGTCGCGCATCTTCACGATCCGCGGCGTCCCCTCGAAGAGGGTGCCCGAGATGGTCCGCTTCTCGCCGGGGCATTCGATGGTAAGGGTAACCATGTTGGAGAAGGAGGGGGACTGGGTCGTCTTGCTCTCCTCGACGGTGATCCCCATGTTCTCGGCGATGAGCGAGGCGTTCACCATGTTCACGTCCTGCTCGACCATCCGGTTCAGGAGCGAGGCGAGACCGCAGACGGTGAGCGGCGTGCAGTCGTAGTGGGCGATGTTGCCGGAGTAGGAGAAGGTCACCTTGTCGATATTCGCATCGACCAGCTGGATGACGAAATCGCTCATGATGTTCGTCAGATTGAGGAACGGCCGCATCTGGTCCATGAGGGAGACGTCGAAGCGCGGGATGTTCACGGCGTTTTCCAGTGGCTGGTCGTCGAGATAGTTGAGGATCTCCTTGGAGACGTCCACCGCCACGTTGACCTGGGCCTCGAAGGTGTTGGCCCCCAGGTGCGGCGTCACGATCACCCGCTCGTGGGCGATGAGCGCCTTGAGGACGTCGCTCTTCGGGGGCTCCACGCTGAAGACGTCGATGGCGGCGCCGGTGATCTTCCCCGATTCGAGGTACTTGAGGAGCGCCTCCTCCTCGATGATCCCGCCGCGGGCGGCATTGACGATGATGACCCCGTCCTTCATCATCGCCAGCTCCCGCTCGCCGATCATGTTGCGGGTCTCGTCGGTGAGGGGGGTAT
>JAJZUC010000110.1 GCA_021847245.1 Deltaproteobacteria bacterium | reverse complement strand
ACAGGGAACTCCCGGTTGTTACAATTGGGGGCATTTGGTTCTGAAGGAGGGATTAACAATGACAAGAACACCCCAGGTCGACCAGGAGGCGTGCATCAGCTGCGGACTCTGCGTATCGACCTGCCCCGGAGTATTCAAATTCAACGAGAGTGGCAAATCGGAGGTCTACGATGCGGCGGGCGCCACCGAGCGGGAGATCCAGCAGGCCATCGACGGCTGCCCGGTCCAGGCCATAAGCTGGAAGGAGTGAGCCGGTCCGCACCGCCCCCCCCCAGGAGGAGGTATCAACCATGCAACGCTGGCGCTGCACGATCTGCCAATACGAGTATGACCCGACGGAGGGGGACCCGGAAAACGGCGTGCCCCCCGGCACGCCGTTCGAGGAACTGCCCGACGGATGGGTATGTCCGATCTGCGGGGCGGGAAAGGAACTCTTCGAACCGGTCTGACCGGCGTTGAGACCGTCATCCCGACGGATGCGGGCATCTCCCGGGAGAGCCTGCATCCTGCTATTCCTTTTTGTCGGCAGCCTTGATGATGTCGATCGTCGGCTTCCCCTGCACCATCCGCACCCTCCAGACGAGCCCGCAGGATCCACACTCCTTGACCGGAGACTCCTCGGCAGTAAACCCCTCCGAATGCATATCAATCTCCACCGATGTCCTGCTGCCGCACTCCGGACACTTCATACCTTACCCTCCCCTTGTTCGCCGGAACCGGACGCGAAGAGCGACCCGGTCGGGTTTGAAATAATAATTGGCAATGCTCGGTTACTACAGACACGACCGGGAGACGGCGCGCCCTGAGAGCCATCTTCATGGAGCCCGCGACAGGCGGCCCCGGAATCGAACTGATTGGAGAAGTATAGCATCAATTGCGAAAAAAGCAGGCCTCGCCCCGCGGGGATCGTCGCTCAGGCCGGAAGCATCCCGAGGCACCCATCCACAACCGACAGGAATTCCTCAAGATCCTGCCGCTGCATGTCCCCCATGTGAGGGATGCGGAAGGTCTTACCCTTGATCTTCCCATAGCCGTCATCGAAGGCGTATCCCCGCTCGGCGAGCATTTTCTTGAGGACAGCAAGGTCCGTGCCACGTGAATTGACAGCACAGGTCAGGGTGACGGAGCGGTACGGCTCGGCCGCGAAGAAACCATACCCCCGCTCGGCAACCCACCCCCGGACGAAGGAGGCCATCTCCCGGTGCCGGGCCCAGCGCTGCTCCAGCCCCTCGGCAAACATCCTTTCGAGCTGCCGGTCGAGGGCATAGATCTGCGAAATGCAGGGGGTGGACGGGGTATTGTTCTTGGCATCGTTTGCCTCGAACTCCACAAAATCGAAGTAGTAGCCGCGCCCCTCCACCGTTCGCGCCCGGGCCAGGGCCTTTTCGCTGGCCGTGAAGACGGCGAGCCCCGGCGGCAGGGCAAAGGCCTTCTGGACGCCGAAAATGCAGCAGTCGATACCGAGCTCGTCCACCGGGATATTCAGGGCACTCATGGAGGAGACGGTGTCGATGATGGAGACCACTTCGGGGTACTTCCGGAGCACCGCGGCAATCTCCGGCAGTGGAGACATGACTCCGGTGGAGGTCTCGTTGTGGATAAGGGTCATGCTGTCGTACTTCCCCGTGGCAAGGGCACGATCCACCACCTCGGCGGTGATCGGCTCGCCCCACTCCACCTTCACCGCGTCGGCCTCCTTGCCGCAGCGCTTCGTGACATCGTGCCACTTGTCGGAAAAAGCGCCGTTGCAGAAGTTGACGCACCGGCTGCCGACCAGGTTCCTCACCGCCCCCTCCATGACGCCGAAGGCGCTGGAAGTGGCGAGAAAAACCCGCGAATCGGTGGCGAGGAGCTTCTTGAGCCCCGCGGTCACCCGTCCGTGAAGCGCGGCATACTCGGGCATCCGGTGTCCGATCATCGGGGTCGCCATAGCCTGGAGGATTTCGGGGTGCACCTCCACTGGCCCCGGAATGAAGAGTTTTTTTGTCATGAGTATCGTCTCCTCGCTCATTAGAGTCAAAAACAGGCCGGAGCCGAAACAAGCGGACAACCCAGCCGCAGAGCGGCTCCGGCGGCCTTTGGAGGCTAGCAGAAGAGCTACCGGCTTGTCAAGTCGGGAGGTGCCCCGGACAAACCGTATTTTAACGACACTTCATGAAACAGCGCTCCGCGGTTACCCTTTCCACGGAATGCTTTTTCTCGGCGAAAGTCTTTTTGAATTGACACGAGAGCCGGGCAAGTAGTAATGATACGTGGTTTAAATGTGCCGGTGTTTACATTTCCCCCGGCGGCAAAGCAAAAAGGTGTTTTATCTGAGGAGGACGTATGACGTTACGCAAGACAGCAGGCTATCTCTGGAACCCGATCAGCATGGTGGGGCTCCTCCTTGCCTTCGTGGCAACGGGGCTCATCGTCGCATTCCTCGCCATGGAAATGATCACCGGTATCGAGCACCCCTACATCGGACTTCTGGTATACTTCGCCTTCCCGGGGATGCTCATCTTCGGTCTGCTTCTCGTGCCGGTGGGGGCCTGGAGGGTCCGCCAGCAGCGGCGCACCACCACCCCGGAGGAGATCCCACCCTACCCCCGGCTCGATTTCAACGATCCCCACAAGCGGCACCTCTTCATCTTCTTCGTGCTCGCCAGCGTCATCTTCGTCCTGATCGTTTCCATCGCCTCCATCCTCGGCTTCGAGTTCACCGAATCGACCACCTTCTGCGGCGAGCTCTGCCACACGGTCATGACCCCGGAGCACACCGCGTGGTCGAACTCCCCCCACGCCCGGGTCAAATGCGTCGAATGCCATGTGGGCCCCGGCGCCAAGTGGTACGTGAAGGCGAAGATCTCCGGTCTGCGCCAGGTCTGGGCGGTTGCCACCCACAGCTATCCGACCCCCATCGAGACCCCCATTGAAAACCTCCGCCCCGCCCGTGACACCTGCGAGCACTGCCACTGGCCCGAGAAGTTCTACGCCGGCCGCCAGAAGGTCTTCTATCACTACGCCCCGAACAAGGAGAACACCCCGCGCGAGATCAACATGCTGATCAACATCGGCGGCGCCCCGAAATCTCCCCATGCCAAGGGTATTCACTGGCACATCGGCACCGAGGTCTACTACATCGCCAGCGATAAGAAACGCCTCGAGATACCCTATATCGCCGTCAAGCAGAAGGACGGTTCCTTCATGGAGTTCATGAGCACCGAGAAGCCCATGACCAAGGAGCAGATCGCCACGGCCAAGAAACGGCTCATGGACTGCACCGACTGCCACAACCGACCGACCCATATCTACAAGTCACCCGGCCAGGAGATGGACGAAGGGTTTGCCTCCGGCAAGATCGATCCGGCTCTTCCCTATCTGAAGAAAGTAGCCGTGGAGATTCTTGAGAAACCGTACAAGTTACAGGCAGAAGCGAAAGAAGCCATCGCCGCCGGCATCCCCGACTACTACGCCAAGAACTATCCCGAGGTGGCCAGGCAGAAGGCTGCGGCCGTCAACCAGGCGGTCCAGTACGTGCAGGGTGTCTACAGCCGCAACTTCTTCCCCGAAATGAAGGTATCCTGGAACACCTACCCGAACCACATCGGCCACTTCTACACCCCGGGGTGCTTCCGCTGCCACGACGGCAAGCACAAGGCCTCCAACGGCGAAGTGATCTCCAAGGATTGCAACATGTGCCACACCGTCA
>JAJZUC010000053.1 GCA_021847245.1 Deltaproteobacteria bacterium | reverse complement strand
GCTCATCGGGGAGCCCATCCACGAAATGATCGAGAAAAAAACCCTGGCCGAGGTGAGCCGGACCTGGAACAAAGAGGCGTTAGGCGGAAATGTTGTCGACTTCCGGGAGATCGCAAAACTCTGGCGCGAATCGGAAACGGAACAGGCTGCTGTCCCTTTACCCCGCCCGACTTTCAAACACTGGGAGATCGAGCGGTTTTTCTCCGAAATGATAGAGAAGCGCCGCGCCATTAAAGGCGACCGGCGAACGGTAATCGTCAAGCTTCTGAAGCTGCTCGATGAGGAAGGAGATTGCCCGTCAGTAGTGAATATGAACCCGCTTGAAGCGGAAAAAAAATATTCCAGGGAAACATTCTCCATGCTGGCCACGATCCCGCTATACCTGCATACCATCCAGGTGGCGAGGAAATTTGCGGCCAAGGTCAATCAGGATGTCATGCTGCCGGATATCTTCATCGTCTCTCTCGGCCATGACATCGGCAAGATACCGTCCTACCACGACAGGATGTACTCCACCGTGGATCACCCGATCATTTCGGCAATCATCCTCAACGGATTCACTGAATACGCCTCTCTGTCGAACCGGGACGAACTGGACAAAATCATCAGGGAACACCACCTGCTCAAGGCGGAATATCCTCTGACGAAAATGCTCAAGCAGTGCGACCAGGACGTGCGTAAAGAGGAACTGGCAGTGCTCGTCGGCGAGGCGGTTGAACGGGATAAGACGTCGGACAAAACCGAAGATATTCAGCCCCGTAAACCTGAGCGTCAGGAGGTCACGCAAAAGCCGGCCGCCAAGAATGGTACGCCTCCCGAGGATACACGAGACCACCCTCTGGGAGCATTGGAAACGCAGGAGCTCCCCGACCTGGAAGCGCTGGAGCTGCCGTCATGGTTTGATGCCGATGCAATCCTCTCAGCGGTCAAGAAAAGGATCAATCAGCTGGAAGCTACATCCAAGGGACTGCGCTGGTCTGCGGTATCGACAGCGTCTGGCCACGTCTTCGCAAATCCTGAAGGGCTGTGGGCAGCCGTCAAGGAGGTGAGCGGAATGGACCCTGATATGCTTGCTGCCGATGCCGATGAAGCAACGAAGAGGAACCTGCTCTATACCTTTGTGCGGGAACTCAGCAGGGTTAAAGACGCCATCGCCACGGAGTACGTGTCTGAAAAGCACTATACGACAAAAGCTACTATCGTGACAGGTGCCGGGAAAGGGATCAATTCACTCCTCGTACCCTTCAGGGCGAGAGCCTTCGGGATAAGCAGCGCAACCCTGGAGATGCAGAAATCTCACCTGCTGAAAAAGATGGTCAAGGATATCAAACCGAAACAGGAGGAGGTCGAAACGTGCGTCTTGTGATTGCGGCCCTGCTGCTTGTCTCCGTATCCGCCACAGCCGGAGCCGGTTACTACTCCGATTCAGGGACAGGCTGGTGGTGGTATCAAAAAGAGCCTGAGAAAAAGGAGGAAAAGGAGAAGTCCCCGAAAAAGGCAAAGGCGAAGAAGACTCCCGCACTTTCGGACTACTCCTATGACGAGATATGGAACATGCACCCGGACGACTTCGAGAAGTTCGCCGAAGGTCTGAAAAGGAAAGCGGTGCAGAACCCGTCCGAGGAGAACGTCAAGGACTACTACGAGGTCCAGGAAATCGCCCGGAAGAAGGCCCTGGCGTTCACGAACGTCGCCCAGTACGTCTGGCAGAAATACCCGGAGCTGACTACCGCAAAAGATTACCCGATTGCCACCCCCGGCAATCTCAGCCGCGTCAACCAGATCCAGGAGGAAAAGAACCGAAAACTCCGTGACAACCGGGAGGAGTTCGCCCTCATCTATTTCTATAAGTCCGATTGCGGCTACTGCCAGCAGCAACAGCCGATCATCGACTGGTTCACCAACTCCACCGGCTGGCAGGTAAAAAGGATCAACATCGAGGAAAACCCAGGCTTGGCCGGAAGGTTCGGCGTCGAGGTAACTCCGACGATGATCCTGATCCAGAAAGGCAACCGGAATTCCTTCCCGGTCTCAAGCGGACTGATAACTGCCGAGGAGATCGAGGACAAGACCTATCGGGCGGTGCGCCTGCTGAAAGGCGAGATTACTCCCGAGGAGTTCAGCCTGTATGACTTCCAGAAAGGAGGTGGCTTCGATGTCAGAAAGAGGCCGTCTAACCTCGACAGACAGTGATGGATTTGGAACAAAAGACTTCAAGCAACCGTTGAAAGGAGGTGATTCAACAGTGAAACAACAAACAGCAAAGAAAGCCATCGCGGCAACCCTCGCCCTTTCGATAGCCACAATGCCCGCACTGTCATGGAGCGGCTGGGTCGATGACTGGATGACCCAGAAAACCTCGACCTCCCCCAGCTACTACGAGGGGGCAAAGCGCGGCTACTATACCGGCGGCAGCTTTTCCGCACGCTGGCCCAATGGCACCGACTACCCAGTCACCGTCACCATGCCTTCGATCAAGAGTGGCTGCGGCGGTATCGACGCCTTTCTGGGGGGCTTCAGCTTCATGAATGTCGATTACCTCGTCCAGAAGCTGCAGCGGATTCTGTCGGCAGCGCCGGCAGCAGCCTTCGACATTGCCATGAAGACCCTAGCTCCCCAGGTATCGGACACCATCAAGTCCCTGGAGGCGATCGCGGACCGCCTGAACAATATCCAGTTGAACGACTGCAAGGCGGCAAAAGCACTCGTCGCCGTCGCATCCGAACCATTCTCGCCGATCATGAGCCAAAGCGTCAAAAATGAAATGAGCAATTCCATGAACGACTTCATGGTATCGAGCGGCGTCAATGATCTCTATCAGACCTCGAAAACAAACCTTACGGCGGTGATGAATTCCGCCATGGGGAACACGCCGCCGGTCGGCAACGCCATCGCCCAGGCATCCCAGGGAGGTACGGCAGGTTGTCCCAGCGACATCACCGATATCTTTGGCGGTGGCTCGGTCCTCGACAACCTGGCCACCAAGAAAGGTATGAACGCCAACTACGTGAAGCTCATCCGGGGGTTTATCGGCGATGTGGTGGTGCAGTCTCCCACCACGACAAACAGCACCTATGTCGCCAGCTACATCCCACCCTGCGACAAGAATACCGATTTCGATACCTTCATCGACGGCTCGGCCCAGGGGAAGGATTCAGCCGGAGTATGCAGCACCATAACGGACGCCAACGCGAATCTCATGCAATACGTCTCAACCCGGATGCAGACGATATCGACGAAGATGAAAGCAAAACAGACCCTCGACGCGGCCAACGACGTGCCGTTTCTCAACGCAACTCCCCTCTCCATCAGCCTCGTGCTGAAAACCGCCATCGCCACCAATACCGAGGGGGAGGTAATCGGCAAGCTTTCCGCAGTGACCGCCAGGGCGTTCGCCTACTACATGCTGCTCGATCTCCTTCAGGAGGCGACCCAGCTGCAAAACCTCTCCGCCCAGATTCAGTCCCAGAACAAGGACAATAAGGCAGGTGCCAGCCCCAGCAGCTGCCAACTCGCCCTCCTGTTCGACGGCATGAAAAACGTCGATCAGTTGACCAACAGGACAAGGGTACTTCTGACCACGGCGCAACAGGGATACGCCAACGTCGTTAACGAAATGAACGCAATCGAAATGCTGGTCCTTACTATGAAGAGATTCGATGAAACGGTCTTCTCGGAACTGGCAGGCCGGTTTGGAACAGGGGTGGCCCGCAGGGCTACCGGAAGAAGTTAACCCAGAAAAGGAGCGAACATGGCAGACGAAAAGAACAATGGCAAGGGGAGCCAGGGCAACGACCGCATCTCGAAACACGATGCCTGGCAGGAAAGAAAGCTGGAGAAGGCCAAACGTGACGACATCGACGTCATCTCCAAACGCACCCTGGATCAGGGCGATTTCATCAACATTCTCAACTCGCTCGATTATTACCTCTACCAACTGCGGATGAACATGGGGCGGATCAAGGTGATCACGTTTGACAAGGCCCAGGAATTTATCGAGCGCAGCCAGAGGATCAAGGAGGATATCAACCTCCTGAATGCGGAGATGTGCGGATTGATGGGGTACACCTACAAGCCGCCAAAAGGTTTCAGCAATCCTCTGGCCAAGGAACCACGTGAAGAAGGTCAGAAAAAACAGGTCGAAAAGAAAGCTTCGAGCCGCTCTGAACAGGCAGCTGTCGTTGATGGAACTATCGTCTAAACAGTTCACAAAGAAAGGGGCTGCCAGCCTGCCCCTTTTCATTTAAATGAGGTATTTCAGTGAACTTGTGTCAGGTTGGACGCACCATGTTTTTATTACTCCTTTGTAGAGGGTGCGTCATTTCTTCTTTTAAATGCCGTGAAGGACGCTACCGCAGGTCAATACTGCCCCAATCATAAAGACAGAAAAGCCAGCCAAAGATTACACTCGGCCAGCTTTCATCTGCACCGACTCGCACTTAGTTCGGTTTCTGCACCATACAGTAAACCCCTTTCTTCATGGCGATGTCGCCGGGCTTGATCACACCCTTGACAATTTCGGCCTCGAAGTAATGCTCACCGGCGTAGCCAAGGACTTTTACCTGTCCTACCTCTTTTTCCTGTTGCTGGGTCTTCCCTGTTCCGCGATACACGGTAAGCGTGTCGCCGATGCAGATCTCCTTCTTCACGTCCGCGGTCCCGCTGTGGAACAGGTTGACCTTGTTCCCTACCTTCATCACGACCTCACCTTTGACCTTCTCGACAGCCTGGACGGTCTGCGGTGCGCTTACTGCCGCAATGAAGGCTGCCATGATGGCAAGCAATACGATTTTTCTCATGGCCGTTCTCCTTTCGCGTGAAATCACTTCGCTCCCTCCTCAATTAATTGGATCGTTCCACGCCTGCATGTTAAAAGCATTCGCCTCCTCTCGGCCCCCCGCAAGTTTTCACTCAATTGAACGAATCCGCCCACACCCCTTGTCGATAATGACCCGGTCCCGCTTGGCATTGGCTTTACGATAGATTTCCGCTTCGTAGTAACCGTCATGCTCTGTGATAGTTCCGATCCGAACGAGGCTTGAAGCGTAAAACTCCGTAAGGTACTCGCGGGCTTCCTTGACGCTGGTGATGTTCTGTCGGGCACCGTACCACTTCCATCGGGGAGATGCCCGGTAGCCCCCATACGGTTTGTCACAGCAGCAATCACAACCACTTTCGGTCGCGATAACCGGCGCACTGGTCAGTGCCGCAACAACAGTCATTATGAGGATCATCCCGAACCTGCGCTTCATCGTCCTTACCTCGCTGCGCCTTCTTCTGATGATTCAAGCTTAACAAAACGTTGTGGGGGAATTATGAAGAGGTTATGGAGAATTGTGGTGATTCTCATTGAAGGGGAGCCGGACGGTAAAGTTACTTCCCTCACCAGGCTGACTTGAGACCTCGATGGTGCCGCCGTGAGCGTCCACCAATTCGCGGACTATCGGCAGCCCCAGACCCAGGCCGTCGCTGTCTTTGCGAAAGAAGCGCTCGAAGATGAGTGGCAGGTCTGCTTCTGCTATGCCCCGGCCTGAATCCATCACGTCGATCCGGCATCCCTCCCTTTCAGCCGCTCCGCTGAGCCGGATGATCCCCCCGGTGTCGATGGCCTTGACGGCGTTGGTTACCAGGTTGATGAGGATCTGGGTCAAGCGTTCGGGGTCGGCGTTGACCAAGACCTCGTCGTTACACTCAATGGCAAAGGAAACATTCTTGTTCCCTCCAGATTCGGAAAAACGCTGGGCAATGCTCTCCAGCAGCGGTTTCAGGGGAAGCCGGATGCGATTCAGAGACAGGGCGCTCGCCTCGGCCTGGACCAGTTCCTCGACGTTTGACACAATCCTGGCGAGGCGGAGGTTCTCCTCCAGCAGGGATTCCAGCACCCGCCGCTCGTTCGGGATGAGGCCGTCGAGCATTCCTTCCAGTTGCCCCTGCATGATGGCCAGCGGTGTTCGCATCTCATGGGCAAAATTGGCGTTGATCTTCTTTCTGAGGGCGTTCTGCTTTTCGAGGGTCTGGGCCATCCGGTTGAAGGAGTGGGCCAGGGTCGCCAATTCGTCGCTGCCGGTGATTTCAAGCCGCTCGTGCAGGTTCCCCTGACTGATGCAGTCCGCTGCGCGCGCCAGCCGAGTTATGGGACGGGTAAGTCTGCGGGCAAGGATAATGCTTAATAGGATAGCTGCGCTGCCGAGGAGCAGTGCCGAGATGAGAAGAAGCCGATTGGTCCGGGAAACGAACAGCACTCTTTTTTCACGGGGGAAAAAGCGCACCTCCATGTGGCCGATCTCCTCCCCCTTGAGGAACAGCGGATAACTGACATACGCCCCGGAGCCGCGCTTCGGGGCGAAACCGGCACTTGCCAGAATGCGCTCCCGGCTTGCCGGCGAGAGTTGCTTGAGAGCCGTGGCCGTATCCATCACGAGGGCGTCCGTCCGATCCTTCACCCGAGTCTCGATGCCGAGCAGCAATGCCCAGGCAGCATCTCCCGCCACTGCCTCCTGATTCCAGCCATGATTCTTCTCGAAAGCGTTTTCCAGGGCGGCACTCACCCAGTAGACGCGGTCTTCCAGCTCCCCTTCGGTCAACTTACCGAAATCGCGGACAATCAGCTCTCGCAGAATCAGCGATGACGACACGCCGAGAGCCGCGACGAAGATGAGCACTAGCATGAACTTCCAGCGGATACTGCTACGCATCCTTCACCCCACCGAACCGGTAGCCGAGGCCATAGACGGTCAGCACGAATACCGGTGCATGGGGAGTGTCGCCCAGTTTGTGCCGAATGTTCTTGATGTGGGAGTCGATGTTTCTCTCGTACCCCTCGAACCGGTAACCCATGACCTTGTCGATCAGCTCTTCTCTTGTGAAGGTCTTCTGGGGGGTAGAGGCAAGGATGAAAAGGAGTTTGAATTCCACTGCGGTCAGCTTGACCGGCTCCCCTTTGCAGATGACGCCGTAGCCGACATTATCGAGGATGAGCGTGCCACCGTTGAAGCTCAGCCGGTCGGCGGCACCGGCGACCTTGCCGACCCGCTTGAGGACCGCCTGGACGCGGCAGACCAGCTCACGTGGGCTGAATGGCTTGACGATGTAGTCGTCGGCCCCGAGGGCGAACCCCGCCAGCCGCTCTTCTTCGGAGGATTTGGAGGTCAGCATGATGACCGGAATGTCGGTGGAGTCGGTCAGCTCCCGGCAGACCGCCTCACCGCTCAGGTCGGGAAGCATCAGGTCGAGCACCGCCAGGACCGGGCTTTCCGACATAGCCAGTTCCAGAGCCCTGACCCCGCTTTCCGTATGGATCACCCGGAAACCGGCCTGCTCCAGGTAGACACGGGCGATCTCGGCGAGTTTCAAGTCGTCTTCGACAAGGAGAATGGGATGTGACATTCGCTTCCTTCCTGCCAGCGATACTTTCATTGCATACTCTGCTTTGCGAGTTGCGTTTTGTACTATTTACGCCCCTGGTTTACCAGGAAGCCTGCGATTGTTTTCTTCTCAATTTCCGTGATTACCGTTCTTCCCATGGACTTCATGTTCGCCTGCATCTTTCCACGACTCCAGGCCATTCTTCAGCGGAATGGAGTTTCGGATTCGGCAGAGAGTGGCATTGGGAGCACCTCCCCCTGAACAGAACTGCACCTTCTGAGCCTGGGGCAGGGAGTTCGTTGGGAGATATTGATCTCATCGAGTGTTTAATCAGGTAGCTGATAATCGTTTCCTTCTCCTGCACGGATGGATTTTCGATATCCATCATGCTCATCCCCTGCATGCCCGACATCATAGACATCCGGGCAAACATGCGACCTGCTATCGCCGGCCACTCCTCTCCACCATGCATGAACGGGCTGGGGAGATCGTGACACTGACCGCAATAACGGATTAACAATTTGGCTCCCCGGCTATCCGGTTCCGGCAGATTTCCAGGTTTGACGTCGGGTGGCAGCATGCCGGGCATCATGTTTTTCATCATGTCCTTCATTTACCTCTTATTCATCATTCCCTTACCCATCATCATATCCATCATCGGAACCGTCCTGTCGTCAGTTATCCATCTACCGGCAAACCACGTCGAGACGGAAATTCCCAAGATTCCGGTCACGAGGAAAACAATGGCGAGTGCGAACAAGCGGGGATTTTTCATGAACGATCTCCCAGCTGGGTAATATCGTGCTTCATTCGTTCAAATTCTTCCCGTATGATTTCCCCGCTGGCATATCGCTTGTTCAATATGTCGATAGCCGCTTCTCCTGCCTGACTACATCCTTTTCCCGCCGAGTTAATCGCCCATAAGATCAGTAAAACTACGCCCGCAAGCAGAATAATCCCGAAAAAAACGCATAGCATCATCCACATCATCCTTCCATGCATCATGCCGTCATACATCATGGTCGATACTCCTTTTCTTCATGCCGCCGCAGATTTCCAAAAGCTACCCTCGAAACCAATGCATCCAATCGACGTCTGCCTCAAAATTCAAATCGACGCTGTTTGCTAATTTTACAATGAATCCTGCAAATTGCAGGCATTATCAATGTGAGGAGGGAAAGATGAAGAAACTCCGCAGGATCGTCGGCAGTATTGACCGTAGCGATCACGACAACACGTCGATTCGCTCCGTTGTAATTTCCGGGCCAATGGCGCCCCGGCCTTTTTATTCAACCCTCTCTTTTAGGTTGGTGGAGCAGTCTGGATGAATTTGCGAGTATGCCGAGATCAGGAAGGGACTGAAGTGCTGCGGCCAGTGTAATCGGCAAGAAGCCGAGAGCGGCTAGTGATAGACCGGCCAGGTTGTAGCAAGCGGTAAAGGCAAGGTTCAGCCGCACAACCCCCATGGTCCGGTGGGCGATCCGGAAAAGCTCCGGTACGAGGGTCCAATCTTCCCGCATCAGCGCGACATGGGCGGCTTCAATGGAGACATCGCTTCCGGCCGCCCCCATGGCGATACCCACGTCGGCCTGGGCAAGGGCTGGGGCGTCGTTCACCCCGTCACCCACCATGACGACCACATGTCCTTTTGCCTGGTATTCCTTCACGACGGCGATCTTGTCCTCCGGGAGGAGCTCGGCGCGGTATTGCAGCCCCAGGCTTTCCGCCAGTAAGGCCGCGGTCTGCTCGTTGTCGCCGGTGAGGAGTTCTATCCGACGGACCCCAAGTCTTCCCATCGCGGCAAGGGCCTCGGGAACTTCCGGACGAAGTGTATCGCTGGCGGCCAGTACACCGGCAGGCTTTCCGTCGCAGACCACGTACAAGGTGGTTTTCCCTTCAAGTTTTCCCAATTCAGGTATGCATTCCGCCTTAGAAATTACTCTATTGCTGCCGACCTCGATAAGCCGGTCATTCACCCAAGCCCGAACACCTATGCCGGGAACGGCCTCGAACCCTTCCGGCTCGCCAAGAAGGAGGTTATAAGCCTTTGCCGCCTCTCGCACCGCTTCGGCCAAGGGATGTTCGGAGTAGCGCTCTGCGGAAGCGGCGAATGCCAGCACCTCATCAGCGGAAAAGCCCTCCAGCGGGAATATATCGGTGATCTGCGGTCGGCCGAGGGTTAAGGTGCCGGTCTTGTCGAGAAGGAGCACATCGGCGCGATTGAGCGCCTCCAGGTATTTCCCCCCCTTGATGAGGAGCCCCCGCCGCGCACCTGCGCCGATTGAAGCGATCATGGCGAGGGGGGTGGCCAGGGCGAAGGAGCAGGAACAGACCACAACAAGCACCGCCGCAGTAGCGAGGGGATTTCGGCTGAACAGGTAGGTGAGGAAGGCAACCAGCATTACAACAGGTAGGTAGTAGCCGGAAAACCGGTCAGCCAGGCGTTGCACATCCCCGCGGTGCGCTTCCGCTTCCTCTACGAGCTTGATCACCTTTCCGAATGTGGTGTCCGCCCCCACCTTGAGGGCGCGGATGCGGATACTCCCCAACCGGGCAATGGTCGCGGCGAAAACCTTTGCGCCGGGTCCCGCCTCGACCGGCATCGACTCACCGGTAATGGTCGCCTGGTCCACCGTCGCCTGCCCGCCGATCACCTCGCCGTCCACCGGGATATTCTCCCCTGGCCGCACAATGACCGTTTCGCCGACTCGTACCTCTGCGACCGGCACATCCACTTCGGCGCCGTCCCGCTCCACACGCGCCGTCTGCGGAGCCATGGCAGTCAGGTCTTTCAGTGCCCGGCGGGCTCGCTCGGCGGTGAATGTTTCCACGTAGTCGCCGATGCGCATAAAAAAGACGACGATGACAGCGGCGGCCCATTCTCCGACCGCCACCGCCGCCAGCGCTCCGATAGTCATCAGGGTATGGGAGGTGATCCTCCCTCTGAAAGTCGCCCTGAGTACGTTGGCAAATACTGGGTAGCCGCCGATGAGGATGACGACGAGCCAAACAGGCCAAGGCAGCCGCCGTGTGGCAACTTCGAAGAGCCCGAGCCATTCGCCGATAACGGCAATGAAGAGGACCGCGCCGAAAACGACGCCAAACAGAATCAGGATATGCCGGGTGAACTGGCCGAGAAAAGGAGCTTTGGCGGAAAGCTCCGCTTCAGGGGTGACAACCGAATAACCTGCTCCTTCCACGGCCCTGCGTATCTCCCCCGGACCGGTCTTATTCGGGTCAAGACGTACAACAGCCTTCTGGGCGGTGAGCAGAATCTCCACCTTTGTTACGCCCGGTACCGTCTCGATGGCGTCCTTGATGTGCCGTGCGCAATCGGCACAATCCATGCCTTTGATGGAAAGTTCAACGAGTTCTGATTGATCGTTCATAAGGTGTCCTTCAGCATCCCCAGCAGATTTCACTGCACATTGAACATCATGCAAAAATCCATTACAGTGCCGCCAGCACTCGCTGCATCTTCTCGGCAACCTGTTCCGCAATTTTCACCATCTCTGGGTTGCCAATCACTGAAAGCGCTGCAACCGGGTCCATGATCACAACCGCTGTCTTATAGTCATCCCTGACATAGATCACGACATTGCAGGGAAGAAGCGTTCCAAGGTTTATTTCCCGGTTCAGTGCTTCATAGGCGAGAGGCGGGTTGCAGGCACCGAGAATTATGTAGTCGCGGAACTCCTTCTGGAGCTTTTCCGCGAACTTCTTCCTAACATCGATTTCGGTCAACACCCCGAATCCTTCCTTTGACAGCTCCTCCCGCACCTTCCGCTCAGTTTCGGCATACGGCATATCCACGGTCTTCCCAAACGCATATGGTGTTTTCAGTTCCATTGGCCACTCCTTTTGCTTATTGTTTGTCTTTGCCAGTATCTTTTCCTCGTTGCTGAGCTACTTTCTCAGTTCCCCTGCTTCTTTAGCTTTTCGATCTCTTCCTTCAACTCTCGTAGCTCTCTCCGCAGCTCTTCGATCTCCTTCCTGGAACCGGAAAAGGCACCGCCGCCGAAGGCCCTTATCAACAAAATGATGAGCGCAATGAAGAGCGCAATTCCCAAGAGGGGGAATAGCCACCAGAAACCCCACATGTAATGTTCGTGCATCCACATAGAAAAGACTCCTTTGTTTTTTCGCCAATCTATCACGACCAGCAGATGAAATTGTGCGAGGGAACCTTTCGGCCCCTTCTGAATTATTTCAAATCACAGGCAACAACACGGCTCAAGTTTCAAACTAGCGGCCACTGACCGCACTTTCGCCTTAATGATGGCGATCTCCGCTTCCAGGTCGGCAACCCGCCGCGTATCGATCCCTTCGTAAGCATACTCGTTCCTCAGTTCCAGCTCCTTGGCCTCAAGTTCCTCCCTCAAGGAAGCCGTATGTTGCCGGAACTTGCTCAGGGTTTCCGCACTTACCGTTCTCACGCTTGCCAGACCTTCATCGGCATAGGCTGCGCCACTCAGGGCCAAAATAACCGCGACAACAAACGCTAACATTATTTTTTTCATGGATGTTTCTCCTTGGAATAAATCTTATTGGACACAATGACAGACCTGTAGATTCGGAACGTAAGTCCCTATGCAAATCAATAATCGGGGTGCGTTAAACGAATGACGGGGGGTGGAAAATCGAGCGCACGAAGGGATCGGGAATCGAATCCGGAACGAAGGGAAAAATGAAGAGACTTACGGGCGAAGTAACTTGGGCATCAATAGGTGCAGCAATCTCGGCTGTAATACAGAGAAAGAACGGACATGATGGAGTTGCGCAAGGCGCTGGACAGCCCGGCTCTTTGTCTTGATTGCAGTGGTCATGGCATGTTTTTTCAGCCCTGACAGTCTGGGCGTAGATGGTGGTCGCCAGGCCGGTAAACATCAACACCACAGCAATCAATACGAAAATGGAAATTATACGTAATGCAACTGAGTTCATAGGTAAATTCTAACCTTCAAGGAGGCTTTGTCAATTTATCAACACGTTAGGGAAAAAACGAGATCTGAAACGTTTAAAATCCATTACTGTCCTTGGACAATCAAAGGATATGCTAAAGATTCATTTGTTGCGTCAGGTCCGGAGAAAAATCAGTCAGTGTGAATGGCTGCCGTCGCTTGGTTTGTGCGTGGAGCCATTGCCTTCATCTTCATGATGGCCCATATGATCGCCGTGCATAAGACACGTACAGCCCGAAAGAAAAAGCGCCCAAAGAAGCAACGCCAGAACAAGCAGTTTTTTCATTTCTACCTCCTTATGAACGGTTTTCCTGCGG
This sequence comes from Deltaproteobacteria bacterium, assembly GCA_021847245.1. GTDB lineage: Bacteria > Desulfobacterota > Desulfuromonadia > Geobacterales > Geobacteraceae > Geobacter. The sequence goes on along the minus strand of JAJZUC010000053.1, from coordinate 8,069 downwards.
CTTGCGGAAAATCAGCCCATAGTGGTATGGTTTCAGATCTAATAGATCATCCGGAGAAAAGACAAAACCGGCTACCCTGCCCCATTCAATGCATTGATCGGGGCGGGGACGGATTTCCAGGGCCGGGCCGCGGGGAGTATCGGGGTTGTGGTTCCAATGGATAACCATCAACCGGCCTTCTGGGCGCAGCACGCGCAACGCTTCCGTCATAAGGGATACAGGTTGTTCATGGTGGAGGATGTTGAAGAGGAAGGCAGCATCGGCAAAGTCGCCGGGGAGGCCGGTCCCCTTTGCAACGAAGTCGAGCTCCTCGGCAAGAACGTTGCTGATTCCCTCCCGGTCGCACTTTTCTCGTACCGTGGCAATCATCGCCGGCTCGATGTCGATCGCAAAGACGATGCCTGAGATAAGCAGGGCTGTTACGAGGGTGAATGTTCCATAACCACAACCGAACTCCACTACATCTTTCGTGTTCTTATCGATGCTGAACGCTCGGAGTATCCGCTCCGGGTCAAAAAAGGAGGACCACAGCGCTTCATCGGGCATGCCGCTCTCTCTAACTTTCATACTTCCTCCGCTGTTGTTAGTTTTCCCTTTTTAAGACCGGCTCAGTAGGGACAGAGGCTTCTGCCGTAAAACCACTACGTCAAGCAGAAGAGCCTTTTACCGTCATGCTCAGGACAATTTTCAATATTATCTCTTTTGCAGGACTCTAAGCATCTCGTTCGCTTCCTTCAATTTGCGTTCAAGCTTTTTCAGCTCTTCAGGTGAATAGACAATCTCACCCTTACCGATTTCTCTTTTCAGTTTCGCTATACGCTCCGGCAGACTGTCAACAGCATTGGGACAATTTTTTCCATAAAGCAGGCATTCGTCCTTCACTTCGGGTTGTGCGGAGGCAAAGGCTGGTACGGCAACCAAAGCAACAATGATAGCAGAGACAGACAAGACGATTCTTTTCATGGTTTGGGCTCCTTTTGATTCTTATTCCACGTTTTGCGCCAGACTTCAGGCGTACATCATTGTTGTTTATTTGCGCAACAAACGCAGCCCATTCGCCACGACAATCAGACTGGCCCCCATGTCGGCAAAAACCGCCATCCACATGGTCGCATGGCCCATGAGCGTAAGCACGAGGAACACAACCTTGATTCCCAGCGCCAAGGTGATGTTCTGCTTTAGTATCGCCGAGGTGGTGCGTGAAAGTTGCACAAAGACCGCCACCTTGCGCAGGTCGTCGTCCATCAGCGCTACATCGGCGGTCTCGATAGCGGTATCCGTGCCGGCAGCACCCATGGCGAAACCCACGTCGGCGCGAGCCAGGGCCGGTGCGTCATTGATTCCGTCCCCCACCATGCCGACTGTGCCGCCGTTGCCCTGGAACGTTTCAATAATGTTTAACTTGTCTTCCGGCAGTAGCCCGGCCCTGACCTCATCAATGCCGACCGACCGGGCGATTGCTTCGGCAGTATGCTGGTTGTCGCCGGAGAGCATCATGGTGCGCACTCCGAGCCGGTGCAGGTCAGCAATAGCCTCGCGGCTTGATTCCTTGATCGTGTCGGCAACGCCGAACGACGCCAGCGGTTTTTCTATATTGGCCAAAAGGACGACACTTTTCCCCTGGCGTTCCAAGTCGGCGATCCGGGCAGACAAACCTGGCTCGTGGAAGCCATTTTCCGTCATCAACCGGGGGTTTCCGAGGAAATACATGCGTTCACCAACACGACCGATGACACCTCGGCCTGCCAGGGCAGAAAACTCCGTCACCTCACGCAGTATGATCCCCTCAGCCTCGGCGGCAACGGCAATGGCATGCGAAACCGGATGATCGGAACGACTGGCCAGGCTTGCAGCAAGACAACGTACTTCTTGTGGGTCAATTCCGTTCAAAGGATCAAAGTCTGTCTGCGCCGGTTTGCCGTGGGTGATGGTGCCGGTCTTGTCCAGCGCCAGCCAGGAAAGCTTGCGCCCTTCCTCCAGATATACCCCGCCCTTGATCAGGATGCCGTGTCGTGCCGCAGCGGCAAGACCGCTGACGATGGTGACCGGCGTCGAAATCACCAGCGCACAGGGACAGGCAATGACCAGCAGCACCAGTGCCTTGTAGACCCACTCAAGCCATGCGCCGCCGAAGGCCAGCGGCGGCACGACCGACACCGCCAGCGCCACGGCGAACACCGCCGGAGTGTAAATTCGGGCAAACTGGTCGACAAACCGTTGGGTCGGTGCACGGCTCCCCTGCGCCGCCTCGACCGCATGAATGATGCGGGTTAGCGTCGAATTAGTGGCAACCGCCGTGACACGGAACTGAAACGACCCTGCCTGATTGACCGTACCGGCAAAAACCGGTTCACCCGGTCCTTTTTCCACTGGCAAGCTCTCACCAGTAATTGGAGCCTGATCGACCGTGGAGTTTCCTTCGACCACAACCCCGTCCAGGGCAATCCGCTCTCCGGGCCGGACGCGCACAATACTTTCCAGAACAACATCCTTGGCCAGGAGCTCACCCCATGTTCCATCGGGTAATTGCACCGTTGCGCTTTCCGGGGTCATGGCCATTAGACCACGTATGGCGTTGCGTGCGCGGTCGAGGGACTTGGCTTCAATCACTTCGGCCAGAGCGAAGAGAAACATGACCATAGCTGCTTCAGGCCACTGACCAATGAATAGCGCCCCGGTCACCGCAATGGACATGAGAGAGTTCATGTTCAGATTGCGATTGCGCAGGGCAATCCACCCTTTTTTGTAGGTCTCCAGGCCACCGGTCAGAATAGCGACAAGAGCTAGAAGCAGCGTCAGCCAGTGATGACCGACGCTCAGCATTTCGATGATTTCGGCACCAACAGCGGCAGCACCCGAAACTATCAATGGCCACCAATTGGTCTTCTCAACCTCGGGCAATTCGTCAGGCTTATCCACCGGCCCGACCTGCATGCCGATGGTCTTCAGGGCAGCTATCACCGGATCGAGCGATGGCAGGGCGTGGTAAATGGTAAGGTTTCTCTGCAAGAGGTTGAATTCAAGGCCCGTCACACCGGGAAATCCCTTCAATTTGTTGCGAATCAGCGCCTCTTCGGTCGGGCAATCCATGTTTTCGATGCGCAAGATGTCCTGGCGGCCCGCCTGAGCAACGCGCGGCATCGGTTGTTTGGCACTCTCTGTCTCGACAGTCTTTTCATCACCTTCCACAACAATGGCATACCCTGCCGCTTCGATGATCTCACGGATTGCAGTTGCTGTGTTTTTGGCAGGGTCGAAAAGCACTATCGCCTTACTGTCGGCAAGCAGCGTCGTCACCTTGGTGACACCGGTAATTTCTTTGACGACGCTCTCCAAGTGTCCGGCGCAGCCGGAACAATCCATTCCGCGGATTTTCAATTCGAGATTTTCATGGTGCGAAGTCATTACTATTCCTTTCACGCTTATAATCCTTGGCACTTTGAAAGTTGACATTATTTACCGAAACTCGGCGCATAGCCTTTTATAGAGATGATATACCTGATTGCTGAATCCTGGTTGCTTCACTTCTTCTGGGAATGAAAAGCAAGTAGCCGCAACGCGTTGACCACGACTACAAGCGTCGATCCCTCGTGCACCAGCACCGCCACGCCAATACCCGCCCAACCGAACAGGGTCGCGGGAATCAGCAATACCACCACGCCCAGCGATACCCACAGGTTTTGGCGGATCACGCTTCGCGATGCGCGGCTCAAGGCCACGGCAAACGGCAGGTTAGAGAGATCGTCCGCCATCAGTGCCACGTCGGCGGTTTCCAGCGCCACGTCGGTGCCTGCGCCGCCCATGGCGATGCCGACCGTGGCGCACGCCATGGCCGGGGCGTCGTTGACCCCGTCGCCGACCATGGCCACCTGTCCGTAACGTTGCCCGAGCTCTTCCATGGCCTGCAGCTTGTCTTCAGGCAACAGATCTGCTTTCACTTCGTCCAAGCCGACAGCCTCACCGATGGCACGGCCCACGCGTTCGTTGTCTCCAGTGAGCATGATGGTATTGCGGATACCGATCTGGCGCAGTTGTTCCAATACCTGCTTCACTCCTTCACGTGGCGTATCGGCCAAGCCGAGTACACCCAGGAACTGCCCATCCACCTGAATCAGCATGATGGTTTTGCCATCTGTCTGGAGACGCTCTGCCTGCTGTTGAATTTCTTCCGGGATGGTTTCGCCGGCAAACAACCTAGCGTTACCAATTGCCACTTTCTGCCCATCGAATTCGGCGCGCACGCCTTTCCCTGTCACGGACTCTGTCTCCCCGGCCTCGCTCCAGGTCAGACCGTTCCGCTTCGCCTCCGCCACAACCGCCAGCGCCAGGGGATGTGCGCTGCGGCTTTCCACGGCGGCGGCGACAGTCAGCAGACGCTCCTCGTTTCCATTGATGGCAACGACGTCGGTCACCGCGGGCTTGCCGACGGTCAAGGTGCCGGTCTTGTCGAAGGCGATGGCCGTGAGCACGCCGAGATTTTCCAGATGCTCGCCCCCCTTGATCAGCACGCCGCCGCGAGCGGCGCGTGCGATGCCGGACAGCACCGCCGAGGGGGTGGCTATGGCCAGCGCGCAGGGCGAAGCCGCCACCAGTACCGCCATGGCGCGGTAAAAGGATTGGACGAAAGGAAAACCGAACAACGGCGGCAGCACGATCAGCAAGGCAGCACACACCAGGACGACGGGCACGAAGAGCCGCTCGAAGCGGTCAGTAAAACGCTGGGTGGTCGATTTCTGCGTCTGTGCCTCGGCCACCATCACCACCATGCGCGCCAGCGTGCTCTCCCGCGCCAGTTTGGTGACCTCGACGACCAGCGCACCTTCGCCGTTGACCGTACCGGCGAATACCTCGTCGCCCGGTTGTTTGTCCACTGGCATGGATTCGCCGGTAACTGGAGATTGATCGACCGACGAGTTGCCGGACGCCACCTGGCCGTCGGCGGGGATGCGCTGGCCGGGCTTGGCGATCACCCGGTCGCCGCGCAGCAGTTCCTCCACCCGTACCTCGATCTCCACGCCCTCCCGCTGCACGATGGCGGTCTTGGGCGCCAACTCCGCCAGCGCCTCGATGGCCTTGCGCGCACGATCCATGGCCATGTGTTCCAGCGCATGCCCTAGGCTGAAGAGGAACAACAGGAGCGCGCCCTCTTCCCAGGCTCCGAGCGCCGCCGCTCCGGCGGCCGCGACAATCATCAGTGTGTCGATGTCGAAGCTGCGGCTCTTTAAACTCTGCCAGGCATCGCGCAGGGTATAGATACCGCCCGCTGAGTAGGCGCCCAGCAACAGGCCAAGCGCCAGTACGCGCGGTGCGCCGGCGAGACCCGCAAGCCAGCCGGCCAGTAACAGCAAGCCGGCAGCACCGCTGAAAATGAGCTCGCGATGTTCGGCGAACCATCCGGCCTCGCGGCCTTCCTCCAGCACAGTATAACCGAGCGCCTTGATGCGCCGGACGATCACAGTGCGTTCGATTTTTTCGTTGTCGAATTCCAGGCTCATGCGTTCGGCCGCGTAGCTCACGGAGGCTTCCAGCACCCCATCCATGCGCGATAGCGCGTGTTCGATTACCGTGGCGCAGGTGGCGCAGTCCATGCCATCGATGCGCAGACTCTCGTGACGATAGCGATTGGAGATCTTCGCTCCGGCCGCGTGCGCCAGCTCGCGTACCCGGCTCACGCTGAGCCGCTGCGGGTCGTAATGCAGGCAAAGGCGGGCGATTCCGTCTTCGCGGACCAGATGTATTTGTTCCAACCCTTCCGCCTGCAGCAATTCAGTCATCCGCCCTACGCAGGCGTCCCGCTCATCGGCGACGTCCGGCAAGACCAAGGACAAGTCTAGTTTAAGTTTTTCGGCCATATTGCTGATCCTTGGAAATATTTATTGCAGCGGAAGAATGCGCTGCCTTACTGCCGGGTCTTCCCGCATTGGCCGCAAAATTTGGCGCCAGCCGGCAGCTCCGCGCCGCAGCCGGAACATTTGACAGGTGACAGGGAGGTACCGCATTGCTGACAGAAGCGCGCATCGTTCGCATTGGCGCTGCCGCACTTGGGGCAGGGGTTGCCGGGATTGCCGTCGCCTGAGCCGCTGCCCTGCGGATATCCGCCACCGTAGCCACCGTGGTGCCCGCCTTCATAGCCGCCGTGGTGCCCGCCTTGATAGCCGCCGTGGTGCCCGCCCAATAAATTGCCCAAAATCCGTTCAAAAAATCCCATGATTTACTCCTTTACCGTTGATGAAGGATGACAACGATGCTTATGCCAGACGACGACACCTGCCTACTCTGAATGGTCTTGGCTGCAGGTGATTGAATCATTGCGGTACTCCGGCTGCAGTCATGATCTGCTTGAGCTTAGTGGTGGCTATCGATAGCTGTTCCTGCGCCAATGCATTTTTCTTTCGATATTCGAGAAGGGCCATAGGGTTCTTATCCGCTACAAAGCTTTTGATGGCATCAAATGATTCTGCATAGGCCTTATAGGCTACAACCAAGCCGGTTTTGCCTTCGACAAGAAGATTTTTCGCCTCGGGTGGAAGCGCGTCCGGGATGGCCCTTTTTGCCAGTAACTCACCAGCCTGCAGACATTCCGTTTTTGCCTTGTCAATAATAGTGGGCAGGCTGACTGATACCTCACCACCTGTGATGACATTTTTCAGTTCATCAACCGCCAATTTAATGGCCTTATTCGTGAGGTTTTCGACGCTCAGAATTTCTTTTTGAAATGCCATCAGCTTTTCTTTGTCTGCAGGGGAGAGTGTAATGGCAGGAATCTGTTGCTGCGGCGCTGGAGCCTTTTCGGACGAGCACCCGCATAGTGCGATAATCCCGCTGATAAGAGCAATCAAGACGATGTGTTTCATGATGTATATTCTCCGTTGTAGTGAGTGCACGTTCAATATGGGAGAATTATACATTCTGCCATATTAAAATCAACTCATGTACATGATTGGGCATTTCATATCGGATTTTACTTTTCGTTTTTATTAGAGTTGCTGGCAGAGCGTTGTATCCGCTCACGTACTATGTGAAGCAGTCTGCGCGCCCAGGCAAATTCTGTGGCGAGAATGCCCAATGCAATCGGGATAACTACGATGGCCGGACCGGGCAGAACTATCATGGCAATACCAATGAGTAGAATAGTAATGCCGAATACTGCCACGAACAGACGCTTCAGTTTTTTGAACGACCAGTCATACATGGTTAAACGATTGATTATTCAAAATAGTTAACATCTGACGAAAATGGTTGCAATGAATTCACTCCTCGGAAATGGTGGCATAGCCCGCAGCCGCAATACTCTCGCGAATCGCCGCCGAAGTGGTCTTGGCCGGATCGTAGAGAAACTCAACCTTGCGGTCGCTAAGCAGTGTCGTCACCTTGGTCACTCCGAAAATTCTCTTTGCTACGCTCTCCAGGTGTCTGGCGCAGCCGGAGCAATCCATGCCGCTAATATTCAGTTCAAGGGTTGCATGTTGTCGGATCATCGAAAGTCCTTTTCATTCGACTGAATCGAACGAGCCTTTTAATGTCCTGCTCAGGACAAGCAGCAAAGTATGTACGGCACGTTCTCACGGTGGTTTTACCCACCGTAGCTGTGAAGCCCTGAAAGGAACAGATTCACCCCGAGATAACAGAAGATGGTCGCGGCAAAGCCGATGATCGACAGCCAGGCAGCCCGCCGTCCGGCCCAACCGCGGGTAATCCGGGCATGGAGAAAGGCCGCGTAGACAAACCAGACAATCAGCGACCAGGTTTCCTTCGGGTCCCAGCTCCAGTAGGTTCCCCAAGCATAATTGGCCCAGGCTGCACCGGTCACGATCCCCAGGGTCAGCAGCGGAAAGCCGAACATGATCGACTTGTAGTTCAGGTCGTCGAGGATTTTGCTTGCCGGAAAAGTTGCGACAATGCTTTGCTCACTGGCGTCCTTCAGCTTTTCATGATTTTCGCGGATCAGGTACATGATTGAGATGCCGCAGGCAACAGCGAAGGCGGCGTAGCCCAGAAAGCAGGTAATCACGTGGTAGAGGAGCCAGTTGCTCTGCAAAGCCGGCACAAGCGGTTGGATGCCGCTGTCG
>JAJZUC010000052.1 GCA_021847245.1 Deltaproteobacteria bacterium | reverse complement strand
GCCTGTTTGGCGGTCACCACCCCCGCCAGGGGGGAGGTGATCCGGGTGTACCCCGCCACCACCCCGGCGGCCCGGGCACCCTCCCGCGCCGCGGCGAGCCGGGCGGCGGCCCGCTCCACCGCCTGGTCGGCCACCTCCTTGTCGGCCCGGCGGTTGTCGAATTCCTGGCGGGTGACGGCCTGCTCCCGGTAGAGATTCTCGTAGCGGGCAAAGGTGGCGGCGGCAAGCCGCTGGCGCGCCCTCCCCTCTTCCAGCCCCCGCTGCGCCTCCTCCGCCGCGGCCCTGGCGCTCGCCGCCTGGGCTGCACTCTCCGCCGCGTCGAGGGTCACGAGGAGTTTTCCCTTCCCGACCCGATCCCCCTCCTTGACGAAGACCCCGGCGACGGTCCCCGGAAGGCGGGCGGCAATCACCGCCGAGTTGCGGGCCCGCACGGTCCCCACCGCCTCCATACCCTCGGGAATCGGTACCGCGGCCACCGTTCCCGTCGTCACCCCCGTCACGACGGCCGGCGCGGCCGTCTCCTTCGCCCCTTCCTTCCCGCCGCAGCCGGCGACCGCCAGGAGGGTGGAAAGGAGCAGGACGTACCGTTTTCCTCTGATCATTTATTCATCTCCTTCAGAAAGATGCCGGCGGCGTGGTAGACCCGCGCCGTCGCCAGCTGGTGATCGATCTCCCGCTCCACGAGCCCGGTCCGCGACCGGTTGAAAGCCGTCTGGGCGTCGAGGAGCTCCACCATGGTGGCGAGCCCCTCTCCGAACCGCTTGTTTACGAGCCGCATCCCCTCCTCTGCGGCGAGATAGGCGTGGCGGGCGACCTCAAGGCGCTTCCCGGCCTCGGCCCGGCGCAGCAGGCTCTCCCGGACCTGGAGGGCCACCTCCTTGCGGAACTGCTCCAGGTACTGGGCCGCCGCCTCCCGGCTGGCCCGGGCGCGCCCCTGGTCGTTGCTCCGCCGCAGCCCGTCGAAAAGCTCCCAGCGGAGCGTCACCCCCACGTTCCAGGCGTCGTTGTCGCGGCCGAAGGGGATATCGCGGTCATTCATCTGCCAGGAGGCGCCGGCATAGAGGGTCGGGAGCCAGGCGCTGGAGGCAAGTCCCACCGCGGCGTCGGCCCGCTCGACCCCCGACACGGCCCCTTTGAGGTCCTGGCGGTTGGCGAGGGCCGCGCGCACGAGCTCCTCCTCCTGCATCCGGAGCGGCTCCCCCTTGATCTCTTCCCTGGTATCGAGGGATTCCCCCGCCCCCCCACCCACGGTGAGGGCAAGCCGCAGCTTGGCCAGCTTCAGGTCGTTCAGGGCGGTGATCTCCCGCTCCTCCGCCTCGGAGAGGAAGGTGCGGGCCCGCAGCTCGTCCGACTTGAGCCCGGTCCCCCCTTCGCTCCTCGTGTGCGCCAGCCGCAGGTGCTCCCGCGCCTCCACCACCTCCTTCTGGGTGGCGTCGAGGACGGCCCGGGCCCGCTGGACCCCCAGGTACGAGGCGAGAACGGTGTACCCCACATCCTCCCGCCGGCGCTCGAAGAGGTATCCCTTCTCCTCCGCCTCCCGCTCGGCCATCTCCCGGCCATAGCCGATGCCGAAGTCGACGAGGGGCTGCTCCAGGGAGAGCATGGTCCGGAAATCGGTCCGGGTGGCGGGGGAGTTGAGGTTGCCGATCTGGAAGTCGTCAGTTGTGAAACGCCCCTGGTCGAGCTTCATCATGAAGGTGCGGGTCGGGGAGTTGGAGACGGCGAACGCCTCTTCGGCGGTGATTCTGGGGAAATAACGGCTCCTGGTCGCCGCCGCGCCGCGCTCGGCGGCCTCTTTCTCGTATGCCGCGCCGCTGACGAGGTGGTTTCGCTCCAGCGCCAGGACCAGGGCCTCCCTGAAGCTCACGGCGGGCTCGGCGGCCTCGGCGGCGGTGGCTGCCAGCAACAGCAGGGAGAGCAGAACAAGGGGACGAATCACGGGACCTCCTCGGATGGGGCACAGGGGGGCGGTTTAATCCCCCTCGCCGCATATATGGTTTGATATATATATACGTCACAGAATATTGTCAACGCTAAAAGTATAGCGCAGGGCGGTTTTTTTTCAGGCGGGGTGGGGGGGAAAGCATTCTCTCCGTTTCCGTCGGGGAAATGCATTGACAAAGAAGAGGGGTCGCCAGTAGACTCGACCCCGCCAGAGAGGGGGGGGACGGAGTGCTCATCACGGAAAAGTGGAAGAAAAACCTCAAGACGATCCTCTCCCTCGACAGTCATCCAGGGCATATCGCCGCCGGTTTTGCGGTGGGGGTCTTCATCAGCTTCACCCCCTTTTTCGGCATCCATACTCCCCTCGCCATCGCCGCAGCATTCCTGCTGCGGATCAACAAGCTCACCTGCATCACCGGCGCCTGGGTGAACACCCCCCTGACGGTGGTGCCGGCCCTCGGCCTGTCATACAAACTCGGCCGGCTCGTCCAGGGGCTTCCCCCCCAGCACTTCCGGATCAGGGGGATCGAGTGGCGGCACCTGGAGGGGCACGCCACCTCCCTTCTCATCGGCTCCTCCCTCCTCGGCTTTGCCGCCGCCCTCGTCGCCTACGCCGTCTGCTACTGGCTCGTGGTCCGCTTCCGGAGGCGGGACGAGACCCTCGCCACCATCACCGAGGAGATGGAACAGGTGGGGGAAGAGCTGGAATGAAAAAAGCGGGGACGTCCCCGCTTTTTTTTGTGCCACGTTAACCGTGGAAGCTGCTTGTGTCGACTCTTCCGAGGCTTATTTCCCAAGAAACGGATTGAGGACCTGGTAACAGACGTAGGCCATGACGGCCGATGCCGGGATGGTCAGGACCCAGGCGACGAGAATCCTCCCGGCCACGTTCCAGTTGACCGCCGTCAGGCGCTTGGAGAGCCCGACGCCGAGGATGGCGGAGGTGATGACGTGGGTGGTGCTGACCGGCATCCCGATGGAGGAGGCGCCGAGGATCACCCCGGCCGAGGCGGTTTCGACGCAGAAGCCGTGGACCGGCTGCAGCTTGACGAAGTCCTTGCCGACGGTCTTGATGATCCGCCACCCGCCGGCGGCGGTGCCGAGCCCCATGGCCACGGCGCAGGCGATCTTGACCCAGGTGGGGACAACGAAGGCGGAGAGGGTCCCGTAACTCACCAGGGCCATGGTGATGACCCCCATCGACTTCTGGGCATCGGCGGTGCCGTGGGAGAAGGCCATGAAGGCGGCGGAGAGGACCTGGAGCCGCCGGAACTGCTTGTTGATGGCGTGGGGAGCGGTGCGCCTGAAGCTCCAGAGCATGACGACCATGACGATGAAGCCGAGGATGACGCCGGCGATGGGGGAGAGGATCAGGGAGAGGACGATGTTTTCGAGCCCCTTCCAGTGCAGGGCGCCGGAGCCGGCATGGGCGATGACCGCTCCCATGAGACCGCCGATGATGGCGTGGGAGGAGGAGGCGGGAAGGCCGTAGTACCAGGTGATCAGGTCCCAGACGATGGCCCCGAGGATGCCGGCCAGCACCACCATCTGGGTGACGTTGGAGGCATCGACGATCCCCTTGCCGATGGTGGCGGCGACCTTGGTGGAGATCATGGCGCCGGCAAAGTTGAGGAACGCCGCCATGACGATGGCGGAGCGGACCGACAGCGCCCGGGTCGAGACGCAGGTGGCGATGGCGTTGGCGGTGTCGTGGAAACCGTTGATGTAGTCGAACGCCAGGGCCGCCCCGATGACCAGGACCAGCATCAGGAGCATGACGTCAGGCATTTTTCACCACCACGCTTTCCAGGATGTTGGCGGCGTCCTCGCACTTGTCGGTGGCCCGCTCCAGGGTCTCGTAGATCTCCTTCCACTTGATGAGCTGGATCGGGTCCTTCTCCTCGTCGAAGAGGCGGCTGATCGCCTCCCGGCAGACCCGGTCAGCCTCGTTCTCCAGGGCATTCACCTCCACGCAGTGCTCGGCGATATGCTCGAACTTGCCCCCCAGGTGGGCGACCGCCTTTTCCACCGCCTGACACGACTGCAGGATGATAAAGGCGAGCTCCTTCGCCTCGGAGGTCGGTTTCTCCACGTTGTACATGATGAAGCGGATCGCCGAGGCGTCGATCAGGTCGATCATGTCGTCCAGCGCCGAGGCAAGGGAGTAGATATCCTCCCGGTCGAAGGGAGTGATGAAGCTCTTGTTCAGCTTCTGGATGATGTCGTGGGTGATGGCGTCCCCCTTGTGCTCGACCTCCTTGATCCGGCGCTGCGACGCCTGGGGGTCGTCGAAATTGTCGAGCATATCCTTAAGAAGCCGCGCCCCCTCCGTGATGTTGGCGGACATCTCCTTGAACATGGTGAAAAACTTCTCTTCCTTCGGGATCAGACCGAACATCGAAACCTCCGCGGTGCCAGCGGCAACCGGCCGCCGGAATTGGTATGTCAAACGGAAGAGACATACCATATCTCACCGCCGATTCCTATGGAAATGTTACAGCCGTGTTTCGGCTCCACAAAAACGACACATCCCTTTTCGCTTGATTTTACGCGCTTTTTGCTCTACCGTGCCGGAGTTTACGCATACCACGGAGGTCTTCCATGAATCCTCTTCACGCCGCGGTCCTCGGTACCCTCCAGGGGTTCACCGAAATCCTTCCGATCAGCAGCTCGGCGCACCTGATCCTGCTCCCCTGGTTCCTCGGGTGGCCCGAATCGGGACTCACCTTCGACGTGGCGCTCCACGTCGGCACCCTCATCGCCCTCTGCCTCTACTTCCATCGCGACATCGCCGAACTGGCGGTGAATTTCCTCTCAGGGGCTGCGACCGGCTTCCGCTCCTCCGCCTCCCGGCTCCCCCTCTACATCATCGCCGGCACCGTTCCCGCCGCCATCGCCGGCAAGACCCTGGAAGAGCCGATCGAAGCGCTGTTCCGGAGCAACCCGGCCATCATCGCGGCGTTCCTCATCGCCTTCGGCCTGCTGCTCGCCCTCTCCGACACCCTCGGGAGCAAACGGTTGCGCATGGATGGAATTGACCTCAAGGCGGCGCTCTTCATCGGCCTGGCCCAGTGCCTCGCCCTGGTCCCCGGGGTCTCCCGCTCCGGCATCACCATCACCGCGGCCCTCTTCGCCGGCTACGGCCGCGATACGGCGGCCCGCTTTTCGTTTCTCCTCTCGCTCCCGATCGTGGCCGGCGCCGCCATCCTGAAGCTCGGCCACCTTGTCAGGGACGGCTTTCCTGCCGGCGAGATGCAGCCGATGCTGATCGGCATCGCCACCTCCGCCGCGGTCGGCTATGTATGCATCGCCCTGCTCCTGCGGCTCGTCCAGCGCCACTCCCTCTACCCGTTCGTCTGGTACCGCATCCTGACCGGAGTGGTGGTGCTGGTCTATCTCTTCGCGAAATAGTCGAAAGAAAAGCCGCTTCTCATTATCCGGCATTTATGCTAGAGTCCTTCCGCCCGAAGGCGCGAGCAATACGAAAGATGCGGGGGGAAAGGAATGGGAGGAGGAATCAAGGAGTGGCCCGAGGACGAACGCCCCCGGGAAAAACTGGTGCGGCGCGGGGCCGGCACCCTCACCGACGCGGAACTGCTCGCCCTGATCATCCGCACCGGCGACTCGGTGGCAAGATGCAGCGCCATCGACCTGGGACGGGGGCTGCTGCAGCGCTTCGGCGATCTCCGCACCCTGGCCGGCGCCACGGTGGCGGAACTCTGCGCCCTCAAGGGAATGGGGACGGCCAAGGCGGCTTCCGTCAAGGCCGCGCTGGAAATCGCCTCCCGGATCAACTCCGACCGCTTCATGGTCTGCAGCGACCGCTTCACCTCTCCGGAGCAGGTCTACAACCACTACCACTACACCCTGCGGGACCGGCGCAAGGAGTACTTCCTGGCCCTTCTCCTCGACGGCAAGAACCGGATCATCCGGGAGGTGCAGGTCTCCGAGGGCTCCCTCAACCAGAGCATCGTCCACCCGCGGGAGGTCTTCAACCCGGCGGTGCGGGAGTCCGCCGCCGCGGTCATCCTCGTCCACAATCACCCCACCGGCGACCCCGCCCCGAGCCGCGAAGACCTGGAGATCACGCGCCGGCTGCGGGAGGCGGGGGACCTGATGGGGATCAAGGTCCTCGACCACATCATCGTCGGCGACGGACGGTTCACGAGCTTTGTCTCCCAGGGGCTCCTCTAGCAGGCTGTTGAAAAACTACTGCGGGGCCGGTCTGCGGTGTTGCCGTTCGCTCAATAGCTCGACGTACCGACGGGTACGCCTCGCTTTTTCGCTCACTTGCGCCTAGCATCCCGGCCTCCTCATGACGTTTTTCAACAGCCTGCCGGGTTACCGCAGATACTTCCGGATCACCGGCTCCAGCCGCTCGGGCTCGAAGCCGAACACCGCCGGCCAGGGGGAGGCGCAGATGTTCTCCTCCACGAGCATCAGGATCTGGTCCATGGTGATCGGAAAGAACGAAAATCCCTGCAACAGCGGCACCACCAGCTTCATGATCCCCAAGGGGTTGGGGATCTTCGCCACGTGTTTCTTGCCGAGGACCCGGCCGATGGTGTCGAGGAGATCATTGTAGGCGATCCGCTCCGGCCCGCACAGCTCGTAGGTCTGGCCGACCGTGCCGGGGATCTCCAGGGCCAGCGCGAAGCAGCGCGCCACGTCGTCGGCGGAGACCGGCTGGAGGCGGTACTTCCCATCCCCGATGACCGGCACCGCGGGATAGCCCCTAATGTAGCCGGCCAGCTTGTTGATGAAATCGTCCTTCGGCCCGAAGACGATCGACGGCCGGAAGACGGTCCAGTCGAGCCCCGACCCCCTCACCTCCTCCTCGGCCCGCCATTTCGTCAGGTGGTAGCGGGAGGTGGCGTTGGACCGGGTCCCGAGGGCCGACATCTGGAGATGGCGCCTCACGCCGGCCGCTTTCGCCGCCGCCACCACGTTCCGGGTCGCCTCCACGTGGAGCTTTTCGAACGTCATCCCCCGGCCGGGAAACTCCCGGATGATCCCCACCAGGTTCACAGTGGCGTCGCACCCCGCCACCGCCGGCGCGAAGCTGTCGAGGCGGGTCACGTCCCCCTCCACCTGCTCGACCCCCTGCTCCGTGCCGTCCCTGCGGCGATGCACCAGCAGCCGCAGTGTGTGCCCGCGCGCCAGCAGTTCCCGCCTCAGATGCCCCCCTACAAAGCCGGTCCCTCCGGCAAGAAAAATCTTCATGGCGTTCCTCCTCCGCGACCTGGCACATGGTGTGCTATCACCGGCAATTGTAGCGTACGAACCGCCGATTGCCAGCGGATCGTATACAAGCCCCTTGTGCTCGGCAGGCTCGTGTGTTAATAGAGAATCATTTTAACGTACCCGAAGAGGAGATGACGCCATGACCGACCAGGGAGATGTCTGCTATACGTTCGAAGCCGCCGTGGAAATGGCGATCAGGATGGAAGAGGAAGGATTCCGCCATTATCTGGACGCAATCCGCCAGGTGACACAGAAGGGAGCCAAGGAGATCCTCAGGGAAGCCGCCCTCGACGAGCTCGATCACAAGTGCAGCCTGGAGAAATCGCTCCTCGAAGGCCAGATGGCGGGGGGCGACGCCCTCACCAGGCAGATCCCGACCATGAACCTCGGCTACGTCCTGGCGAAGAAGGAGCTGAGCTCCGGCTCGGACACCCGCGAGGCCCTCGCCTACGCCATCCATCTGGAGAAGGGTTCCATCGACTTCTACAAGCGGATGGCCCAGGGGTGCGCCGGCGCGCCGATGGGGGGGATCTTTGAAAAGATGCTCGCCGACGAGACCAAGCACCTGCAGCAGTTGGAGGATATGTACGAAGAGCACTTCATGACCGAAAATTAGTGCGCGAAACGCGGCTTTTGCCCCCTGGCGTTGTTGCCCTGCGCGAGCACTTGTGCGGCGTACCGAGGGGTACGCCTCCGCGTGCTTGCGCGGGCGCCTAGCCAGGACACAAAATCCACGTTTCGCAGTTTGGTGGTCGTTTGAAGCAAAAAGGGAAGGGGCATCGAGCCCCTTCCCTTTTTTGATGCAGCGTGTCGCTTTCGGGATCAGGCGATCTCGAGGAGCTTGATCTCGAAGACCAGGTCGCGGCCCGCCAGGGGGTGGTTGGCGTCGAGGGTGACGTGGGTGTCGGTAACTGCGGTGACCGTTACGTTGAAGACGTCCCCACCCTCCTGGGTCACTTCGTACTGGTGTCCCACCTCCGGCTCGGCCCCCTCGGGGAGAAACTGGCGCTCCACCTCGGCCACCATCGCATCCACCCGCTCGCCGTAGGCCTGGTCCACCGGGATCGTCACCGTCTTCGACTCGCCGGGGCTCATCCCGATGACCGCTGCCTCGAAGCCGGGAATTACCTCTCCCTCTCCGATGGTGAACTCCATCGGCTCGCCCCCCGTCTCGGAGGAATCGAACATCTCGCCGGTGGTGAGTCTGCCGGTATAGTGAACCTTCACGGTGTCGCCCTGCTTCGCCTGTGCCATGGTATCAGTCCTTTCAATTTGTTAATGGTCAGTCAATTCGGCCGACTATAGCAAAGGAGGACGGAACAATCCACGGTATTCTCACCCCTTCAGCTGGAAAGCCACCTTGAGCACCACCTGGTACTCGCTCACGGTGCCGTCCTCCGCCACATGCCCCCGGATGTCCTGCACCTCGAACCAGGAGAGCTTCTCCAGGGTCCTGTGGGCCTTGCCGACGGCCGCCTGGATCGCCGCCTCGATCCCGTTCTTCGATACGCCAATCACCTCCACCTTCTTGTAAATCCTGTCTTCGCCGTAGCTCATGGTCCCCTCCTCGGTCTGTTTTTACACAAGGGTACCACCTCATGACGGCGTGTAAAGAAAGCGGTCCGGTCAACCCAGCAATCGTTTTGTTCGGTCACGTTGGAACGAACCGCTTGACAGGAGCACGTCAAACCGCTATTTTGATTTCAACTTTCATTTTTACTTTCTGGGATTCGACATGAAAAACCACCACAACACGCAGGAAGTCAAGCTCCCGCGCCAGGAAGTCTGGCGCGGTCTCGGCCGGCATTTCCCCGACGACCGGGAATGCATCGCATCGTTCGTTGCTCTGGAGGCTGCGGAGGTCATCGAGGGGATCAAGCCGGGGAACCTCGTCAGCATCGGCGGGCGGCCCCAGCGATGCGGCCGCAACCTCTCCGGTCTCTGGCGGCGGTACGGCGGGGAGCTCCTCGCCGAAAGCGGGCTGGCGGCGGAGGTCCTGGCGGAAGAAGACGGGATGATCCTTCTCTACTTCTACCGCCCCGCAGCGCTCGACCGCCTCCTGGAGCGCAGGAGCGTCAGGGTCATCCTCGAAAAGGCGGGGTACCCGCGCCCGGCGCGGGCCGGCGAGCTGTTCGACGAGCTGAGAAAGAGAATGAAAAGAGGGGGTTTCCCCCACGAGATCGGGATATTCCTCGGCTATCCGCTCAAGGACGTGGTGGCGTTCATGGGGTGGGTCGCGATCCCCTTCGCCTGCCAGGGCCCCTGGAAGATCTACGGCAATCCCCTCGAAAGCCTGCAACTCGCCTTCCGGTTCCGGGAGTGCCGCTGCCGGATGGCCAGCCGCCTCGCCTCCTGCGGCACCCCCCTGGACTGCCTGCGGCGCGCCGCCTGACAGGGGATGCTGCTCACGTCCCGTCGTCGTAGTTCGCCGCATGGTAGGAGCTGCGCACATACGGACCGCTCTCCACATGGCTGAACCCCAGCGACAATCCCTTCTCCCGCAGCCGCTCGAAGAGCTCGGGGCGGACAAACTCGTGCACCGGGTGGTGGCTGCGGCTCGGCGCCAGGTACTGGCCGAGGCTGAGGTACGCGCACCCCGCCTCCCGCAGCTCCGCCATCGCCTGCAGCACCTCTTCTTCCGTCTCCCCCAGGCCGAGCATGAGCCCCGATTTCGTCTTTGCGGCCGGCGCGAGCTCCTTCAGGGTCCGGAGCACGGCGAGGGAACGGCCGTAGTCGGCCCCGGCGCGGATGTGGTAGAGGCGCGGCACCGTCTCCAGGTTGTGGCCGATGATGTCGGGCAAGGCGCTTACAATCGTGCGGAGGCTTTCGGCGCTCCCCTGGAAGTCGGGGATGAGGAGCTCCACGGTGGTGACGGGGGAGGCGTTCCGGATGGCGGCGACAGTTTCCGCATAGTGGCGGGCGCCGCCATCGGGGAGGTCGTCGCGGGTGGGGCTCGTGATCACCACGTGGGCCAGGCGCAGGCGCACCACCGCCTCGGCCACCCGCCCCGGTTCGCCGGGATCGGGGGGCAGGGGCGTTTTCTTGGTCACGTTGCAGAAGGAGCAGAGGCGGGTGCAGTCGGCGCCCAGGATCAGGAAGGTCGCCTGCCGCTCCCGGAAGCACTCGGTGATGTTGGGGCAGCGGGCCTCCTGGCAGACGGTGTGGAGGCGGAGCTCGCCGAGAAGCCCCTCCATCTCGGCGTGGGCGGCGGGGTTGATTCGCTTCTGCAGCCATTCGGGCTTGCGGACGATGTTCATGGGCTTTCTCCGTGGAGGTTCCAGGCGTCGCTGCCGTAGCGCTCCGCCGCAAGCCGCGCGGCAGTGGCCGCCTCGGCTGCCGAAAGGTCGGAGGGAACGAGCTGCACGCCGAGGGCCGCCGCAAAGGAGGCGGCAAGGCGCTTCCCGAGGACGGGGAGATCCGCTGTCACCCCAAGCTCGGCGAGGCTCGCCGTCCCCTCCAGAAACCCCGGCGGCACCTGCCGAAAAAACGGCAGGGCATTCTGCAGGGCGGGGCGCAGCGGAATGGAGCCGTGCTGGAAGACGACATCCTTCAGCCGCCGCTGGGCATTGCCGCCGATCTTTCTCCCGTCGGCAAGTATATCGTACTCCTCCCGGCCGGCGAAACAGAGGGGGGTGCGGCGGCCGAGCACCTCCGCCGGATGGCGCTCCCGCGCCCAGGAGGGGTCGAGGCCGAGCCCGGCGTAGAAATCGAGCAGGAAGCGGGTGATGGTCCGGAACGACTCCTTCACCCCCCGCCCGCCTGGGATCTGGTGAGGCGCGCAGACGACGGCGTAGGTCAGCTCCTCGGCGTGGTAGATCACCCCGCCGCCGGTGATCCGGCGCACCACCGGGATACCGGCGGCCCGGCAGCGCTCCAGCTCCAGCGCCTCCTCGGCCCGCTGGAACCGCCCCAAAGAAAAAGCCGGTGGCTCCCACCCGTAGAGGCGGAGCACCGGCAATGAATGGGCGGAATCGAAATGCCGCAGCAGCGCCTCATCCACCGCCATGTTGCCCCCTCCGTCGAGGGGGCCGGTGTCGATGAGGCGCCAGGGGCCCGGGTTCTGCACGGGTTCAGCAGCCAAAGTAGCTGACGTTTTGCTCCCGCGCCGCCCTGGTCTCGTCGAGGCGGGTGACCGGCATGGTCTTCGGCATCTCGGCGAAGGCGGCGGGCTCCTTCTCCGCCAGCTCCGCCGCCTCGCGCATCACGGTGATGAAGGCGTCGAGGGTCTCCTTGCTCTCGGTCTCGGTCGGCTCGATCATGATCGCCTCCTTGACGATGAGCGGGAAGTAGACCGTCGGCGGGTGATATCCCCGGTCGATGAGAAACTTGGCGATGTCGATGGCGTGGACGCCGTTCTTCACCTGCCGGCCGGCCGAGAAGACGCACTCGTGCATGCAGGTCTGGTCGTAGGGGAGATCGTAGACGTCCTTCAGGCGGCTCATCACGTAGTTGGCGTTCAGGACCGCCTGCTCGCTCACCTCGATGAGCCCCTGGCGGCCAAGCATGGTGATGTAGGCGAAGGCCCGCGCCATGACCCCGAAGTTGCCGAAGAAGCCGGCGGTGCGGCCGATGCTCGCCCGGTGGTGGGCGGTGTCCACGGCGTAGCTTCCGTCGTCATGCTTCACGATCCGCGGGTCGGGGAGGAACGGCACCAGCTGCTTCTTCACCCCCACCGGGCCGCTCCCCGGGCCGCCCCCGCCGTGGGGGGTGCCGAAGGTCTTGTGGAGGTTCACGTGGATCACGTCGAAGCCGACGTCGCCGGGGCGCACCTTCCCCAGGATGGCGTTCAGGTTGGCGCCGTCGTAGTACATGAGGGCATCGTGATCGTGGGCGATGTCGCAGATCTCCTTGATGTGCGGGTTGAAGAGCCCCAGGGTATTGGGGCAGGTCATCATCACCGCCGCCACCTCGTCGGTCATCACCTCCCGGTAGCGATCCAGGTCCATGTCACCGTAGGGGGCGGTGGGGACGGTGATGATCTCGTACCCGACCATGGCGGCGGAGGCCGGGTTGGTGCCATGGGAGGAGTCGGGGACCACCACGTACCGCTTCTTGTTTCCCTTGGCCTTGTGGTAGGCGGCGATCAGCATGATTCCGGTCATCTCGCCGTGGGCGCCGGCCAGGGGCTGGGTAGTCACCTCGTCCATCCCGGTGATCTCGGCGAGGGCGCTCCCGAGCTCATGGGCCAGCCCGAGACACCCCTGGCTGAAGGAGCTCCCCCCGGGGAGGAGCGGCACCATGGGATGGAACGGCGCGAAGAGCTTCGCCGCCTCTTCGATCGCCTTGGCGTTGTACTTCATGGTGCAGGAGCCGAGCGGATAGAAGTGGGTGTCCACCGAGAAGTTCTGGCGCGACAGGTTCGTGAAGTGGCGCACCACGTCCAGCTCGCTCACCTCGGGAAGGAGGGCGGCCTCGCTCCGCGCAAGGGCGGCGGGAAGCCCGGCGGCGGCGGGAACGTCGCTTGCCGGCAGCCGCACCCCGCGGCGCCCGCTCCGTGATTGTTCGTAGATCAGCTCCATAGCACCCCCTCCAGCTGCCGGGCGAAGGTGTCGATCTCCTCCCTCGTCCGTTTTTCGGTCACGGTCACCACCAGGCAGTTCCCCATGTCGGGGTAGTACGGGCCGAGGGGGACCCCCGCCGCCACTCCCCGCTTGAGGAGCCCCGCCACCACCTCGTCGGCGTTTTTCCGCAGGCAGAGGGTGAACTCGTTGAAGGTGGCCGAGCCGTTCATCACCTCCACCCCGGAGAGCCCCCCGAGGACGCTCTTCGCATACTCGGCCTTGTCGTAGTTCAGGCGGGCGAGCTCGGCGAACCCTTCCCTCCCCAGGGCCGAGAGGAAGATGAGCCCCCGCAGGGCGCAGAGGCTCTGGTTGCTGCAGATGTTGGAGGTGGCCTTGTGGCGCTTGATGTGCTGCTCCCGGGCCTGGAGCGTGAGGACGAACCCCCGCCGCCCTTCCCGGTCCACGGTCTCGCCGATGATCCGTCCCGGGAGGTTGCGGATGTACCCCTTGCGGGTGGCGATGAAGCCAAAGGAGGGGCCGCCGAAGGAGAGGGGGTTGCCGAGGCTCTGGCCGTCCCCCACCACGATGTCGGCCCCCATGGCGCCGGGGCTCTCCACGAGCCCCAGGGCCACCGGGTAGGCGGAGACCACGAGCAGCGCGCCGGCGGCATGGGCCTCCTCGGCCAGCCGCCGGAAGTCGCTCACGCTCCCGAAGAAGTTGGGGTTCTGGACGATGACCGCCGCCGTGGCGTCGTCGATGGCGGCCCGCAGCCGCGCGTCGTCCTCCATCCCGAGCTTCGGTCCGATCTCCACCAGCTCCACGTCGAGCCCCGAGAGATAGGTCCGGACGATCTCCCGGTGCAAGGGGTTCACCGCGCCGTCGATCACCAGCCGGCTGCGGCCGGTGACCCGCAGCGCCATCAGGGCCGCCTCGGCCAGGGCGGTCCCGCCGTCGTAGAGGGAGGCGTTGGAGACCTCCATCCCGGTCAGGCGGCAGATGGCGGTCTGGTACTCGAAGAGCGCCTGGAGGGTCCCCTGGGAACACTCGGGCTGGTAGGGGGTGTAGGCGGTGTAGAACTCCGCCCGCCCCGAGAGGTGGTCCACCACGGTCGGGATCAGGTGGTCGTAGAAGCCGCCGCCGACAAAGGAGGTGAGGTGCTGGGCGTTCTTCCCGGCAAGGGCCTGGAAGTGGCGGAGCATCTCGAACTCCGACATCCCCTCCGGCAGGTCGAAGGATCGGGCCCGCAGTCCGGCCGGAATGGGGCGGAAGAGGTCATCGACGCTCGCGACGCCGATTGATGCGAGCATCTCCCGGATCTCCTCCGGGGTGTTGGGGCAGTAGCTGGTGCCGCTCATCATTCCAGCCCTTTCAGGTAGTCGTCGTACTGCTCGCGGGTCATGAGGTTCTTGAGCTCCGCCGGGTCGGCCATCTCGATCCAGGCGACCCACCCGGCGTCCTCGGCCGCCTCGTTCACGATCTCGGGACGGTCGTTGAGCGCCTCGTTCACCCGGGTCACCGTGCCGGAGACCGGGGCGTAGATGTCGCTTGCCGCCTTCACCGACTCGATGGCCGCCAGGACCTCGAACTGCTTCACGCTCTTTCCGACCTGCGGCAGCTCCACGAAGGTGACGTCGCCGAGCTGGTGGGCGGCGTACTCGCTGATCCCCACCGCGGCGACCCCCTCCTTGATCTTGACCCACTCGTGCTCTTTGGTGAAATAGGTTTCCATGGTGAATCCTCCTTAAATGTCAAATATTGGTTCAGGACCGCAGCGACCCGCCCCGGTAGAACGGCAACTCCACCACCGTCGCCTCCATGCTCACCTTCTCCTGGCGGATGGTAAGCGGCGCGCCGAGTACGGCGGCCTCGGGCTTCACGAAGCCGATGCCGATGCCGCAGCCGAGCTTGGGGGAGAAGACGCCGCTCGTGACGGTGCCGACCCGCTCCCCTTCGAAGAGAATCTCGTAGTCGTGGCGCGGCGAGCGGCGGGAGCCGACCTGGAAGGCGACCTTGGTCCGCATCACTCCCCCGGCCCGCTGCTTCAAGAGCGCCTCTTTCCCGACGAAACCCTTGTCGAAGTTGACGAACGCCTCCAGCCCCGCCTCGATGGGGGTGGTGGTCTCGTCGATGTCGCTCCCGTAGAGGCTGTACCCCACCTCCAGCCGCAGCACATCCCGGGCGCCGAGGCCGGCGGGCCTCACCCGGGGGTCCTCCAGGAGCCGGTGCCAGAGCTCCACGGTTTTCTCCGCCGGGAGGAAGATTTCGTACCCGAGCTCGCCGGTGTAGCCGGTGCGGCTCACGATGGCGTCGACCCCGAGGACCTGCGTTCGGATGAACTTGAAGTAGGGGATGGCGGCGATCTCCGGCCCGAGCGCCCCGGCGAGGACGTCGCGGGAGAGGGGGCCCTGGAGGTCGAGCTTGCCGGTCTCCGCGGTGATGTTGCGGAACTCCCCTTCCGAGAGGCGCGCCGAGATGGCGGCGAAGTCCTTGTCGATGGTGGCGGCGTTCACCACCACCATCGCCTCGTCGGGGGCGAGGCGAAAGACGATCAGGTCATCGATGATGCCGCCGGCATCGTTCAGGAGAAAGCCGTAGCGGGAGCGCCCCACCGGGATCGACGCCACGGAGAAGGTGAAGACCTCTTCGAGCCCCGAGGCGACGATGTCCCCCCTGAAGAGGAACTCACCCATGTGGCAGATGTCGAAGAGGGCCGCCTTCTCGCGGCACCACCGGTGCTCGGCGATGATCCCCTCGTACTGGATCGGCATCTGCCAGCCGCCGAAGGGGGCCATGAGGGCTTTCAGTTTCTCGTGTTCGGCTGAAAGGGGGGTGCTTTTGAGAGGTTCCATGGGGGCTTTACCTCGAAAGGAGAAATACCGGCGGCGTCAGGCGAACAACTCTAAGATATTTGGCCTGGGTTGTAAACTTTTTTGAAGGGTACCGATTACTCTTTCCGGCAATTGACTTGGGAGGTTTTGTTGTTAGAAATAAATAATCCAATTTCCCTTTTGAACGGATAGGAGAAGGCTATGGTGATCAGATGCGAGAAGTGCGGACGGGACCTGGAGAACGGCCTCTGCATCGGATGCGGTGACACCCCGCAGCGCTGCACCTGCGAGGAAAAGGAAGAAGGGGCGGAATAGCCCGGAAGGTGCCGCAGATGAAGCATGCCCTGGTATTCGTGGTGATCCTGCTCGGCGCGGCCTTCACCGTCCCGGCCGCGGACCCGTTCCTGGCAAAACGGCAGGCCATGGTGGAGCACGACCTCAAGGGTCAGGGGGTGAGCGACCGGCGGGTGCTGGAGGCGATGGGGAGGGTCCCCCGGCACCTCTTTGTCGACGAGCGGCTGCGGAGCCAGGCCTACGCCGACCATCCGCTTCCCATCGGCGAGGGGCAGACGATTTCCCAGCCGTACGTGGTCGCCCTCATGACCGAGGCCCTGAAGCTCCGCCCCTCCGACCGGGTGCTGGAGATCGGCACCGGCTCCGGATACCAGGCGGCGGTGCTGTCCGAACTGGCAAAGGAGGTCTGCACCATCGAGATCCGCAAGCCCCTGGCCGAGATGGCGGAGAAGAGGCTGCGGGAGCTCGGCTACCGCAACGTCCGGGTAAGGTACGGGGACGGCTATTTCGGGTGGGGAGAGCGGGCCCCCTTCGACGCCATCATCATCACGGCGGCGGCCAACCACATCCCGCCCCCCCTCATCAGGCAGCTGAAGGATGGAGGACGGCTGATCCTCCCCCTCGGGAGCACGGTCTACAGCCAGACCCTCACCCTGGTGACGAAACGGGGCGAACGGCTCGGCGTGGAGGAGATGGGAGCGGTGGCATTCGTGCCGATGACCGGGGAGGCGCAGAAAAGGAAGTGATTAACGCAGACGCGCCCCGCCCCTCACGAAACGCCGGAGGTTGAGGAAGGCGAGGAGATAGGCCGCGGCCCCCAGCATCAGGACGGCGGTGAAACCGGTCGCCGTGGCGAGCATGATGGCCAGGATCGGGGCGAGCACCGAGAAGCAGCCGTTGATTGCCCACGCCCACGGGATGAGGGACGGAGCGGCCTCCCCCAGAATGCGCATCCCCGTGGGAAAGGGGATCCCCATCAGGAGCCCGAGGGGAGAGACCATCAGGAACACCAGGGCGATCTTCGCCGGGAGCGCCAGGGGGGCCAGGGCGGCGGAGGCGGCCGGCAGAAAGGCGCCGTAGAGGGGGATCAGCAGGGCGATGGCGGCCACGGTGGCGGGACTCCGCAGCAGGGCGAGCCGGTGCCCGAGGAGGCTTCCGGCCCCGGAGCTGACCAGCAGGCCGGCAAGGACGGTCGCCACCGCGTAGGAGGGGTTCTCCAGGGGAAGGAGGATCTTCTGGATCAGGGCGGTCTCCACGAACATGAAGCCGCAGCCGAGAAACGCCACGTACGCGAGGAGCCCCCTGCCGCCCCCTCCTTTCGGCGGGAGGCTTTTCCCGGCGATCAGGGGAAGGAGCAGGAGCACCAGGCTCAGGAGCAGCACCTGGAGCAGGACCGCCGGCACCACATACCCCTCTTCCAGGAAGAACTCCCACTTCCTCCCCATGATCCGGTAGACGTCGCCGAGCCGCCCCAGTTTCAGGAAGTAGTGGAAAAACGGCCGGTCGTCGCTGACCGGCGCTATGTCGAAGGGGTAGGCGGCCAGGAACCGCTCCCGCCGCCCGGGGGAGAGGATGTTCGAGACCGCCTCGAAATAGTCGTTGGAGCGCATCTTCACATGCACATTGGCCTCGGCGGCGGTGAGCCCCGGATAGTGGACCGGGTCGAACCACCGCTCGGCCGCAAACCTCCTGATGGCTTCGATATCGGCGCCGGTCAGGGGGGAGAGCTTCGCCACCAGGCAGAGCGCCCCCCAGCTCCTCACCATCGCCAGGTGCCGGGCCGGCTCGCGGATCCCCCGCTTCTCCATGGCCGCACGCAGGGTGGCGAGGATTCTCAGCTCGGTCCGGGGCGGGGGGAGGAGGTAGAGATTCACCCCCAGCACGCCGTCGGGTCGCAGGTGCTCCAGGTACTCCCCGAACGCCTCGACGGTGAAGCGGTAGTCCTCCGCAATCCCGAAGGAGCCGTACGGCTCCGTCCCCATGGGGGAGATGTCGATGATGTCGAACCGCTCCCCCCTCCCCCGCAGCCACGACCTCCCGAGGCCGGTGAAGGTCCGCTCGCCATAGATGTCGCCGGCGAACTCCCGCCAGTCGTCCCGGATCACCCGCACCAGAAGGGGATTCGACTCCACCCTGACGATCTCCCCGGCGCCGAAGCGGCGCGCCACCAGCACCTGCAGTCCCCCCCCGGGGTCGATAACCAGCACCCGTTCCCTCTTCCCGAGCACGTAGGGGAGGGCGGAGGGGAGGTATGCCAGGAAATCGAGGCCCCGCCCGCTCCCGGCGGCGGTGACGGCGCTCACCTCCCCGCCGTCGACGGCAAGACCGGCCTGCGGGGGGAGCGGCTCCTGATAGCGGAGCGACAGCCCCGGGGCGAAGCGGACTGCGGGACTCGTGAAGGTATCCACCCGGGCGAAGGGGCTCACATAGGTCTTGAGCTCCCGGGCGCCGGGGAAGCGGAGGGCACTCTCCAGCCCCTTGTACGGGGAGATGCGCAGCCGCGCGAAGCCGGGCTCTCCGAGCAGGATGAAGAGGCTCAGGAAGGCGCAGAGGAGCGCCCCGATCCGCAGCCGCGTGGTCCCCGAGACGACGGCCGCCGCGAGGGGAGCCAGGGAGAGGACGAACACCGCCCGCTCGGGGGCCAGCCCCCCCAGGAGCAGGAGGACCCCCAGGGAACCGGTGCCGGCGCCCAGGAGGTCCGCCCCGTAGAGGAGCCCCGCGCGGCGGCTCTGCACGGCGAACCCGGTCGCGACGACGAGCCCGGCGCAGAGGAAGGGGATGGCGAGGATGACGTAGTACAGCAGGATGGCCAGAAGCTGCGTCCGGTCCCAGGCGAGCCGCACCGGATCGAAGGGAACCCGGTTGGCGAGGAGGTAGCTCAGGGGAACGGCGATGCCGAGGAGCAGGGCGTAGCGGCCGAGATGCTCGATCTTCTTCAGGCGGGGATAGAGGGAGAGCGCCGTGCCGCTGGCGGCAAAACCGAGCATGGCGATGCTGATGATCATGAAGGCGAAGTGGTACCAGAGGGATATGGAGAATATCCGGGAGAGCGCTACTTCGTAGGCAAGGCTTGCCACGGAGCAGAGGAAGATGGTGATGGGGGTATTTCGTTCGCTGGTCACGGCCCTGGCGCCCGATGCGTGGTATACTTGTATCGCTTGAATTTTATTTAAGTATACCCAAGAAATGCCATGAGACTCCATTTCACGAAAAATCTCGATGCCCGGCGCGAGACCATGATCAGGGAGCATCTCCTCGGCCGGGACATCCATGACCCGATGGTGATCCGGGCGATGCGGGAGGTCCCCCGCGAGGCGTTCGTCCCCGAGGAGATGTTCGAGCTCGCCTACGAGGATTATCCGCTTCCCATCGGCGAGGAGCAGACCATCTCCCAGCCCTACATGGTGGCGTACATGACCCAGGCCCTGGAGCTGTCGTCCACGGACCGGGCGCTGGAGATCGGCACCGGGTCCGGCTACGCGGCCGCCGTGCTGAGCAGGATCGCGGCCGCCGTCTACACCGTCGAGCGGCTCCACAGCCTGGCGGAGACCGCCCGCCTGCGGCTGGAGCTGCTCGGGTACGACAACATCCTCGTCCATGAGGGTGACGGCACCCTCGGCTGGCCCGACCACGCCCCCTACGACGCCATCGTCGTCACCGCCAGCGCACCGCAGGTGCCGAAGCCGCTCCTGGAGCAGCTCGCAGTCCGGGGGCGGCTCGTGATCCCGGTGGGACCCACCACCTTCCTCCAGACCCTCGTGCGGGTCCGGCGCCTGGGCGAAGACGAGTTCCGCACCGAAGAGCTCTGCGGCGTCCGCTTCGTCCCCCTCATCGGCGCCGAAGGGTGGTGAGGCGGCCACCTGGGGCGCTCACCGCGCGAAAGCCTGTCGGGCACGGCTTGACGGGCCCCGGCCTCTTACCCAATTCCGTCAGCAGGGTTCCATAGCTGATCGCCTGAACTGCCCAGGCTGCAATGCTCAGCGCTTCGGCAATCCTGACCCTGATAATTCTCCCTTCAGCTTCCCTTGTAGAAACTGTCAAGAATAATTCAGTCTCGGATTTGACGTTTTCGTGATACATTAGGTGTATCGCATTGTTAGCCATTTTTACAGCGTAAACAGAGGGAGCAAAAAAACATGGTGTATAATTGTGGGCATGACATAATTCGGAGGAGTAGCGTCTTGCCGAAGACCTTCGGGGTAAAGCTTGCCCGCAGGAGAAACATCAGGTAATCCAGCTTCTGGACACCTTTATCGAACCTGAAACGACAGGCTATAGGAGGATAGAGCGATGCCGCAGACTGTGGAAGCCATTTACCATGACGGGATCGTGGAGCTGAAGCGCAAGCCCGTGGGGATTCGTAGGGCCAAGGCCCTGGTGATCTTTCTGGACGCCGAGGAGGCGGAGGAGCGCCACGCGGTGGACCTGGAGCGGCTGAGGAAGTGCAAGAGCTCGGTTGACAAGTGGATCGGCGTTATCGAAGGGGTTGAACTCGGAGACTGGAAGGCCGAGCGGAGAGCCGCCCTGGAAGGGAAGCCCGGTGAAAGTGCTCATTGACACCAACGTCGTCCTCGACATCGCCCTGAACAGAAAACCGTTCGTGGAGCACGCGGCGCTTCTGTGGCGGCTTGCGGAGCAGAAGGAGATTACCGCCTGTCTCTCCAATACCAGCATCACGGACGTTTATTACATCATCAACAAGCACGCAGGTAAAGAGAAGGCCCGCGCCTTCATTGCCGACATCCTCGACACGTTCAAGCTGGCGGATATTGACGATGAGGGCTTCCGGGAGGCGCTCGATTCGGGGATGAATGATTTCGAGGACGCGGTGCAGTACGTGATCTGCACCCGCAACGGCTGTGACGCGCTGGCGACCAGGAACTGAAGTGGTTGCGCTTTTTGAGACAGGGTGTTAAGCAATGAACCGACCTATTTCGAGAGGAGAGGTTCAATGCGGCAACATCGTACACGTCACAGCGCAGAATTTAAGGCCAAGGTAGCCTTGG
>JAJZUC010000051.1 GCA_021847245.1 Deltaproteobacteria bacterium | reverse complement strand
CGGAACAAGTGAAAAAGAGAATTCTGGTTGTCGACGATGAGGAGAACGCCCGGATCGGGCTGTCGAAGCTCCTCGAAAAGGAAGGGTTTGAGGTCGAGAGCGTAGCGAACGGATTCGAGGCCCTCAACTATCTGAACCACCAGCAGGTCAATCTCATCGTGACCGACATCAACATGCCGGAGATGAACGGCATAACCTTTCTGAAGGAACTAAACAGGAGCTTTCCCCAGAGCAACGTGATCATGATAACGGCGTATGGTGGGGTCGAGTCTTACATCGAGGCAATGAATCTGGGGGCGTTCGAGTATATCAACAAGCCGGTCAAGATTGACGAGCTGAAATCGATACTGAAAAAGATCTTTGCCGAGGGATGCCATTAACTACCACTGCCAGGGGGAATGAGATGATTGCCTTTTCCACGATTGTTTTCCCAACCGATTTTTCCGAAAATTCCGAGTATGCATTTGATCACGCCCTGACCCTTGCCAAACAGTTTAACGCCCGGCTCGTTGTCATCCATGTGATTAACGAACCGGTGGATCTCCGGGGGTTCTATGTTCCCCATGTTTCCTTCGAGAAGCTGGAGGAAGAGATCGTGGCCGCTGCCGAGAAGATGATGGAGAAGTTTTGCCGGACAAAGATGAAGGATTACGCCAACTTCACAAGCTGCATCGTCTCGGGGATCCCGTACGACGAGATTCTCAAGAAGGCGACTGAAGAGCAGGCGTCCCTCATCGTCATGGGTACCCATGGCCGCAAGGGAATCGATCATTTCCTGTTCGGCAGCACTGCCGAACGCGTGGTGCGCAATGCCAAGTGCCCCGTTATGACCGTGCGTCCCCCCGAGGTGTAACAACTTCCCGGCCCCCGCTCCGGGAGCTGACAACAGGGGCAGCGTTATGCTGCCCTTTGTTTTTTCGGTGCAAGATCCCCAGAAAGACAGAATCAGGTCAAGGAGGACACGGCAGATTCCGATGACGACCGAACCCCTCTCTTCTAAAGGAACGATTCTCATTATCGACGACGAAAAGGTGATCCTCGATCTTACGTCGATCGTCCTCAGAAACCGCGGCTATACCGTATTCACCGCGTCCGACGCCATTGCCGGCCTGAACGAGCTGGAGCTTCACCAGCCGCAGTTGGTCCTTCTCGACTACATGATGCCGGTTATGGACGGACTCACCGCTCTCAGGGAGATCAAGGAGCGCTTCCCGGACAGCTATGTCATCATGTTCACCGGCAAGGGGAATGAAGAGATTGCCGTGGAGCTGATGAAGGCCGGTGCTTCGGATTACATCCTGAAGCCGTTCAATAACCAGGACCTCGTCGAACGGATCGAAAACGTGCTCCGGATCCGTCGGGTGGAACTGCGCAACCGCGAACTCACCTTGGAACGCGAGCGTCTTCTGGCCGAGATCGAGGAGTGGAACCGCCAGCTGGAGGCGCGGGTGCAGGAGAAGACCGAGGCCCTTCAGCGCGCCCAGGCCGAGATCGTCCAGTCCGAGAAGCTTGCCTCCCTCGGCTACCTCTCCGCCGGCATGGCCCACGAGATCCGCAATCCCCTCAACTCCATCACCCTCTTTGCCCAGCTCGTCAAGAGCGGCTTCGACGATCCGGAGCTGCTCGGCTACGTCGACAAGATCCTGAAAGAGGTGGATCGGATCGACGAAACCATGCGCAAGCTCCTCGATGCCTCCAAACGTCCCCGCTACCAGTTGAGCGAGGTGCGCATCGACCGGATCATCGAGGCGACTCTGGAGGTGTTCAAACCCCAGGCATCTCTCTACCATGTCGACGTGGTCCGGGACTTCAGGAATATTCCCCCTCCCTTTCAGGCCGATCAGGCCGAGATCGAACAGATTTTCACCAACCTCTTTCTGAACGCCATCCACGAGATGCGCGACGGGGGGGTGCTGACGGTCTCCCTCGATCACGACGGGGAGGAGCTCTCCGTCCGGGTCTCCGACACCGGAGGGGGGATTGCCCCGGAGAATCTCTCGAAGATCTTCGATCCCTTCTTCACCACCAAGACGAGCGGGAGCGGACTGGGACTTGCGGTGGTGCTGCGGATCGTCAAGACGTATCACGGCAGGATTTCGGTGGAGAAGAGCGATTCTTCCGGCACCACCTTCCTCATCCGGCTTCCCCTGGCCTCCGGTTGAGCGTCCTTTCTCCTTTCCTTTGCCGGTTCGATTTTGTTATGATAACCGGCATTTCGCCACGAGAGCAACGGACGCTTTGAGAGATGGGGCGCGGTCCCGTTAGTCAGGCCGGTGCGCCGTCGGAAATCTTCATCGCCGATGGCGGCTCCCCGCCCGGAAGAGGCGGAGCGGCGCCGGGGAGTGAAGGAGTTCGATGCCGCTTCTGATTCGCAATCTTGTTCTTGCCCCCGGAGAGGGGGAGGAGCTGCTCCGCAGCGCGCTGACGCGGCGTTTTTCCATTCGCGACGATGATATCCGGGAGCTGCGCCTGGTCCGCAAGAGCGTCGATGCCCGGAAAAAGCCCCAGGTGAAGTTTGTCTGCACGGTCCGGTGTTTGCTCGCCGACGAAGCGGGCTTTCTCGCCCTGTACGGGACCGATCCGGACGTCGAGGCGGTCGTGGAGCCGCCGCGGCAGACGTTTCCCCAATTGTCGCACCCCGAGAGGATTCTGATTGCCGGCATGGGGCCGGCGGGGCTTTTTGCGGC
Source organism: Deltaproteobacteria bacterium (assembly GCA_021847245.1). Taxonomy (GTDB): domain Bacteria; phylum Desulfobacterota; class Desulfuromonadia; order Geobacterales; family Geobacteraceae; genus Geobacter. Next base: position 18,182 of record JAJZUC010000051.1, on the reverse strand, counting down.
GCTGCGGCTCGCCGACTACGGCCTTCGCGCCACGGTTCTGGAGCGGGGCAAACCGGTGGAGGAGCGGACCCGCGACGTACAGGCGTTCTGGGCGCGGGGAGAACTCGACCCCGAGAGCAACGTCCAGTTCGGCGAGGGGGGAGCAGGGACTTTTTCGGACGGGAAACTCACCACCCGGGTGAACGACCCGAACATCGCCTACGTCATCGAAAAGCTCATCGCATTCGGCGCTCCGCCGGAGATCGGCTACCTCGCCAAGCCCCACATCGGCACCGACCGGCTCTGTACCGTCGTCGCCTCCATCCGCCGCTTTCTGAAGCAAAGAGGTTTCGATATCCGCTTCCGGAGCTGTCTGACGGATGTTGTTTCGCACGGGGGGCGGATCGGTGCGGGGATTGTGAACGGCGCCGAGGAGATCCCGTGCCGCTTTCTCGTGCTGGCGCCGGGGCACAGCGCCCGTGACACTTACGCGATGCTTGCGCGGCACGGGGTCCTGATGCGGCAGAAACCGTTCGCCGTCGGGGTGCGGATCGAGCATCCGCAGCCGCTGATCAACCGGATCCAGTACGGGAAGGGACACCACCCGTCGCTTCCTCCCGCCGACTACGCCCTTGCCTACAACGACCGCGCGACCGGCCGCTCCGCTTACTCCTTCTGCATGTGCCCCGGTGGTGTGGTGGTGGCGGGGAGCTCGGAAGAGGGAGGGGTGGTCACCAACGGCATGAGCACCTATCTGCGCAATTCGCCCGCCGCCAACAGTGCCCTGGTAGTGACGGTGGGGCCGGCCGACTTCGGTGACGCGTCACCACTTGCCGGGGTGGAGTTCCAGCGCCTTCTGGAGCGGAGGGCCTTTGCCGCCGGCGGCGGGGGATACCGGGCCCCCGCCCAGAACCTCGTGGCGTTCGTGGAGGCGAAGACAGGGGGGAGGATCGCTTCCAGCTACCGCCCCGGTGTCCGGGAGGTGCCGCTGGGGGAGCTTTTCCCGCCCGCCGTGACCGAGACCCTGCGGGACGGCATCCGCTTCTTCGACCGCAAGATGCGGGGGTTCCTGACAGCCGAGGCGACCCTTACCGGCGTGGAGACCAGAACGTCGGCCCCGGTGCGGATCGGCAGGGGCGAAGATTTTCAGGCGGTGGGGGTCGGGGGGCTCTACCCCGCCGGAGAAGGGGCGGGGTATGCCGGCGGGATCATGAGCGCCGCCCTCGACGGGATCAGGGTGGCCGATGCCATTGCGAACCAGATATCAGCCCAGGGAGGGAGTTCCATTTGAACAAGGTTTTTGTCAGCAGCATCCGTGAGCGCGACCAGCTCGAATCGGTCTTTCTCGTCAAAGACAAGATCATGGCCATGGCCAAGAACGGCAAACCGTACATGACGCTGCGGCTCATGGACAAGAGCGGCGAGATCGAGGGGCGCGTCTGGGATAACGTGGACGAGCTTTCCGCCACCTTCGACAAGGACGACTTCATCGCCATCCGCTGCAAGGCGACCGTCTACCTCGGCAAGATGCAGCTCATCATCTCCGAGCTCTTCAGGGTTCCCGAGCACCAGGTCACCCTGGCCGATTTCCTCCCCGAGTCCGAGCGGGCCATCGAGGAGATGGAGCGGGAGCTGGCGACCCTGGTGGAGAGTTTCGCCGACCCTCACCTGAAGGGGCTCATGAAGGCGTTTTTCGACGATCCGGCGCTCATGTCGCTATACCGGGTCGCCCCGGCCGCCAAGGGGATGCACCATGTCTATCTGGGGGGGCTCCTGGAGCACTCCCTTTCGGTGGCCCGGCTCGTGGACGCCATCATCCCCCTCTATACCGGGCTCAACCGCGACCTCCTCGTGGCGGGGGCCCTGCTCCACGACGTGGGGAAGGTCCGCGAGATGACCTATCTCCGCTCCTTCGACTACACGGACGAAGGGAAGCTGCTCGGCCACATCACCATCGGCGTGGAGATGCTGCAGGAGCGGATCGCCTCCCTCCCGGGCTTCCCGACCGATCTGGCGATGCTCCTCAAGCATATGCTCCTCTCCCATCACGGCCAGTACGAGTACGGTTCCCCCAAGCGTCCCAAGACGCTGGAGGCGACGATCCTCAACTACCTGGACGACCTCGATTCCAAGATCAACGGCATCAGGACCCATATCCGCAAGGAGGCGGAAAGCCAGAGCCGCTGGACCTCCTACCACCGTCTCTACGACCGGTACTATTACAAAGAGGGGTACTTCCCCGACGGGGAAGCGGAAGAACTCCGCGAGGAGCCGGCTCTACCCGAACCGGCGGCGCTCGCCCCGCCGGCCGAGCCGCCGGCTGAGCGTCGTCGGGAGGAGCCGAAGAAGGGGTTCCGCAACAATCCCTTCGAGCAGCTCCAGGGAAAGAACCTGGACCTCTTCTAGCTCACAATTTCCATACGGAGACGTTGCCATGATTTTCGATACCGTCGTCGTCGGCCCGCTGGGGGTCAACTGTTTCATCCTCGGGTGCGAGGAGACCGGGGAGGGGGTGGTGGTCGATCCCGGCGCCGATGCCGGGCGGATCCTCGAGCGCGTCCGCTCCCGGGGGCTCGCCATCCGGTACATCATCAACACCCACGGGCACTTCGACCATGTGGGGGGGAACCGCCCCGTGGTCGATGCGACAGGGGCGAAACTCCTCATCCACCGGGACGACGTCCCCCTTCTCGGCCGTGCAGTCGACGTGGCCGCCATGTACGGCCTCACGACCGAGAACTCGCCAGCGCCTGACGCTTTCCTTGAGGATGGCGCGACGCTTTCCTTCGGGAGCTGCACGATGGCAATCCTGCACACCCCCGGTCATACGCCCGGCGGGTGCTGCCTCTTCCTGGCAAAGGAAGGGAAGGTGATCACCGGCGACACGCTTTTTGCGGAGTCGGTGGGAAGGACCGATTTCCCCGGTTCCTCCCACGAGGCTTTGATGGCCTCGATCCGGACGAAACTCCTGACGCTTCCGGACGCCACCCAGGTCTTTCCGGGGCACGGCCCATCAACCACCATCGGCCGGGAGCGGCTCTACAATCCTTACATCGCCGGTTAGCGCGCGGAGGGCGTGCTGAACCGTGGAGGCGCAATGCTCAACGGCAAGCAGATCGTACTCGGGGTGACCGGCGGCATCGCCGCCTACAAGGCGGTGGAGCTGCTCCGCCTGCTGACCAGGGGGGAGGCGACGGTTCACGTTATCATGACCAGGTCGGCCACGGAATTCGTGACCCCGCTCACCTTTCAGACCCTCTCCATGAACCCGGTCAACACCGAGCTCTTCAATCTCATCTCCGAGCGGGAGATCGGGCACATCTCCCTGGCCGACCGGGCGGATCTCTTCATCATCGCCCCGGCAACGGCCAACGTCATCGGCAAGCTTGCCGGTGGCATCGCCGACGACATGCTCACTACCACCGTCATGGCGACCAGGGCGCCGGTCCTCATCGCCCCCGCCATGAACGTCAACATGTACCAGAATCCGCTTTACCGGGAGAACGAGGAGAAGCTCCGCCGCCACGGCTACCGCATCGTGGCGCCGGCGCGGGGGATGCTCGCCTGCGGCTGGGAAGGGGAGGGAAAGTTCCAGGAGCCGGCGGTGATCGTCGAAGAGGCGCGGCGGGCGCTTGCGCCCCAGGATCTGGCCGGGGAGCGGTTTCTCGTCACCGCCGGTCCCACCCGCGAGGAGATCGATCCGGTCCGCTTCGTCAGCAATCACTCCTCGGGGAAGATGGGGTATGCCATCGCGCGGGCGGCGTGGCGGCGGGGGGCGGAGGTCGCTCTGGTCTCCGGCCCCACCTGCCTTGAGAATCCGTGGGGGATCGAGACGGTGCGGGTCGAATCCGCCATGGAGATGCGGGACGCCGTCATGGCCCGGTTGCCGGCGTCTACGGTCGTGGTGAAGGCGGCGGCCGTCGCCGATTATCGCCCGGCCTCCCGCAGCGCCGGCAAGATCAAGAAAGGCGCCGAGACGATGGTGCTGGAGCTGGAGAAGAACCCCGACATCCTTGCCGAGGTAGGGAGGGCAAAGGGGGACCGCGTGGTGGTCGGCTTTGCCGCCGAAACCGGCGAACTGCTGGAGAACGCCCGCGCAAAGCTCAAGGGAAAGAACGTCGACCTCATGGTGGCGAACGATGTGAGTCAGGCGGGGGCAGGCTTCAATATCGACACCAACATCGCCAAGCTCCTTCACCGGAATGGGACCGTCGAGGAGCTTCCCCTCATGGAAAAGGAGCTGGTGGCGGAGGCGATCCTGGATCGGGTGGTGGCCTTGCGGCGGAAGCTGGCGCGGCGGGAGGAGTGAGGAGGTGTGACGTTGGAGGCTATTCGGCGGAGAGGATCTGGAGGAGCTTCTCCGGCGCGCAGATGGCCTCCCGCAGCCGCCACTTCATGGCCTCCACCTGGGCGAACGCGTCGTCCTTGCCGAGTTTGCCGCTGCGGTAAAGGAGGCGGAGGTTTTTCCTTACCGCCTCCGCCGTGGCGAGGGCCCGCTCCCCGGTGGGGTCCGCCAGGTAAAAGCGCGAGTGCTCCACACGGTTGAGGAAGTCGAAGACCGCCTCCTCCGCAAGCCCCAGGTACTCGGAACGGTCCTCTTCCTCAAGGACGTAGCTCGACGACTCCGAAAGAGATTTCAGCACCTGCTGCCATTTTTCGAGACGGCTCACCAGGAGGATCGAGTTGAAGATCCGCTTGTTGGTCCCGAAGGAAAAGATGGTGTCCGAGAGGACGTTACGCAGCAGGGCATCGTTTGCCTTGTAGTTCTCCCGGGCCACCTGCTTCCCCGTTTCCCAGATATCGCGCTCCACGAAGGTTTCGAACCGCATCTCCCAGTAGGCGTGCTTGAGGGTGAGCGCGGAGAAGCTCCGCATCACCTTGAAGGGAACGAAATAGTTGTGGGCCACCGTGTCGGCGGCGAGATGCGACAGATAGCCGTAGGCGCAGGCCTTCTGGGGCGGATTCCAGGCATACTCCAGCACCTTCATGCCGATGCGCCAGCGGTGGCAGTGCTGCAGGTAGTGGGTGAACTTCTTGCCGAGGGTGATATCCGCCGCGATGCAGCCGTAGAGGAAGTCGTGGGGGAATTCGCCGATGAGTGCGGCAATGGCCGGGTTGATCACTTGCAGGTTGTTGATGACGGCGGTCCCGATCTGGAGATGGATTCCGGCTCCCCACGCAAAGGCCTCGGTGGGAACGAACAGGGCGGCCAAGAGGATCGTTAGCGGAAGAATGAGCATATGTATAAAAATATTGGAGAGTTAGTGAAAAGTAAAGGGATTTGCCATGGGGCCCGATGACGGCCAGTTCGAGACAATCGCATCGCTCAGGCGTTACCTGGAGGAGTTGCGGGAGAGTGGGGTGGACGGGCTTCCGTTTTCACCACCGGAGAGAGCTCCCGGCCCGGACGCCGCAGCCTCCTCTCTTCCACCCGGTGCCGCCGGCTCCCTTTCCGGGGCTGACGGGGCCGTAGCCGTGGCACCAGCGCCAACGGGAGCGGAAACCCTCGCCGAGATCCGGGGCGATCTCGGTGAGTGCCGGCGTTGCACCCTCGGTGCCGGGCGCACCACCCTTGTTTTCGGCGTCGGCAACCCGAAGGCGCGGCTTCTCTTTGTAGGGGAGGCCCCGGGCCGCGAAGAGGACCTCCGGGGGGAGCCGTTTGTGGGCGAGGCGGGACAGCTCCTGACCAGGATCATCAAGGCCATGGGTTTTGCGCGCGAGGAGGTCTATATCTGCAATGTCCTCAAGTGCCGGCCGCCGGGGAACCGCAATCCCCTCCCCGAGGAGGTCGAGGCCTGCAGCACGTTCATGCTGCGGCAGGTGAGGGCCATCGCTCCCGAGGCGATCGTGGCCCTCGGCACCTTCGCCGCCCAGGCCCTCCTCGGCACCAAGGAGCCGATATCGAAGCTGCGCGGGGTCTTCCACGATTACCACGGCATCCCCCTCATGCCGACATTCCATCCGGCGTTTCTTCTGCGCAACCCCGAGCGCAAGCGGGAGGTCTGGGAGGACATGAAGCAGGTCATGGGAAGACTGGGGATCGCCACAGCACCGCCCAAAGACTGACGAAAGGTGGCCCTAACAATGTACGAGCATCTCTACGAAGAGCCGATGGTGGCGGGGGCACCGCTGCCGTTCGCCCTGCCGGGGTGGATCGCCTGTGCTCCCTTCGAGGAGTACCTGGGGATGACCATCGAGGAGGCGGCCTGCGGCCGGGCGGTGCTCTCCCTGTCGTTTACCGTGAAGCACGCCCAGGGAAAGGGGCTCATGCACGGCGGCGCCGTAACGGCCCTGGCCGACACCGCCGTGGCGATGGCGATCAAGAGCCTGTTGCCGGAGGGGACCCACTTCGTGACCACGGAGCTGACCCTTGTCTTCCACGCCCCGATTCGCGGGGGGAGGGTGAAGGCGGTGGCCGCCACCCGGCGGGAGGATGAGCGGACGATCCGGGGGAGTGCCGGGGTCTATGACGAAAGCGGGGTGAAGGCGGCAAGCTTCACGGCGCTGTTTCGGGTAAAGGCCGCCGGGGGGTGACGGAAGGGGAAGTGGAGGAGCGCCGCGAAACGACGCCCGGATGTGGTGAGCTGGTCTCACCGGCAGCCGGGCGTTGGCGTTTATGCGCGGATGGTATTTGCGGAGCTAGAGCGGCATCCCGAGCCGCCGCATCTTCTCCACGAGGGTCGTGCGGTTCAGGTTCAGGAGCGCGGCGGCGCGGGCCTTCACCCCGTCGGAAAGGGCAAGGGCGTCGTTGATCATGCTCCGCTCGATCTCGGCGAGGGTCTTGACCAGATCGACCCCCTTTTCGGTGACGCGGGAGAGGGATTCCTCCCTAATGTTGGGGGGGAGGTCCTGGAGGGTGATGGTGTCACCCTCGGTCAGGGCTGCAACCCGCTCCATGAGGTTTTCGAGCTCCCGGACGTTTCCCGGCCACTGGTAGCTTTCAAGGGCTTCCAGACCATCCTTGGCCAGGGTCATGGGACGGCGGTGCATCTCCTTGCAGAATTTGGCGAGGAAGTGTTTTGCCAGCGGCAGGAGATCCTCGACCCGCTCCCGCAGAGGCGGCAACGGCAGCGGGATGACGTTGAGCCGGTAGAAGAGGTCTTCCCGGAAGGTTCCCTTTTTCACCTCTTCGGCCAGGTTCAGGTTCGTGGCGGCGACGATCCGAACGTCGATCTTTACTGGACGGGTGGAGCCGACCCGCTCCACCTCCTGTTCCTGGAGCACCCGCAGGAGTTTGGTCTGGAGCTGCATCGCCATGGTGCCGATCTCATCCAGGAAGATGGTTCCCTGGGTTGCCGCCTCGAACTTGCCGATCTTGTCTCGCACCGCCCCGGTGAATGCCCCCTTCACATAGCCGAAGAGCTCGCTTTCGAGGAGATTTTCGGGAATGGCCCCGCAGTGTACGGCGACGAACGGCTTGTCCCGGCGCTGGCCGTTGAAGTGGATCGCCTTGGCCACCAGTTCCTTGCCGGTCCCCGACTCGCCCGTGATCAGCACGGTGGAGTCGGTCTTGACGATCCGCTTCATGAGCGCGAAGACCTGCTGCATCGACGGCGAGGTGCCGATGATGTTGGCGAACTCGAATTTATCGCGCAGCTGCTTCTTGAGGTAGACGTTCTCGGTGAGGAGCCGGTGCTTCTCGACCGCCTTGGCGATGATGATCTTGAGTTCGTCGATGTTGAGGGGCTTGGTGATGTAGTCGAAGGCCCCTTCCTTCATGGCGCGGACCGCCGTTTCGGCCGAGGCGTGTCCGGTGATGAGGATCACCTCGGTCAGCGGGGAGTCTTCCTTCACCTTCTTGAGGATGTCAATGCCGTTGCTGTCGGGAAGAAACAGGTCGGTGATGAGGATGTCGAACTTCTCCCGGGCGAGGGACTGGAATCCTTCCGTTCCCGACGCGACACTCCTGATGTGGTGGCCCGCTCCCTTGAGAAGAAGGGTCAGGGCCTCTCGTCCCGCCTCTTCGTCGTCAATGAGAAGGATCTTTGTCCGTTCTTTCATGAAAAACCTCCGACTGGCCAAAAAAATAGCATTAATGGACCGGTTTTGGCAAGGTTCCTCTCCCGTTTGTCTTTGCAATCGCGACATCCCTTTGCTAGTATGAGCCGGTTTATGAAGATCAAACGCCTCGAAATATCAGGGTTCAAATCGTTTGTCGACCGGGCGTCGCTCGATTTTCAGCAGGGGGTCACCGGCATAGTCGGTCCCAACGGCTGCGGAAAGTCCAATGTGGTCGACGCTATCCGCTGGGTCATGGGAGAGCAGTCGGCCAAAAACCTCCGTGGACGCTCGATGGAGGATATTATCTTTGGCGGCAGCGAGTTCCGCAAGCCGGTCGGCATGGCCGAGGTCTCCATGGTCTTCTCCACCGAGGACGGCCGCGTTCCGGCAAAGTACCTGAACTACAGCGAGATCCAGGTGACGCGCCGTCTCTATCGTGACGGCGAGAGCGACTATTTTCTCAACAAAACCCCCTGCCGGTTGATGGACATAACCGAGCTCTTCATGGATACCGGCGTCGGCGCCCGGGCCTACTCCATCATAGAGCAGGGGAAGATCGGGATGATCCTCCACTCCAAACCCGAGGAGCGGCGATTCCTCATCGAGGAGGCGGCCGGGGTCACCAAGTTCAAGGCCAAGAAGCAGATCGCCCTCAAGAAGATCGACGTTACCCGGCAGAACCTTCTGCGGATCGGCGACATCCTGGCCGAGATCAAGCGCCAGCTCAACTCCCTCCAGCGTCAGGCGAAAAAGGCGGAGAAGTTCAGGGAGTATCGGGAGGAACTGAAGGAGATCGAGATTGTCGCCACCGTCCGGCACTTCCTCTCCCTCGATGCCGAGAAGGAGCGGGTCGAGGAGTTGCTGCGAGGCGCCGTATCCCGGGAGGGTGAGCTCTCGGCCGATCTCGGCCGGCGGGATCTTCTCCTGGAGGAGAGGCGCATCTCCCTCATCGAGCGGGAACGGGGAGTTGCCGAGGCCCAGGAGGAGATCTTCAGGCGCAAGAGTGCGGTGCAGTCCTCCGAGAGCCGCATCGAGTTCCAGCGCAAGGAGCTGGCCGCCCTGGAGCGCCAGGAGGAGCGCCTTGCCACCGAGCTGGCCGCCCTCGAGGGGCAGGTGGCGGCGTCCGAGGAGGAGCAGAAGCGCCTCGTGGAGCAAAGCGGTGCCTTTGCCGTCGAGGCTGCCGGCGAAGAGGAGAACCTGCAGGCCCGGGAGAAGGAGCTCGAAGAGATCATGGAGGGGGAGCGGGAACTAGCCTCTTCCCTGGAAGAGGTCCGGCGCGAGCTCTTCTCCGTCCTTTCCGAGGTGACCCAGCTCAACAACCAGCGCAACGCCGCCGCCCGGCGCCTGGAAGGCCTCACCGAGCGCGCCGAACGGAACCGGCGCGAGGGGACCCTCCTGCAGGAGCGGCTTGTCGAGAGTTCCGGCCGGGCCCATGAGCTCGAAGGAGCGGTCGGCGCCCTTTCCGGCCGCAAGGGGGAGCTTCAGGAGCGGATTCCTGTTCTTGCACGCAGGGAAGACGAGCTCAAGACCCGACTCGCCGATCTGGAACGGGAGCTGGCCGGGCGGCGCGAGGAGCTCTCCCGCGTTTCTTCGCGCCTGCACTCGCTGCAGGAGCTGGAAGCCCAGTTTGCCGGCTACGGCCAGGGGGTGCGGAATCTCCTCCTCGCGGAGCGTTTCGCGGGACGGTTCGGGGGAGTCCTGGCCGATGTCGTGGAGACGGAGGGGGAGTTCGAAGTGGCCCTGGAAGCGGTTCTTGCCGAGCGCCTTCAGTATGTCCTGTGCGGAGGCGATGCCGATGCGCTGGAAGCGGTGGCGTTTCTGCGGGAGAGCGGCGGCGGGCGCTGTGCCCTCGTTGCCGCGCCTCTCGCACTGGGCGACCGTCCGGCAGCCCTCCCCGGTGCCGTGCCGCTCCTCTCGCGGGTTGCCATAAGTGAGCCGTGGCGCGGGGCGGTGGAACCTCTCCTGAATAATGTTTACCTGGTTGAAGATCTGGCCGATGCCGTTTCGAGCTCCCGGCGCTTTTCCCGCTGCACGTTCGTCACGCTGCACGGCGACCTGGCCTACGGTGGCGGGGTTGTACACGGCGGCTCGACCGAAGGAGCGGGGCAGGGGCTTGTCCACAAGAAGCGGGAAATCCGCGAGCTTTCGGGGACGACCGAACGGCTGGCCGCCCAGGTCCGGCACCTGGAGGCCGAGCGCGACGGGATGCGCGAGGAGCGGGCACGCGGCGAAGAGGAGCTGCGCGAGCTGCGGCAGGAGCTGCACCAGACCGATCTGCAGCTCGTGAACGCGGAGAAGGATCTGCAGCGAGTCCGCGAGGAGTGCCAGCGGATCGAGGAGCGGATTGAGGTCGCCGGCATGGAAGACGATCAGCTCCGGGAGGAGCGGGAGAGCCTCGAAGCCGAGATGGCCGATACCGACAGCCGCCGCAGCGCCCGGGACGAGCGGAAGGTGCTCCTTGAAGAGGAGCTCGCCCGGCTCCAGGAGAGCCTTGCGGTCCGCAGGCGGCAGATAGATTCCGCCCGTGAGGCGGTTACATCCCTCAAGGTGCGCAGTGCGCAGCTTCGCGAGAAGAAAGAGGCGGCAAGCCGGGCGATGAGGCGAACCGAGGAGCTTCTCGGCGATCTGCGGATGCGGATCGAGCGCCATCGGCGCGAGCGGGAGGTCTGCGCCACCGAGCGGGAGCAGGTTGCGGCCGCGCTTGCGGCACGCGAGGAGGAGCTTAAGTCGCTTCTTGCCGGCCATGCCGAGGCGGAGACTGTCTGGGCGGCAGTGAAGCGGGAGTTCGAGGCGCAGGCGGAACTGCTCCGCTCCGAGGAGGGAAGCCTTCGGGAGCTGCGCACGCGTTGTGAGGAGGCGAAGGGAGTCGTTTCCGGCCATAAGCTGAGACTCTCCGAGCTGACCCTTGAGCTCAACCACCTCGTGACTTCTCTTGCCGACAAGTACCGGCTGGAGCTCCAACCGCTCCTCGCCAGGTACGCCGACCACCCCTTCGATGCGGATGCGGCCGGCCGGAGGCAGTCAGAGCTTGCCCGCCTCATCGACGAAATGGGGGAGGTAAACCTTACCGCCATCGAGGAATACCGGGAGCTGGAAGAGCGCTTTGCCTTCCTGTCGGGGCAGAAGGATGACCTGGAGGAGTCGCTTCACGCACTCCAGCAGGCAATTCAGCGGATCAACCGGACTACACGCAAACGGTTTCTCGAGACCTTCCATCAGGTCAACGAGAAATTTCAGGAGGTCTTTCCGCGCCTCTTCTGCGGTGGCCGGGCCGAGCTCAAACTGACCAACGAGGAGGATCTCCTGGAAACCGGGATTGACATCATCGTTCAGCCCCCCGGCAAAAAGCTCCAAAACGTGACGCTTCTCTCCGGCGGGGAGAAGGCCCTCACGGCCGTAGCGCTCATTTTTTCCATCTTCCTGATCAAACCGTCCCCCTTCTGCCTTCTCGATGAGGTGGATGCCCCGCTCGATGACGCCAATATCGGACGGTTCAACGATATGGTCCGGGAGATGAGCGAAATATCGCAGTTCATCATCATCACGCACAACAAGGCGACCATGGCGGTTGCCGACACCCTCTACGGGGTCACCATGGAGGAGCCGGGCGTCTCCAAGCTTGTCTCCGTCAAACTGAACTGAGGAGAGTGCATCAGTGCCATTCAAAGCGATTCTGACCGAGCTCGTGCAATCGGTCCCCGGCGCGACCGGCGCGATACTGGCCGACTGGGAAGGGGAAGCGGTGGAGCACTCCGCTCTCCATGACGACTTCGAGCTCAAGGTCGTCGGTGCCCACAAGGGGATCATCCTTAACCAGATGAAGGATCTGCAGAGCAAGCTCTCCGGTGACCCCGTACGGGATGCCATAGTTACCACCGCGCACCAGCACGTAATCGTCGGTGCGGTGGGGAAGGACTACTCGCTGGTCATGACGCTGGTCCGCGAGGCGATTCCCGCAAGGGCGCTCTTCAGGTTCCGGCAGACGGTCGAGCTTTTGGCGAAGGAGATATACTGATGTCCGAGGAGAAGAAAGGTTTTTTCAAGGGACTGTGGGGAAAACTCGCCGGAGGTGGCGAGAGTGGAGAGGATGCCTCACCGCAGCTGCAGGCCGAGCCCCTTCCGCCATCCCCTCAGGCCGAAGAGCGCGAGCTTCCAAAGGCCGGTTTCTTTGAACGTCTCAAGCAGGGACTGAGCAAGACCCGCGACAGTCTCGTGGGGCGAATCGACCGTCTGGTTTTCGGCCGGAAGGAGATCGACGCCGACACGCTGGAGGAACTGGAAGAGATCCTGATCACGGCCGATCTCGGCGTACAGACTACGGTGGAGTTGATCCGGACACTGGAGCAGCGCCTTTCCCGCAATGAGCTCAAGGATGGCGCCGCCCTCAAGGAGGCCCTCAAGGAAGAGATCCTGAAGCGTATTGCCCGCGAGGCTGCTCCCCTCGACATCACCACGGCGACACCTTTTGTCATCATGGTGATCGGCGTGAACGGCGTCGGTAAAACCACCACCATCGGCAAGCTTGCGGCCCGGTACACCCAGGAGGGGAAGAAGGTTGTTCTGGCTGCGGGGGACACGTTCCGAGCCGCCGCCGCCGAGCAGTTGCAGGCGTGGGGTGAGCGGGCCGGTGTGGACGTGGTCCGTCACCAGGAGGGGGCCGATCCTTCGGCGGTTGTGTTCGACGGCATCAAGGCCGCCGTCGCGCGCAAGGCTGACATACTGATTGTCGACACGGCAGGGAGGCTCCACACCAAGGTGAACCTCATGGAAGAGCTGAAAAAGGTCCGCCGCATCATGTCCCGCGAGCTTCCCGGTGCCCCCCACGAGACGTTGCTGGTTCTTGATGCTGCCACGGGACAGAATGCCATTTCACAGGCCAAACTCTTCAAGGAGGCGGCCGAAGTTACCGGCATTGCCCTGACCAAGCTTGACGGTACCGCAAAGGGAGGGATCGTGGTGGCGATATGCAACGAGTTTCGGATTCCCGTTCGCTACATAGGTGTCGGCGAGGGGGTCGAGGATCTCCGCGACTTTGATCCCGCCCAGTTTGTGGAGGCGCTTTTCCAATAATGCCTTGACTTAAGGGGGGGGCTGAAATATTATTTGATTCCAAAAAAGGTACTCTATGGACACGGAATTGTTCACCGCCCTTGAGGGCCGTATCGAAGCGCTTATCGAAAAGCATGCCTCGCTGAAGCAGGAAAATGAGATCCTGCGGGAGGAAAACAGCAGGCTTCTTCGGGAGCGCGATGGCATAAAGGAGAGGATTGACCGCATCCTCAACAAGCTTGAGGGGATCTGACGACCATGAAGTCGTCTCATCGCATCAAGGTGCTCGGGAAAGAGATAACGGTCAGAAGTACCGCTTCCCCCGAACAGGTGCGAAAAATTGAATCCCTCGTGAATGCGAAATTGGCCGAAGCGCAGGCTTCGGTGCCGGTAGGCGATCCTCAGATACCGATTATCCTTGCGCTCATGAACCTGGCGGAGGGGTACCTCTCTCTTTCGCAGGAAATGGAAGAGCGAAAGCGACTTGAACGAGATGCGGTAAGCCGGTTGGGAAAGCGGATCGATAGTGCGTTGCTGTAACATCGGAGGAGTCCCATCGGTGTTGCAGTTTGTTACGGTCTCTTTCGGGAGATTTAACCATAGAGCGGTCTGGAAGGTTTGTTCAGTGCCTACAGGCGAGTTTGCGCTGCAAGCGAAAGCAGACTCGGCTGTCTGCCGATAACATCTGCAGAATTCATCAAACGGAAAGGGTAAATCTGTCGCCGTAACGAAATAACCGTCACGTCAAATCCGTTACCCTTAAGCCGGTCCCATTTCTGCAGCGCGCAAGCATTGCTCTCACCCCTTCCCCCCGCGGGGGTAGTCCCCGCTCTATGTGGCCCATCGCGGCTTCGTCCTTTACTTTCTATGCCTAAAAAAGCCCTGAGGCAGTATCTGATTGCCAGGCGCAAGTCTTTACCTGTCTCCGAGGCACAGTGTGCGGGGCAGCGTGTCCAGCGAGCGTTCTTGGCGACCCCGGAATTCAATTCGGCCCGGAGGATTATCCTGTATTCGCCGATCCATGGCGAAGTGGATACACGGGAGATCATGGAGTCTTCCTGGGCTGGAGGGAAGGATGTGTATCTCCCTGTGGTTTGCGGCGAGGAGCTGCGCTTTGTCAGGGTTACTGCCGATGATACTTGCAGAAGAGGGGCTTTCGGAATTCTCGAACCGTGCCTGACCGGCGGTGTGCTGTCGCCGGAGCTGGCCGATGTCATTATCGTGCCAGGAGTAGCTTTTGACCTCTCGGGGAGGCGAATTGGCTATGGCAAGGGATTCTATGACCGGGCGCTCCATCGGTTGGAAGGGGAGGGGAGGCTTGTCGGCTTTTGTTATGATTTTCAGCTGGTTGACGAAATTGCCGGTGAACCTCACGATGTGGCCGTAGACGTAATTATTACCGACAGGCGCATGATTCGCCCGTCCGTTATCAATAGATCAGAGGAGGTACAGGGAAATTGAAGATAGAAATCGCCATTATTCTTATTCTTGCCGCGGCGGGTGCAGGTTTTTTTGTCGGCAACATGCTGCGTCGGAAGCTTTCCGACTCACTTGTCAGTAAGGCAGAGGAGCTTGCATCCAAGATCGTCGACGACGCAAAACGTGAAGCAGAAACCATCACCAAGGAAGCGGAACTGCAGGCCAAGGACGCGATCTATCAGGCAAAAGCCGAGGCGGAGCGGGAGTCCAAGGAAAAACGCAAGGATCTCCAGGCTCTTGAAAAGCGGCTTCAGCAGAAGGAAGAAAATCTCGATAAAAAAATGCTCCTCTTTGATCAGCGCGACGCCGATTTGACCAAGAAGGAACAGTCGCTTCTCAACCGCGAGCAGGCGCTGGTGCAGAAAGAAGAAAGACTCGATACGCTGATAGTGGATCAGCGGGACAAGCTCGAGAGCATTTCCGGCATGACCTCTGCCGAAGCCAAGAAGGTCCTGATGGACAATCTGGAAAGCGAGGCGAAACTCGATGCAGCCAAGCGTATCAAGGCCATCGAGGAGGAGGCCCGCGAGATTGCCGACAAGAAGTCCAAAGAGATTATTTCCCTCGCCATTCAACGCTATGCTGGCGAGTATGTCGCGGAAAAGACGGTTTCCGTCGTAGCACTCCCTTCTGATGAGATGAAGGGGCGGATCATCGGCAGGGAGGGGCGCAACATCCGTGCCCTGGAAGCGGCAACCGGCATCGACCTCATTATCGACGACACGCCGGAGGCGGTCATCCTCTCAGGCTTCAACCCGATCCGGCGCGAGGTAGCGAAGATCGCACTCGAAAAGCTGATTGCCGATGGGCGTATTCACCCGGGCCGCATTGAGGAGGTAGTGGCGAAGGCCGAAGAGGAGGTCGAGCTGGCCATCAAGGAGGCTGGTGATCAGGCCGCCTTCGATCTCGGTGTGCATGGAATCCATCCGGAAATCTTGAAACTGATCGGTCGCCTCCGGTACCGCACCTCCTACAGTCAGAACGTGTATCAGCACTCGCTCGAAGTGGCATTTCTCTGTGGCATCATGGCGTCGGAGCTCGGGCTTAACGTCAAACAGGCAAAGCGTGCAGGTCTTCTCCACGACCTCGGCAAGGCGGTCGACCATGAGGTGGAGGGATCCCACGCTGTGATCGGTGCCGATCTGGCGAGAAAATATGGTGAATCTCCGAAGATCGTCCATGCAATCATGGCGCACCATGAAGACGAGAAGCCGTCGTCGGTGCTCGCAGTGCTTGTACAGGCTGCGGATGCGCTCTCGGGAGCACGTCCCGGCGCGCGTCGGGAGATGATGGAGACTTACGTAAAACGTCTTGATGATCTGGAAAGAATTGCAGGGTCGTTCGCCGGGGTTAATAATTCATTCGCCATTCAGGCCGGACGCGAAATTCGTGTCATGGTCTCTAGCGACGAAGTCAATGATGAGCGAGCCGTTCTCCTTGCAAAGGATATCGCCAAGAAAATAGAGGCTGAAATGACATACCCCGGGCAGATCAAGGTGAATGTCATCAGGGAAACCCGGGCAATCGAATATGCCCGTTAAGATTCTCTTTGTAGGAGATATCGTGGGAGCACCGGGCAGAGAGGCCCTCTCCCGCGAACTTCATCGCCTGGTCGACCATTATTGCGTTGATCTTGTCATTGCGAACGGCGAGAACGCTGCCGGAGGTTTTGGTCTCACCGAGGATACCGCACGAGAACTTTTTGCCCTCGGGATAGATGTGCTTACAAGTGGGAATCACATCTGGGACAAGAAGGATGCTCTCCCTTTCATCAGACGGGAGGAGCGCCTCGTTCGTCCCGCAAACTACCCCCCAGGTACTGCTGGAAAGGGGAGCGTCGTTGCCTCTACTGCAGGGGGGGTTAAAGTAGGCATCCTCAATCTCGAAGGGCGCGTCTTCATGAGTAATCTTGATTGTCCATTCAGGGTTGCCGACCGTGAGGTTGAAACGCTCCGTGAGCAGACGGGAATAATTATCGTCGACTTTCATGCCGAAGCCACCTCGGAAAAGATGGCACTCGGGTGGTACCTCGACGGGCGCGTGAGCGCCGTTTTGGGGACGCACACGCACGTTCAGACCGCTGACGAAAGAATCCTTGGGGCTGGGACCGCATATCTCACGGATGTAGGTATGACCGGGAGCTTCGATTCGGTCATCGGAATAAAAAAGGAACTTGCTATTGAAAAGTTTGTGACGCTCATGCCGACTCGATTCGAGGTAGCCAAGAAAGACCTTCGTCTGAATGGTGTGGTTGTCGAGATCGATGAGGCAAGCGGTAAGGCGCTCGGTATCGAGCGGATCTCACTTTTGTGCTCCTGAGGAGAGAAATGGTTATGTCTGTTGCAGAGCAGATGATGATTATCAAGCGGGGGGCGGTTGAAATTCTCATCGAGAAAGAATTGGAGGAAAAGCTTGCCAAGTCTGCAAGGACAGGAGTTCCCCTCAAGATAAAGGCCGGCTTTGATCCGACCGCGCCGGATCTTCATTTGGGGCATACGGTTCTTCTCCATAAAATGCGCCAGTTTCAGCAGCTTGGACACGAAGTGTTTTTCTTGATCGGTGACTTCACCGGGATGATCGGTGATCCAACCGGAAAGTCGGAAACCCGCAAGGCACTCACCCGCGAAGATGTCCTGCGCAACGCTGAAACTTACAAAGAACAGGTTTTCAAGATCCTTGATCCGGAAAAAACGAAGGTCGTCTTCAATTCTCAGTGGCTTGGCGCTCTTTCAGCAACGGATATGATTGGTCTTGCCGCCAAATATACCGTCGCACGGATGCTCGAACGTGATGATTTTGGCAAGCGCTTTGCGACTCAACTTCCCATCAGTATTCATGAATTTCTATATCCACTCATTCAGGGCTATGATTCCGTTGCCATGAAGGCCGACGTCGAGCTTGGCGGTACAGATCAGAAGTTCAACCTGCTTGTGGGCCGGGAACTCCAGCGAGAGTGGGGGCAGGAGCCGCAAACCGTCATTACCATGCCGCTTCTCGAGGGGCTTGACGGTGTCAACAAGATGAGCAAGTCGCTCGGCAACTATATCGGTATCAACGAGCCTGCTGACGAGATATTCGGGAAGATAATGTCGATTTCTGATGAGCTTATGCTCCGATATTACGAACTTCTCAGCGACCTGGCACTGAGCGAGCTGAACAAGCTCAAGACGGATATCAGGGAGGGGGCGGTGCACCCCATGGAGGCGAAAAAGCGGCTGGGAAGGGAGATCGTCGCTCGCTATCACGGTTCTGCCGCTGCAGTGTCGGCAGAGGAGAATTTCGTGAAGCGGTTCCGCGACAACCAAGTGCCCGACGAGCTGCCGGAAGTACGCATCAATACGGCTACGGATTTGCTTGAAACGAAAGTGCCTCTCTGCAGGCTTTTGGCTATGACCTCTCTGGTCAAGTCCAACGGTGAAGGTCGCCGAGCCATACAGCAGGGTGGAGTTAGGGTCAATGGGGAGCGAGTGTCTGACGAGGCAGCGGAATTGGCTTGTACCGGTGAGTACGTGCTTCAGGTTGGAAAGCGTCGTTTTGTTCGGGTGAGATTTGTGTGATTATTAGTTTGCCTGATTAGCGTCATTCTTCCGCTGACGCCGGTTGTGACATTTGCTGTCGCAACATAATGATAAGTTTCATGGCATCTTACATCGGGAGGATCGCCATGA
The DNA here is from genome assembly GCA_021847245.1 of Deltaproteobacteria bacterium. GTDB lineage: Bacteria > Desulfobacterota > Desulfuromonadia > Geobacterales > Geobacteraceae > Geobacter. Next base: position 6 of record JAJZUC010000051.1, on the reverse strand, counting down.
AGATGA